>CAYGAG010000008.1:11661-56583 GCA_964347765.1 uncultured Candidatus Bathyarchaeia archaeon
TCTGAATGGGAATTCTCTTAGTAATTGTCTACAAGTGTCATGTCTTATAAGCTTCGACGCCGTTCGAATCGTTTCGTCGAAGAGCTTATATGAGCTGACCTGCCTGCACAGGTTAAGAAATTACGAGCTCTCGTAACCCTTGTAAGTGCGGTTGTAGAATGAAAGAAGTTTCCAACAAAGCAGAAGAATATCTTGAAGCAATTTATAGGTTACAAGAAAGAATTGGAGTCGCAAGAACAACTGAGTTGGCAAGCGCTCTGAGTATTGTGCCTGGCTCCGTCACAAATACGGTACAGCATCTGAAGAAACAAGGATTTGTGGAGCATAGACCTTACAAAGGGATCAGTCTAACACCGAAAGGCGAACAGATCGCTTTAGGAGTGATTAGAAGACACAGGCTTGCAGAGAGAATGCTCACAGATGTCTTGGACGCTCACTGGGCTTCAGTACATGAAAGCGCCTGCAGACTCGAACCCGCGTTAGACGGAGATTTGACTAACCTTTTTGAGAAGAGGCTTGGCTATCCCAGATACTGCCCACACGGAAATCCCGTGCCCTCAGAAGAAGGGGAAATCGAGCAGAATGAAGAAGACATGTTGACGACAGCCAACGTAGATGAAACCGTCATTGTATCAAGGATAATCGATGAGAAACGAGACAAGCTATTACCCCTGGTGGATAAGGGTATCAAACCTGGAGTAGAGATTCACGTTCTCGAGAAACGGGATTATAGTATGGTATTGCAGGTGGCTGGAAAAAGATGCGCACTAGACCTAGAGTCTGCCTCGAATGTCCTGATTAAAACTCACAAGGTTGATGAGGATGTCCAAAAGAGAAAATGACTCGAAAAGGAACGCGATTTCATTGACAAGCCTGCGGAGTGGAGAGACAGGAGCGGTGGCTTATACTGTAGGAGGCTATGGACTTGTTCGGAGACTAGCTGAAATGGGATTGACTCCTGGTGCGAAGATCAAGGTTCTCCGGAAAGGCCCGTTTCATGGACCTCTGCAGGTTGAGGTCAGAGGAGTTGCACTTGCCTTAGGAAGAGGTGTCGCTTCCAGAGTATTTGTCCAGCCCTTGAGAGATTAAGGTAATGGCTAGACGACGTCTGGAGATAGCATTGGCCGGAAATGCCAATGTCGGAAAAAGCGTGATCTTCAACCAGCTTACAGGGTTGAACCAGATTGTTGGTAATTGGCCTGGAAAGACCGTGGAAAGAGCAGAAGGGACACTTCATTTTGAGGGCTACAGCGTCCGCATAGTTGATCTCCCCGGCATCTACTCTCTTTCAGCTTTTTCAATGGAAGAAATCGTTTCCAGAGACTATATTGCGGTACACAAACCAGACGTGATAGTAAATGTTGTAGACGCGTCGGCACTGGAACGCAACCTGTATTTCACGCTTCAACTCCTGGAGCTTGAAGCTCCTATCATTGTTGATCTGAATCAAGTTGACTTCGCAGCAAAGAGAGGCAGAAGGATTGATGCGATGAAACTTTCACAGGCGTTAGGTGTTCCAGTGTTTCCTACTGTTGCAGTTGCTGGAACTGGAATAAAGGAGATGCTCTCAACAGCTATAGCGTTCGCCGACCCAGAGAAAAAACCTGGTGCGTTAAGACTTAGATATGGTGTCGAGATTGAGAAAAGGGTAGAGCTTCTTGAAGAACTCCTTGAGACTGAGTTACCTCAACTGTGTGCTACGTATCCGGCTAGGTGGATTGCACTGAAGCTGCTGGAAAAGGATGAAGATGTTTTAGGAAAGCTTAGAAACTATGGACGAGGACAAAAACTCGCCGAATACGCCACAAGCCTGGCTACTGAGTTGGAGAGGATACATGGAGAACCTTCACCTGTCGTCATGGCCTCGGAGCGGTACGCGTTCGCTAGCAAAATAGCCAGAGAAGTGACGATCGTTGAAACCCTCCAAGAATAACCATTGATCAGAGGCTTGATGCCCTAACTACACACAAGATCTTCGGGTATCCCATCATGACAATGGTCATGGCTTCCACTTTTGCAGTAATCTTCATTGGAGGGAATTTCCTGTCAGCTGGACTGGAACTTATCTTTGACAATATAATCCTATTTGTCGAACGGGAGCTTTCTCTATTCTTGCCTGAAGTATTGGTGGAACTCGTTAGCAAAGGCGTTTTGGACGGATTGGTTGCCGGAATCACTATAGCCTTACCATACGTCTTACCCTTCTACGTAATTCTAGCACTGTTGGAAGATAGTGGCTATCTACCGCGAGCAGCGTTTCTCATGGACAACTTGATGCACAGGATAGGATTACACGGTAAGGCTTTTATCCCCTTGATTCTGGGATATGGGTGTAGCGTTCCAGCTTGCATCGGTTGCAGAATTATGGAGACCCAACGGGAACGTCTTCTGGCAGGCTTCGTAGTCGTCTTGATTCCATGCGCTGCGAGAACCGTCATAATTTTAGGTTTGGTTGGCAGGTTCGTCGGGTTGCCCGCAGCTCTGGCCCTCTATGTATTTGACTTAGCTCTTGTGTTCGCGCTAGGTAGGATTGCTTTTAAAACCCTTCCAGGCGAGCCTGTGGGCTTGATAATGGAGATGCCTCCATACAAAAAGCCTTCAATAAGAAACATAGGAGTCAAGACATGGAATCGAACCGAGGATTTCATACGTATGGCTCTCCCAATCATTGTAGCTGGAAGCGTAGTCATAGAGGCCCTAGTCCTGTCAGGATCCATAGACTACGTGGTTGAGGCTGCAAGCCCTTTGATGAGTGGATGGCTGGGACTTCCAGCTGTAGCAAGTATTCTCTTGCTCTTTGGAATTCTGAGAAAAGAGCTAGCGCTTATCCTTTTGGAAAATTCCCTCCTGTCACAGGGAATGGCTCTCTCTGACTTGACGGCGGTCCAAATGATAGTGTTCTCGGTTGTGGCGATGATCTATATTCCTTGCTTGGCCACCATCGCCGCGTGCATCAAGGAATTTGGTTGGAGAAAAGCATTGGCAATAGCAATTGTTGATATAGGCCTTGCTCTTTTCTTGGACGGTTTAGTCTACAGATTGTTGCCCCTGGTCATGACAGTCTAACACGCGTATTCCGTATACGGTGTTCCGTGCTGATACAAACTCATCAAAGGTCATGTTCTCTCTTGCAAAAGGTCTCAAAGGACATCTATCACAGTAGATCCGAATTTGCCAATAATATTCTTCAAAACAGATTCCACATGATTGATTCCGAACAAATGATTGACCGCCTTCATATTCTCTAGATGTGTTGTGTCTGGTTCCTCTTAGTCAGCATCATATTTCCATAGATCTTGGAAACTTATCAAAGAAGCTTGCCAACTATGAATATGTCTTTCTTATCCTCATCTTTGTGGAGGAAACCTTCTCTGGAGAAACCAAGGTTTCTATAGAACTCAAGGGCTCCCCTATTTTCTGAAAAGACCTTAAGCCTTACTTTGTGGCACCCTTTCTTCGTCAGATCATTCAGTATTCGTTCCATGAGCTCCTTGCCGATACCTCTCCTCCGGCGAGTCTTGTACACGAATATTCCCAAAATCCGCGCCACACCTTTCTCCACCTGATAGTCGACGTAGCCTGCGATGGCGTCTCCAATTTGGTAGATCAAGATTGCATAACCATTCGGTCGATCCTCGAATGCATATTTTCTGAATCCCCTCATCTGCTCTTCTGTAGAAAGAGTTTGAGAAGGAGCACGATGAAATGCACCTTCTCGGGAACCAGATCTTATCATATCCACAATGAACGAAACATCCTCAATTTTGGCTTCTCTAATCAACGGACAATCCATCACTACCAGCCTACCGATTCAGGCTCTGTATTTGAAGATTAACTTGTACGTCCAGTGTTCGCAATTGAGACCCTAAATATTGCACTGTCATACATTAGTTTTCAGTTTCGAAACAGTGACGTGTGTCAATTCTTATATTGCTGCATGCAAAAATAGCAGCATACATTGTTGATTATGCCTTTGAGAGGGCGGATGGATGAGGAAGACTATATTTAGGAAGCTTGAAGCAAGAGGACTAATCGTGAATTACAACCGTTTTAGGAAGAATCTACCGCGAAAACTTCCCAAGGAAGTATTCTTCTGGGATGAGACCCTGAACGAGGGTGAGCAGACCCCCACTGTTGTCTTGACTTATGTAGAAAAGGTGAAGCTTGCAAGGATTTTAGACAAGATCGGCATTGATGTGATTAATGTTGGTTTTCCAGGCCTTTCTGAAGAAGAAGAGAAGAATGTCAGGAGGATATCAAATGAGAGTTTTGAACATGCAAGGATTGCCAGTTCAGCCCGTATACTTAAGAGCGATATCGATGCATGTCTAGGATGTGGCATTCGAGAGATCTCCATCTTCACGCCTTTCAACGGTCTGAATCTACGTTTCATGTTGAAGATGGGAAAAGAAGAAGTCCTGCAAAAGACTGCTGAAAGTATCGAGTACGCCAAGAAGCACGGCTTAAGTGTAAACTTCGTATTGGAGGATGCCTCTCGTACTCCTCTGGAAGAGATTCTGCAGATTCTTGAGGAAGCAACGAAGGCTGGGGCCGACCGCCTGGTGATTGCGGACACTGTAGGATTCTTGAGACCCTTATCCATACGTTACGTTCTTTCCCGTGTCAGAAGAGGCCTCTCAAAACTCATCGGGAAGGAAGTTCCCTTTTCTGTTAGATGTCACAACGATTTCGGCCTAGCTACAGCCAATACTTTGGCAGCCATGGAAGAGGGCGTAAACTATCCACATGTCTGCATAGCTGGTTTTGGTGAGCGGGCAGGTCTTGCTCCGTTAGAGGAGGTAGTCATGGCCTTGGAGATTCTCTACGGCGTCGACACAAACATAAATGCCAAGAAGCTGTACAGGCTGGGACAACAGGCCGAGAAGAGTTTTGCGTCTCCAATGCCTTTTCATAAGCCTATAGTAGGAGAGAACGCCTTTTCTCATGCTTCAGAGAAGCATATCCACGGTATGCTAGCTCATCGCCTAATCTATGAACCTTTTCCGCCAAAGATGATAGGCAGGGAAACCACGTTCTATTTAGGCAGGCAGATTGGAAGGAAACTAGTGGAGAGACGTTTGGAACTAGCAAAGATCAAAGCAACGCCAGTGCAGATGGATGAGATTATCAGGCGACTCCGAAGACAAAGGGAAAGCCTAGACAAAGGAGAGAGGCTGATGACCTTCTATCAGCTCAAAAGGCTAATGAGAGAGATGCAGAAAGGACTAACTGAAGAAGACTTCTGGCGGATCGTTAAACAAGTGACAGGTCAAAAACCTAAACTTATGCCTAGAATCAAGAAGGAAGTCAAATAGACCAGGATCAAGTCTTGGATCTCCTTCGTCCATGCAATATCCTTAGAGGCTTTTTTCGTGTTGCTGATTAGGGCACTGGAGCAGGGGAAAATATGATAAGTCGCATTTCCTAGTAGGGTTAAAAACTATTGGTGTAACAACATGAGGAAGCCTTTGTGGAAGCCTTCTGAAGAACGAATCAAGCAATCTAACATAACAAGGTTTATCGGTTTCGTCAATCGGCAATTTCACCTTGAACTGGATTCCTATGAGAAGCTGTACAATTGGTCAATCAACAGGATTCATGATTTCTGGGGTGCTGTGTGGGACTTCGCTGAAATAAGAGCGTCGAAGCAGTATGATTCAGTTGTTGATGACTTGTCCAAATTTCCGGGGGCGCGATGGTTTGTTGGCGCCAAGATAAATTTTGCCGAGAATCTCTTAAGATTCAGGGATAGTCATCCAGCATTCATCTTCAAAGGAGAGACAATGAAATCGGTAAGTATGTCTTATCAGAAGCTGTCAAATTCAGTCGCACGGTTGGCTAGGCCTTTGAGAGAGTTCGGACTGGTTCCCGGTGATCGCGTCGCAGCATACATGCCGAATCTAATGGAGACGGCGGTAGCTATGCTGGCCAGTACGAGTCTGGGAGCCATTTGGTCTTCTTGCGGTACTGAGCTGGGTCCTGGAGCAGTTGTCGACCGTCTTGGGCAGATCGAACCAAAAGTACTGTTTACGGTTGCAGGATATCCGTACAAGGGCAAGATCTTCGACGTTCTAGACAGAGTGAAGAAGATCGCCCAAAGCGTTCCTTCACTGGAAAAGATCGTTGTGATCCCTTATGTTGCAGAGAATCCAGATATCAGTGGCATTTCCAATTCCATATTTATTGATGATTTCGCCTCTTCCGACGACTCGCTGGATATACGTTTCGAGCCAGTGACTGCTGACCACCCAGTTTATATAATGTTCTCTTCAGGCACGACTGGCAAGCCGAAATGCATGGTCCAGGGAGTTGCTGGAATCCTCGTTAATCATCTCAAGGAGTTATTATTGCATACAGATCTGAGACGAGAAGACAGAATCTTCTACATCTCAACTCCTAGTTGGATGATGTGGAATTGGCTGCTAAGTTCTCTGGCCACTGGAGCGACAGTCGTGTTGTACGATGGCAATCCCTTGTATCCAGATTGGGAAGCTTTATGGAAATTCGCAGCCGAGTTGGGGATAACCATCTTCGGCTGCAGTGCAAGCTACATCAACTATCTCAAAGGCATAGGAGCTAAACCAGGGGCACAATATGAGCTGACTTCGTTGAAGGAGATAAGTCAGACAGGCTCGCCTCTGTCAGCTGACGGATTCAAATATGTCTATGAGATAATTAAGGAGGATCTTCATTTCAACTCCATTGCAGGCGGTACTGACATAAATGGTTGTTTTGCAGCTGGGACCCCTATTCAGCCAGTGTATGCTGGGGAATTGCAGGGCCCAGCTCTTGGAATGAAGGTCAAGGCCTACGACTTAAAAGGTAACGCGGTCGTAGATGAAGAGTCGGAGTTGGTTTGTGAGGCTCCTGCACCAAGTATGCCGCTATATTTCTGGAATGATACTGATGGTGAACGATACAGAAATGCTTACTTTGATGTTTATCCAGGCGTCTGGCGACATGGCGATTGGATTCTCATCCACGGCGACACGGGCGGCATCACCTTCTTAGGTCGATCAGATTTCACGTTGAAACCATCGGGAGTCAGGATAGGTCCTGCTGAGATCTACAATGTAGTCGAAAGATTCGAGCAAGTCGTTGATAGCCTTGTCGCAGGACAGGACTGGAAGGGAGATCAAAGAGTCATCCTCTTCGTCAAGCTTACCCCTGGAAATCGTCTTACAGACGAGTTGAAAAGCAAGATTAGAAGAGCTTTGAGAACTGAAGCTTCGCCGAGACATGTCCCAGCAATGATCATTGAGACACCAGATATTCCATACACCTACAACATGAAGAAGGTTGAAAGCGCAGTTGCCAACATACTCAATAGAAGACCAGTTACAAATAGAGATGCTTTGATCAATCCAGAATCGCTGAAATTTTATGAGAAGGTTATGTCCAGACTCTGAAAGCGTGGTTCGCAGCTTTCAGATTTTCTTCTCGCCGGCGCACAGAGAAAATCAGTTGGAATCTGGTCCGGATCCGTAAGCTCAAAAGGATGGCAAATCCGATTCGTAACCTTGTATCTGTGTCTAGCGAGAACGTGAAAATCCTCGAATCTCATCGACCCACCAGTGATTTCGGAAGCGCGTTTACCTTCTTCGCAACACCTCACTCGACCGATACTTCTAAATCAAAAGCAATCAAAGCTAACTAGGAGTCAAATTGCTTCAAAGCATGATAAGGAAAAGCAGACATTACAAATGTCACAATTCCATCAGCTACCCCAAACAGAAACAAGACAAACCCAGAATCGTGGTTGTTGGTAGCCTCCACATGGATCTAACCGTCAAGACAGAGAAAATCCCAAGAATCGGCGAAACAGTGCTGGGCAATACTTATTTGATGTCGCCTGGTGGGAAAGGAGCAAATCAAGCTGTGGCAGCAGCAAAACTCGGAGCCGATGTAATCATGATTGGGCGGGTCGGAGCCGACGCATTTGGCAACGAACTAATCAGAAGCGTGAAGGAAAACGGAATAGACACGCGTTACATAATAGAGGATAAGGAAAGGCATACTGGAGTCGCCGCAGTAATAGTCGATGAAAGAGGGAATAATGTCATTGCAGTTGCATCTGGAGCAGACATGAAATGTTGCACAGAAGACATTGAGAGAGCTGAAGAAGCCATCAAATCTTCAGATGTTGTGCTGGTTCAGACGGAAATACCACTCTCTGTCGTCGAATGCACAATTGAGACAGCCTATGAAGAAGGTGTCAACGTAATTCTTAATTTGGCTCCGGCTCAGCAACTAACAGACGAGCTCTTGAAGAAGATCTCTGTCCTGATTGCAAATGCGAAAGAAGCGCAGACAATAGGCAGAAAGCCAGTCAGAGACTCAGCATCAGCGAAAGTGGTCGCCAAGGATATTTTGGAGAGAGGAGTGGAAAGCGTCGTTATCACTTTAGGAAAAAAAGGAGCCGTATTGGCAACAAGAGAAGAGACAGCCTACATCGAAGGAATCGATGTCAATGCAGTAGATAATACAGGTGCGGGAGATGCTTTCTGTGCAGCAGTGGCTGTAGCAATCTGTCACGGTATGGACTTAAAGCAGGCCGTACTGTATTCAAACTTTGCAGGAGCGCTTGCCACTACAAAGATCGGTGCTCAGCAAGCACTACCCACAGCTAAGGAATTGGAAGACTTCATAAAAAGCAGAGGAACAAACTAGGAATCCCTTGAGACAACTCTGTTCATAAACAAATCCAAGAAATCTTTTCCATACACATGAGTACAAACATTTACAGGCTTCTTCATCCCTTCCTTAGGAAGAATTGTATTCCTAATTTTATGAAAAGTAGTCTGACCTCTTCTTAGCTCATCTTCGACTTCTACATGTATGAAGACCTCTCTCAAGCACGACAAGGTTGGATCTACTGCTACTGCAACCGTCATAGGATCGTGCAGATATAGATAGCCGGAAGACTTGATGCGATTCGCTGTAACTCTTTCGACAAGTTTTGCGGTCTCTGTCCCAGCCGATCTGATATTCTTATACTCATTTTGGGTTATCCGAGCAGAGGGTTGCATGGTAACATCCAAGCCGACTGCAGTCACTGGAACTCCAGATTCCAGCACAATCTTGGCAGCTTCCGGATCATTGTACACATTGAACTCTGCATAGGGCGTCACATTTCCAGACCCATATGGAGTGAATCCGAATGCTCCTCCCATCATCACTATCTCCGCAATTCCCTCTTTTACTCCAGGATTCTTCAACAAAGCAGAGGCTACATTCGACAAGGGACCTGTTGCCACAATAGTGATTTTCTCATTCTTCAAGCCGAGAATTCTTCTAATTATGAGATCGACAGCGTGCTCTTGACACAGAACAAGTTCAGGTTCAGGCAGATTTGAATCGCCAAGACCATCCTTTCCATGTATGTGCTCAGCAGTCTGGAATATCTTTCTTCTTAACGGCCTAGCCATGCCCGCAGCAACATCAGGCATTCGTTTCAATCCTGATAATCGTTCTAAGATTTTCAAGGCGTTCATACCGGCTCGGTTTACTTCTACGTTTCCGCCAACTATTGTTATTGCTTCGATCTCAAGCTCTGAAGACCGTACGGCTAGCATGATGGCTAATGCATCATCCACTCCCGGATCCATATCGAGAATGACTCTTCTGCCCAATCTAGAACACCTGAACCAGACGTTCCTGGATGCCTTTCACCTATATATATGGTAAAATCTCTTATTCATTTTGTCGATATTCCCTCAATACTGTGTGCTAATCATCGGGCTAGAGATCGAGACCATAAGATTCTGAAGTCGAAGAACCATCTTTGGTAAGGAGAGATATTCCTTCTTTCTTGAGTGTAAGGAAAACGCTATCAACCATCTTTGCTGAGGCCAAGTTCCTTCAATATTCGCTTTAATTCTCCATCTTTTAATGACCTTGGATGATTGTACAATGGACCACTTGGCTTTTCATTGTAATAGGGACGGTTGCAGCCTGGGCATCCGGAAGTCTGAAAGGGTTCACCTGTTTGAATATTCTTGATTAGGACGGCCTTATGGATACCGAAATCACTTACGCGGTCTTTCTCGTCGAAACTCAGGTTATCACATCTTGCGATTCTATGAAAAATCAGATATCTAGAAAGCTGAACACGTCTGTACGCAGAAACCTGCGGTTGAGAGTTTTTTTCAAGTGCTGTTCCCAAAATGGGTGTAAAAGCAAATAGCGCTGGAAGAACTCCCATATCCACACACCTCTGAATCATCTCTACCATCTCCTTCTCAGTCTCTCCCAGCCCTACAATCAAGTGCGTACTCACCATGCCCTCTCCAAAGACGCTTACAGCCTCGTCCAACAGCCTAATCTGCTCATCCCAAACATAAGGGCCTCCGACCCCGGAACCTTTGACTCTATTAAAAATCTCCTTTGTAGCTGCGTCCAAAGGAATACTTATTCTCTCGGCTCCAGCCTTGGCAAGGTTGACCATATTTCTCCGGGTCAATGGTTGGCAAGAGACTGAAACAGGAATTTCCACATGCTCGCATATCGCCTTTACGAATCCCAAAAGATCTCCAAATACTCTCGAATAGTTCAAAGCTTGAAGACAAACTCGTCGAATCCTATTGTCTCTAACTGCCCTTTCTAGACCCTCAAGCACAAGTTTTGATAGATAAACAGGCCAAGAGACTCTAGAAAGCAAGTCGCCCCTCCCTTGGCCCCCGCTAGCCTGTGGACAAAAGCCACAATTCGCAACACACTTGCTGCGCCTGTAAGTCAGAAGATATGCAGTTGTGGGCAATGCATCCAACATTCCTTCTGAGAGCCCTAGGACTACAGCGGAACCAGAAGAGACACGAATCTTCCTAGGCATACCTGCTTTACTCGACAAGTCATGCATGCTTGACATGTTAACAGTTCTCCCAGGAGAACTGTGTTTGGAACCGTGGAATTATGTCTTTCCCATCAACATTAGCGCGCGATGTGTGCGACTCAGATATTTTTTTAAGATTGTGCGATGAATTAGAAGATGTAGCCAACGATCAGTATGGAGTTTTTTCTATGCAGCTCAATGAGAAAAGGATCATTGTTCCGATTTCCCGTCCTACTGCGCGTGCGTTCCTGTTTGCTCCGTGGGGTGTACAGAAGTGATGGATGGTCGCGCAAAGTTGAAAACTGCATTCCTTATTAGATCTTCTTGTGGATTCGAATTGAAGGAGGATGCGATTTGATGAAGAAAAAGAGGCGATCCGAATCTGGCACGCTGAAGAAGTTGGAGGCGGCGTTGAAGCAGGAACGTGAGAAGTCGAGTGAATACCTTAATCGGTTGACTTACCTCCAGGCGGACTTCGAGAACTATCGGAAACGTGTGGAAAAAAGCCTTCGTGAGGTAGCTCAATTGAGCAAAGAAAAGCTTATAGTCAACCTTCTCAACGTCATTGACGAGCTTGAACTAGCCCTCCGTTCTGGCAGAGCGACTGAAGACAAACAAGCCCTCATAGAAGGTGTCGAAATGACCCTGAAGAAAATGTACACTGCCCTTGCTGAAGAAGGTCTGGCAAAAATAGTGGCGGTTGGAAAAGCATTCAATCCAGAAAAACATGAACTTGTGACGAAAGTTCCAACGAAAAACCATAATGAAAATGTAATCATTGAGGAAGTCAGGAAAGGTTACATGCTTAAAGATAAGGTTATCAGGCCAAGCATGGTCAAGATTGCCACGCAGCTAGGTGGGAATGATGAGGAAGGAAAAATCTAGAGAGAGAATATTGGGAATAGATTTAGGAACAACCAATTCCGCAGCAGCTATCATGGAGGCTGGAAGGCCTACAATAGTACCCAGCGCAGAGGGTCCCACAATAGCTGGAAAGATGTTTCCTTCTGTGGTTGCCTTCACGAAAGACGGTCAACTCCTTGTAGGTGAACCCGCAAAGAGGCAGGCCGTCAAGAACCCGGAGGGAACTGTGTTTGAGATCAAGAGAAAAATGGGAACGGACTACAAACTGAACATTAGTGGCAAGGAGTATACACCCCAACAAATTTCAGCGTTCATCCTGCAGAAGATTAAGAGAGACGCCGAAGCATTTCTAGGCGAGAAACTCAAAAAGTGCGTAATAACTGTTCCAGCCCATTTCAACGACAACCAAAGACAGGCCACTAAAGACGCCGGCGAAATTGCAGGCTTCAAAGTATCGAGGATCATAAATGAGCCAACAGCTGCTTCTCTAGCCTACGGTCTTGACAAGCTTGAGAAAGAGATGAAGATCATGGTCTTCAGCTTCGGAGGAGGAACCAACGACACCACTATAATGGACTTCGGCGACGGAGTCTTCGAGGTATTATCCACAAGCGGTGACACAAAGATCGGAGGAACCGATCTTGATGATGCCGTCGTCCAACATCTCCTCAAAGAGTTCAGTGATGAAACAAGCATAGACCTGAAAGACGATAAGATGGCCATGCGAAGACTTAAGGAAGCCGCTGAGAAGGCAAAGATAGAGCTGTCCACGCTGACAACCACGGACATTGACCTTCCATTTATTGCGTCCAACGCTAGTGGACCTAAACACTTGCACAGCGTGCTGAACAGGGCGAAGCTTGAGCAACTCACCCTGCCTATCATCGAAAAGATTAGGGATCCTATACTGAGGACACTATCAGATGCGAGGCTCACATCAGAGAACATAGACAAGATCGTTTTGATAGGCGGACAAACAAGAATGCCTCTTGTAAGAAAAACCGTGGAGGACTTGGTGGGTAAAACCGCTGAGCGCGGTGTGGACCCCATGGAATGTGTTGCAGTAGGCGCGGCTATTCAGGGTGGTGTATTAGCGGGCGAGGTAAAAGATCTGCTACTTCTGGATGTTACGCCTCTGTCTCTAGGTGTCGAGACTTTGGGGCGAGTGTTTACGAAGATCATAGAGAGAAACACGACTGTACCAACGAAGAGGAGCCAAGTCTTCTCAACAGCCGCGGATTTCCAAACTGCAGTGACCATCAATGTACTCCAAGGAGAGAGAAGCATGGCAGAAGATAACATATCGCTTGGCATGTTTAATCTGACGGGGATACCACCGGCGCCTAGAGGTGTGCCCCAAATAGAGGTGACTTTTGACATAGACGCTGACGGCATATTGAATGTTTCGGCCAAGGACATGGCTACTGGAAAGGAGCAGAAGATAACAATCACGGCCTCGACAAAACTTTCAAAAGAGGAGAAGGAACGCATGGTAAAGGAGTCAGAGCAGTTTGCAGAACAGGACAAGAAGAGGAGAGAGGATGCTGAGATTCGCAACAACGCTGATTCTTTGATCTACACAGCTGAAAAGACAAAGAAGGATCTAGCTGACAAGCTTAAAAAAGACCAAGTGGAGAGAGTAGATAAGGCGGTCGCGGAACTGAGAGAGACTCTTCGCGGCAAGGATGTTCAGAAGATCAAGGCTAAGAATGAGGAGTTAGGAAAAGTTCTGCAGGAAGTTGGAACGATCGTTTACCAGCAAGCTGCAGAACAAGCGGAAAAAGGAAACGAAAAAAAAGCTGAAGGCACAAAAGAAAAAGTTGTAAACGCAGACTATGAAGAAATGAAGGAAGACAAGAAAGAGTGACACTACTTTCCCATTAGCCTTAATGCTGATAGAGAATGAGCGACAAGAGAGACTATTATGACGTTCTCAACGTGTCCAGAAGTGCCTCTAAAAATGATATTAAGAAGGCCTATCGCAAGCTAGCGTTGAAACACCACCCCGACCGAAACAGATCACAAGAAGCTGAGGAAAAGTTCAAGGAGATATCCGAGGCCTATGCTGTTCTTTCGGACGATGAGAAACGGATGCAGTATGACCGATTTGGCCATGAAGGGATAAGCAGCAGATACACTTGGGATGACATTTTCAGAAGTGCTGACTTCGAAAGAGTTTTCAGAGACTTGGGCTTCGGCTTCGGCGGATTTGACACGATCTTCAACATATTCTTTCGCGGTGGACGTCCCCGCAGGTACGGTCCACGAAAGGGAGCAGACGTAAAATACGATGTTGAGATATCCTTGGAAGAGGCGGCCTTTGGTTTAAACAAAGAAATCAACGTGCCCAGCTTTGACACTTGTGGCACTTGCCACGGCAGCGGAGTGAAACCTGGAACTAGTCCTGAAAAATGTCCGCAATGCAACGGGACAGGAGAAATACGACACACAAGAAGCTTTGGTTTCATGCACTTCGCGGAAATCGAAAAGTGTAGAGAATGCCGTGGAAAAGGTGTACTCGTCGAAAGTCTGTGCACGAAATGCAAGGGCACCGGAATTGTTCAGCATCTTCGCAGGATAAAGCTAAAGATCCCTCCTGGCATTGACGAAGGCTATAGCCTTAGACTCGCGGGAGAGGGAAAGCCTGGAGTTCAAGGTGGTCCGCAGGGAGACGTGTATGTCGTTGTGCACGTTGGACCTCATGAAATCTTCAAAAGAAGTGGAAGCGACCTCTACTACGAAGCTTACATAGGTTTTCCTCAAGCAGCGCTAGGAACAAGAATACAAGTTCCGACCCTCGATGGAAAAGCGAGGCTCAAGATTCCCCCCGGAACCCAAACCGGCACAATATTCAGACTAAAGCAAAAAGGCATACCACATCTGCATGGATGGGGAAGAGGAGATCAATTCATCAGAGTCATCGTTAAAACACCCACGCAACTGAGCCGACACCAGAAGAGACTCCTATCCGAGCTGGCAAAAGAGATGAAAGACGAAGTGACATTCGGTCAATAGATGCCATCTGCGAGTTTCTCTGTCCTGACAATCTTGACACGTAGATGACTGAGCGCTCTGTTTAGCCAAATATATTTAGAGTCGTAATCTTTTACATAGTCAACTTGTTATGGTGAAGGAAGCACGCGAGAGCCAGGAAAAGAGGAGATGGTGCAGGAGATGACTCAAGCTTTTGCTTGAGTTAACTCCAGCTGGTAGCGCGCGATATTGACCATATGGTGTTGTCCATAGTTTTGCAAAAGTTACCATTGCAAAAATGTTTGCAAAAATCAAAAATTTTTACGGTATATTTATTTCCATGTACACAAGTCCATAAACTTGTGGATATTGCAGTGATAAGCTGTGTACATACCTCCATGAGTCTGTGGAGCGCACATATGTACTGATGGAGAAGCGTCAAAATTTTACGGTAAAAATATTGAGAAATCGGAGAATTTCAGAAACCTCGCAAAAACCGCGAATCAATATTTATCGCTTGGCATCACAACAAGGGCTTAGATCTTTCTTCACTGTGTTGGCAATCATAAAAAGTGCAATCTTCAAAGTAACAGTTCTCTATTGTACAGTTGAACAGTTTTGAGTAGAATATCATTGAGTTAGACAAGTTACAGTCTGTCAAGATGCTGTGTTCTATATAGCAATTATCGATAGTACAGTTCCAAAGGGATACCCATGCAATATTCTCTGTGGAAAAATCGAAGATTTACTGATTGACCGTGACCGATCAATTATCCACACAGTTAATCATGAATCATAGCGAACACTCTTATGGACGCACATGCAATATAGAGAAATACAGTGTGCTCTGAGACCAATCGCATTTCCAAGTCAAGCTATTGAAGCCCAATTTATCGTAGATGAAAAAACTGGGAAAGTCAATCTGCAAGCAGATCGCTATTATTTCCACAAGATCTAGAGCTTTCTACCCCAAAGCGCGCGCGTTAGCGCCTCATAGCTTATCGCATAGTAGTCTGTTCCCAGCAGGCGGGTCGGAATCGCTGAATACATGTCGTCAGAAACACCCGCCTCATCTGGAAGAATATCTTTAGGCACTCGGAACTGAACCCATAAGTCAGCATCATCGCTTGTGACATGGATTCCTAGCCTACTTAGTTATTGTGGTCAGAAAGCCTCGAACAGAAGCAAAGAGACCATCAATGAACATCGTCCACGCTATCCATAATCCTTCACAAAAGAGAACACCTAAACCATACACTTGTCCGAAGGGATCAGGTGAATAATATGAAACCCATCTACCGTCTACCTGACTAGGGAGATATAGAATGGTTTTTGAGAAGAATAAGCTTCCTGATATTGCAACAACTATTGTAGCGAGTGCCAAAGAAACTACAAACAAATTTTGAGTGATACTTCTGGTTCTGGCTATCTTTCCCTTCATTAAACTGTATAAGAATATTGGCAACGTTATGATCCACACGATCGCTGTCGATAATAGAGAGAGAAGTTCTAACATGAAAAGAGGATGCTGCAAACAAATTGGCGTTTCCATCATTATTGGTATCCGAGGCAAGAAAATCCAAAGGAAGATCGAAGTGCCAAACATTATTATGGTATAAACTTGTGAGATGATATAATATCTCACTTCGTAGCAACCCTCTTAAAGGGAAATGGTTTGATGTACCCAGTAATTCTACACATTAGAACACAGGAGCGCGCGCCCATGCAAAAATGAAGAAAGCATACGGGCTCATGGATGCCTGTAAAATCCACGAAAATCTTAAATGAAGTATACTACCAAGAGTCATCGCTTAGAGGGAATGAAACTGGGTAACAAGAGAATGGGGATTAAAGACCGACTTTCGGCAGTGATTCCAGCAGCAACTGTTTCACTTATCCTCTTGGCCGTGGTTGTTTGGTCCATCATGTACATTATCTCACCTGGGCTTTATTATACTGGAGGCAACATGGCAATCATTCTAACCCTTATTGTTATCGCAGGGATCGCCGGTTTGATAGCTTCATTAGCCATATTGACTGTAGTCATTGGTGCCCTTGGTCTGAGTGATCCAAAACAAGCGCTTGGTCTACCAAAAGGAAGTGTAAGGGCTATAATCGCTTTGAGCCTTATTATCATCTTTACAATAACATCTCTCCATTACTATGGACAACTCGCGGGTACACCCTCAGATCAACAGGTTGCATTCGCGCAGCAGCTCCTCACAACTCTCAGCACGTTAGTAACTGCTATCGCAGCTTTCTATTTTGGACAGAAATCAGTCGAGGCTGCAAGACAGGCGGTAAAACAGCCTACACTGGAAATTACAAAACCCACATCACCCACAACGGTACTGCGGGTAGGAGAAGAACCTTTGGACATAGAGGTAGAAACTACCCCACCAGATGAAAAGATCATTTGGGAAATTTCAGGAGACAAATCTGATAACCTAAACCATCCAGAGCCCAACGTGTTCAAATATAAACCATCAGAAGACCTTGCAGATAAATCGGTTGTGACAATAACGTTTTCCTTAGCCAAACATAAAGACGTATCAAAGAAACTAGCAATTACTATAAGGAACCCTCCGACGAAGTGACTGGAAAGCAGGAAAGAGAATCAGCATAACCTGCGAAAAAGAGCGCGCTACAATTCCAATAAGCCAATATGTCAAGACCATGACTATCGAAAAACCCTTCCAAGAATTTCAGAGAATCCAAAACAAGAAGCAAGCACAAGAATACGACAAACTATTGGAAGAGACCAACGGATTCAACCATAAAGCAAAATGAATTTCCCCTTTTTTGTCTTCTGCACTTTCTCAAACCTACAGAACTATTTATGATGGCAACACTATTGGCAGTCGTAAGGCTTAAATTTTGACTGGTTTAGATTCAGTTTGAAAGAGGGTATGATAATGCGTTGGGAATATGTTTCGTTTGTATTTGGGATTTTATTGTGTCTAATCGCCGCTCTTTTCATTTTTGAAGGAAGTATTTTGGGAGAAAATACTACTCTGGTTGGGCAACTGTGATAGGAATAGTAGGAATCGGCTTAATAGGCACTTCTGGTGTAGGGTTTAGCGCACGCGCGGCGCGCGCTAATGATTGAGACTCTGACAAAAGACTCGAAGATCCATTTCTTCTTGTCATTTTTTGTAACATTTACGTGCGCACTCCTCAACTTGCGGGAAGGATTCCAGGTTTTTCAATCACAAGCCTGGAAGCAGAAGAAAACTATTAACGAGAGCGTACACAGACCTTCTTCAGAGAAATCCATGACTCAACTGTCGCCCCAAACTCTTTGGACCAGCAACTCTGATAGAATCCAGAAGATCTTAGATCAAGGTCTGCTTCTATCCCGATTCAAGAAGATCCATTTCTACGTGCCAAGCTTCATGTACAGCGAAACTAGCCACTATTCCCCATCACCCACAGACTTCCCTACAATCTCAATAACTGGTAGCGTCTGCGCTCTGAAATGCAAACATTGCGGCGGAAAAGTGCTGAACACCATGTACTCTGCAACCACACCCTCAGAACTGTTAAACCTGTGTAGAAAACTGAAGAAAAAAGGCGCCCTTGGCTGCCTAATAAGCGGAGGATGTAAACCTGACGGATCCGTCCCCCTCTCAAGATTGATCTCCGCAATTGAAAAGATCAAACGGGATACAGACCTGACTATGATCGTCCACACAGGAATACTAGATCTCAACACTGCAAAAAAACTAAAGACTGCAGGAGTAGACGCTGCTCTAATAGACATCATAGGCTCAGACGAAACTATAAAAGAGATCTACAACTTGGACACAACAGTTCAAGCCTATGAAGACTCGTTAAAAGCTCTGCATCAAACAGGCATTCCATATATACCGCACGTAATAGTTGGTCTTCATTACGGGAAACTTAAGGGTGAACGAAATGCCCTCAAGATCATCTCCAGATATCGCCCTTCTGCCCTGGTTGTCATTGCTTTCATGCCTATCCATGGAACAGACATGGAAAAGACTGCACCCCCAAGACCAATAGATATAGCAAGAACCATAGCCACTGCCAGACTAATGTTTCCTAAAACGCCAATTGCTTTAGGATGCATGCGCCCCAAAGGAAGACACCGAGCACAGACAGACGTCCTAGCCATAAAAGCCGGGATAGATGCTCTAGCCTTTCCCGGAGAAGAGAGTATAGCCTACGCTCGTGAACTTGACTATGATATAAAATTCTCGTCGCTCTGCTGCTCACAAGTCTACACTGATCTGAAGAACCTGAACACTTAGCGCGCCCCATAACTGCCCTATTTCATTTGTAATCTTCGTTTATTCACGGGGAGTTCATTTTCTATGTACTCTTGACCATACATCTTCCTCACTTTCAAGAACCTCTCAACTTCCCCATTCAACCCCTTTTCATAAATGGCAATCTCCCCATCAAACAGCCCTAGGATTGCGTGGACTTCTCGTTGAGAATGCATTTGGGGATTTACCACGCCTAAAACTGTGAACCCGTGCGCCTTCAGATCCGCAATCATGTCAGTCAGCCACCGACGAGTTTGAACTGTACCATGCTGCAGCAGAACATCAGAGATTATTTTGATGCAGGCCTTTCTGGGAAAATATTCAGGCTCCAGGTCCCGAAGCACCCTACTTAGAGCAATGCTGATGCTAGTCAGGTTTTCGACACCTTTGAGTTTAAACACATTGGGCTGATCTTTGATTATTCTGTCAGCCTGCGGGTTGCAGAGAAAAAGATAGAACGTTGATTGATTCTGCTCTGCTAGGCGTCGAACACCATCTTCTATTGTGATGTGAATTGTGAGTTCTTTTTGTATTGTCCCTACTCGCAGAAATCTGTCGATCACTAGATCTTTCTCGTCGCAGGAAGGTGAAGTCAATATGACCGCATATCCTTCAGGTATGCCCCCCAGCAGCAGATTGTCCAAATCCTTTGTTCCAGTACTAATACGACCTGGTAGAATGGTCTCACAAATATCTACAGTTACAGGTTCTGGTCTGCAAAGTCCTTGCCGTCCGCTTGCGTCTAAGTACATGATTTTTGGTTCTATGGTGAAGGTGCCTTGGTCAAAAGATCGAATGGTGAGAGTGACCTCTTCGGATGATGAAGGATCTATCCTCTTTCCTTTCAAGTTCAGGGATGTGCCTTCGAACTCACTGTAACTCGGCTTCGTGACCAAATCGAAGCGTTTGGATGGCAGATTCTCAACTTTCATAAGGTAGGCTGGTGCTTTGCCATCATTGACCACGCTCAGCCTTAGGTCGATGTCTTCCCCTACGTTCACTTTTTGTGCCTTAGGGATCAGCGTGACTTGTATGCGTGCAAAGGATTCACCTTCGGTAGGTGGCTCGACAGTCTTTGCATTGACTATCATCTTCAATGGATCTGCATACAAGCCTAGACTGGCTTTAGTCACACGTAGAGCATCAGCCAAGTCGGAATATTCAGGGTTTTCCAAGACAATGGCTTCCAATACGTCAAGTCTCTTCATAATCAGGTCTAGCTTTCTACTCAGCTCCTCGGGTGATGATGCTTTCAGTCCCTGACGCGACAAAAAACTGCACCTAAACTATCAGATTACAGATTTCA
This sequence comes from uncultured Candidatus Bathyarchaeia archaeon, assembly GCA_964347765.1. Classification (GTDB taxonomy): domain Archaea; phylum Thermoproteota; class Bathyarchaeia; order Bathyarchaeales; family Bathycorpusculaceae; genus CAYGAG01. Next base: position 31,928 of record CAYGAG010000008.1, read on the forward strand.
TTCTAGTTGTCTACCATTCCTATGATTTAAACCTTGAAAACACAGATTTTGAGAGAAGGTCTATAATCGGAACTTGCCCACTGAGCGCCAAACTTGCCTTAGGACTTCGTCCTTCACGGAAGAATACCTGTTTCCGAGTCTCTTGACAGCTTCCTTGGGCATTCCGCTTCGTAAAAGCTCCTTTTCGAAGGCCTTTCTCCCTTTTCTAACCTTCCATCCTAGAGTAAGCCAGATGAAAAGCAGATTGGACACAAGTCTTGTTAGGTGAAGTCCTCCTTTTATGATGGTTGAGATCTTCATGCTTCCACCACTACAGAAGCTTCGGGTCTATTCCTCATCTTCGTGTAAACCTTTTTCTGCTAACTTCTTTTTGATCTGGCTCTCAATCTCTTTCCCTAGCTCTGAGGACTTCTTGCCTGAACCGAACTTCTGCACAATACTGCCTAGATTCGTAAAGACTTTCATGTAGTCTTCAGTCATCTTCACCGCGACTTCATCAGGGACCCCGCTTTCTTTGAGTTCTTTATAGAACGCTCCGGCAGCCTTGCCCATGTCTCTTCCAGCCTGCTCAGAAAAAACTGACCCCATTATACCTTTGATCAAGCCAGGCACTTCTTTGGACACGACTTCGAGGATTGCCTTGACCTCTTCTGCATCTTCAACATGAATCTTCTTGCGCTTGTCTTCTTCTCCAATCATCTCTATTTCACCTCCATCCACTCTAATCCTACACCAATTAATGCCTTTCGAAATGGGCCATTGAGAAGACTGTTGCCCAACATGATTATACCACAGACCTGATCTGACCTCCACTTCGACGACGCGTTCACACCAACATGTTGAATACCACTAGTCACATCTCTCACCGTCATTAGTAGGGTCTGAGCATTGTTGTTATCCATTATGGTAAAAAGTGACCACAACCTTCATCACCCAATGAGTTTGTATGCCGTTCCATACGCTTCAGCACGCTTCACTACTCCTTCCTTTTCCAAACGATTAAGCCTGTTCCTAACTATCCTTCGTGAAGCCTTTCCTCGCATCCTCCTAACCTGACGTGTTATGGCAGATATATTCAGCTTCTCATGCAACGCGAGGGCCTGAACTATACATCTGGACATTTCATCTTGCGAAATCCATTTTTTCCGCAAATGCTTCTCAGCAGTCTCTAGTCGTGACGCAATTTTTAACGGTTCGCCGTACAAGCCTACGCCTACACGACTAATGCGTAGGTAAGGAGCCAATCCTGAATATTCAGGACTATTCATTATTAGGGCCTCCAAGGTCTCCAATCTTTTTATTATCAAATCGAGTTTTCTACTCAAATCTCTAATGCCTGAGCGATCTTCATTGCTAGCGTTGTTGCTCCCTTTGGGCGCCATTTCTAACACGCTCTATAACATTCACAATTGATAAAAGCGTTTGCAGTTCGAACCATTTCGAAGTGCAAACAAATAGACCACTTCATCGACTTTTCGAAGGGAACATCACGATTAGTAGCCACACCTCCGCTTTCAACATCACAATTCCAAAGTAGTTCTCCACACTAAGTCAAGTGGACTGCGACACATCCACTAATTCAATAGTGGATGCGGCAACTGCACACTGATGAAAGCACAACTACTAGTCACCAACTGCAACGAAATAAAGAGTGGATGGAACCTTAGATCGCACTCGAAGTCCTGTTTCACGTAGACGGGTGTTGAAAACACTAGCAAGCCCTTGCGCGACATTCCATTTTTGATCAACACAGGATCTTGAAATCCGAATTGTGAAAACCGATTTTTCATACATTAGCTATTTTAGATCATAGGATTCGACGAATCTACCTCACTATAAGTCGATGATAAGCGGCTTGGCTTCAATATATCAGCGATTTGGAGGGGGATGACAAATTGAAGTTGGCCGTCTTTTGTGTGAGGGTAGGATTCGCCAAATCCACGCTGCATCCTCAGAGCTGGGTAGTTAAAACACTAGCGACGAGTAGATCTTTCGAAACCATGGGGAGAGGAGACTTAAAGTGAAACAAGCTTTTGGAAAATTGAAAGGTTATCGGTTATTCAAGGTGGAAGCATGCATGAGAAAACGTACTCGTTAGTTGGCTTTCTGGGACCACCGATCGCTTACATCTCTGTCGCAATATCGATAGCCTTCTCGCCGGATTTCAGCTGGCGAACAAGTGCTCTAAGCGATCTTGGCCATGCGGCTAAAAGCCAAGTAGCCTCTGTATTTAACCTTGGTCTGATAATAGCGGGCTTTCTTATGGTTGTTTATGGTGTTACAGTTTTCAAGATGTATGCAAAATATACGAGCATCGTTTTGGCGATGTCAGCTTGTCTCTCCAATTTATAGCAACATTTGATGAGATATTCGCTGTCTATGTTCTCTTCTTTGTGTTGATAGCTATTGCTTCTACTATTTATGCGGTTGAAAGAAGGTCGTTTCTGGCTGCTTCCGCGTTTGTTGTTGGTTTTGCCTCGTGGATGCTCTATGGATTAAACGTATGTGAAGCGGGAATAGCAGTGCCAGAAACAATCGCTCCCAATATGTTTACAGCATGGATAATGTGGTCAGCTGTGTAAATCTACGTTGGCAAGCTGGCGGTGCGATGCTAGGTAGGTTGAAGAGGCTGTGAAAGAAAAGTTGAATGAAAAACTCATAGAAGATAGATCGTCAACTTATGTCGTCTGGGACGAACCTCCGCAGTCTGCGCAGAGACTTCGCTTTCTCTTTGTCAGTCACCTTTGCTTCGTTTATCACCTGCTTAAGAAGCTCGATGGAGTTATCCATAGCTTTGCGGTTAACAGGATAGGGTACTCCATCTTTTCCTCCATATGCGAAAGAGTATTTCGCAGGGTCTTTCCAGCTTGGCTTCTCACCGTATATAAGTTCTGCGATTAGGGCTAAACCTCTGACAGTTGCTGGGCCTATTCCTTTGAAAGCTAGTAGTTCTTCATAGTTGCGGGGTCGAAACTCGTAGACTTGGCTTAAAGCTTTCCAATTTATTCTTCTCGGCATGGAGAGCATGTCAGACAGATATTCTCTACTTGACCTATGTATTGTCTTTGACATCCACTCATCAAGCGACTTCTGAGTAGAAGGTGTGATCGACCTGATCAAATTCTTGACCTTTCCATTTGGCTCTTTGGCTATGTCTACTGATGTTCTTCGGCATCCTTCGCTTCCTTTTGCAGTCATGTCCAAGGCGACTTCATGAACCACGTCCCCAACTATGGCGTCATGGGGTTCAACAACGTAGTCTTTTACGTTGTTTGAAAGCCAATGAAAACGTCGTGCGGTACGGTATTGCGGACACATACCCTGTTGTACAACTGCCCATTTCCCATTGATAGCTATAAAGAAAGCGTGATGATAGAGTTTGTATCCGGCTTGAATTCCAGCATTATCCACTTTGGCGCTAATCCTGCTAGTATACTGCAATCGTCGAACAACTTCCTTCGAGAAACCGAAATTATCGCCAATCTTTGCTATTTCTTTCGGCGTTTGCCTGGAAACTTTACCTTTGCCTCCACAAATTGCAAATCCATGTTTCTCCGGCACTGCTGCTCGCTTCAAGACTCCGGTGACAACAGTTGTTACGCCTGATGAATGCCAATCATACCCCAAGACACAGCCTAAAGCTTGGAACCAGAATGGGTCGGAAATCCTTCTAAGGAGTTCGTCTGTGCCGTATTCGTCAACAATGATTGTCACGATCTCTTGTCCAAGTCTCTCCATGCGGCTTACTAGCCATCTTGGCGCCTTGCCATAGTGAAGTGGAAGCTCTGCAGAGCCTTTTCTCTGCACTGCGACACCTATCCGATTAAGTTGTAGAGCAAGAGAGTCTAGACATTTCTAATATGCTATCCTCTGGAATCTGTCAGGCTCGTTGTTAGATTTCCAGAAAAAGCCTCTCAGATCATCTCTTGATCAGATGACCTTCTCTATCTATTTCTCCTTTATATATCCTAGTTGTAGAAATGGGAACACGATCTTCGGACGCAACCATATTCAAAACTTCTACGTGGAGCGGCGGTAACCCAAGCTCTTTTCGTTTTTCATTGATCTCAATAGCAGCGGCTTCCGTCTCCTCGCTCACGACTATGGCCTCAACACAGCCTCTGGATAACGTCACTCCATAAGCGTCGTGCAGTTGGACAATCCTAGCCCTCTCAAGAAAACTACGCTCCTGCATAAAACTCTGCAGCTCTTCAAGCCTTTTCTCGTAGGATGCAGTTGGATGAGGTTTCTTCATTTTCTCAACAAACTTGTCGGAGCACAAACCTACCAGAACTTCCTCGCCTATCTCAAAAGCTCTCTTGAGCAGAATTCCATGCCCCTTGTGGAATTCATCGAATGTACCGCCAACAGCCACAGTTCTGAACTTCCTCCCCATTTCCATTCATCCTAACACAAGGGCGTTTGGTATAAGACTATTTTTGTTTGAGTTTTTTGCATATGACATTCAAGACTTCCTTTGCAATCTCGCTCTTGAGAGACAGCGGGACATGAACGACTTTTCTGCTTTTGTCTATTATGAAGACTTCGTTTGTGTCAGTTTCAAATCCTACGCCTTCTTTTCCTACATCATTTGCCACGACAAGATCTGCATTAGCTTCTACAAGCTTTTCATAGGCGTCTTCAATCAGTTTGTCTTTCGGCACCTTGTATCCTGCTCGAAAGGCTACGAGATAAGTGTCAGGGCTGACCTTCTTTATCTGATCGACGATTTTGGGTGTAGCCCTCAAACTCAGCTCTAAGGAATCAAACTTGCGCGTAGGAATCTTGAATGAATGCGGTTCTTCAACTGTCCAGTCGGCTGGAGCAGCTACAGCGATTGCCACATCATAATCGTTCGACTTCAACTCAGCGGTAACGCTCTTTCGCATCTGTTCGGTTGTCTCAACTGAAATCACACGGGCACTCGAAGGTGGATCTGCTTTTCCCAATCCATAGACTAATGTAGCTGCGGCGCCACGTGCCAAGGCTTCTTCTACAATGGCAACTCCCATCTTCCCGGAGCTTCTATTTGTGATCACTCGGACAGGATCTATGTGCTCGATGGTGGGTCCCGCAGTTACGAGTACTTTCAATTCTGAGAAATCCTGTTCCGGCGAAAGTATCCTGATGACGGTGTCCAAGATTTCATCTGTTTCAGCAATCTTTGCCTTCTCCTCCTCAATCCTTGGACCGACGAACTCAATCCCAAGGTTCTTCAGCTTCCTGATGTTTTCAGTCAGTATAGGATGGTTGTACATAGATTGGTGCATGGCTGGAACCACGACTGTACGTATCTTCGAACCGATGGCTGTGGAGACCAAGGATGTTACTGGCGTATCATCTATTCCGTATGCCATTTTGCTTATTGTGTTCGCAGTAGCGGGAGCCACAAGGACGAGATCGGCCTTTTGTGGATGTTCTCCTACCAACGCCACATGTTCAACCTTTCCAGTCAACTCTGTTACGACAGGATTCCCGGTGGCCCACTCCAACAGATAAGGATGAATCAGCTTCTGAGCCATGGGTGACATTACTGCAAATACCGTTGCCCCATGACGCATGAGGGTTCTAGCGATCTCTGAGCATTTGACTGCTGCCACGCTACCAGTGACACACAGAACGATTCGTTTATCTATCAGCTCTTTTCCTTCTGTTCCCACGATATCTTTGGAAGGATGACTAGACATGCACAAATCCTCCTTTTCAGCTCTTGATTTTGTCGACTATACTCTGTAGATCCTGTAGAAACCGATCGATATGTTGTCTTTTTACATGGGGCATGATAACTACTCTTATGTGATGGGGGAACAGTGAGATTGCCCATTTCTTTAGTCTCAGTTCTAATGCTATTCTGTGAATGTCAAGCTCCCTTGACTTTATTCCTATGACATTCATAGTCGGTTCTCTAACGACGTCTAGACCATGAATCTTGCGGATTCTTTCCGCCAAGTCAAACGTCAGCTGCAAGCAGTTTTTCACAGTTTCTCTGTAACCATCTCTTCCGAAATGCCTCATTAAAGTCCACACAGCGATGACTGAAGCTCCAGAACGCGTTCCTGCTAGAGTGCTCTGCTCAGTCTCTCCTCCAGCAAGATAAGAGATCTTGAAAGCCAAAGTTTTTCTCAGCCTTTCGTCTCTGAACAGTATTCCTCCCGACGGAATAGGAGCCAACCCCATCTTGTGAGGGTCAACAGTGATTGATCTGACTCCAGATAATGAGAAATCGAAATCAGGAACACTGTGTCCCAATTCTTTCAGAAAGGGCAGAACAAATCCTCCGAATGCAGCATCAACGTGAAGATATATGGAGTTTTCAGATGCAATTTCTGAGAGTCTATCTATAGGGTCTACAACGCCTAGACCCGTAGTCCCAGCTATTCCCACAATGGCGATAGTCTTGGGATTCAATGCATCTTTCACAGCATCTATGTCGACTTGAAATCTGTTGTTTAGCCTAACTTTAATGATTTTCAGACCTAGCATGTCCGCGGCTTTGTCAAACGAGCAGTGGACAGAGGCGGGTACGACGACCTCACCATTTTTCTTTTTAGATAGTTTTCTTGCAGCCCATAAGGCAAGAGTATTTGCTTCTGTTCCCCCAGTGACTATATGTCCCGAGGCCGCTGGGTTGGAGAGCAACTCTCCAATCAGGGTTACAGTTTCGTTTTCAAGCTTGTCAACTGCTGGAAAGAGTCCTGAGTCACCTATATTCTTCTCTAGATAGCGAGTGTAAACTTTTCGTGCTAAGGGATGAGGGATTGTACACATGGATCCAATTATCCTTCCTGAGGCGTAGGTAAAATCGTCTTTAAGTCTATATTCTAATTCTTTTAGAACTGAATCTTCGGGCAATCTTTGGTTCTGCATCTTGAGGCTTCTCCTATCTAGTGATATGTGTGTTCTTCGTCGGGGTAGGCACCTCTGGACACTTCATCCACAAATTGAGCAACTGCCTTTTTCACCATTTCACCTAAATGGGCATATCTCTTCACGAATTTAGGGGCAAAACTCTCGTCGAACCCTAACATATCGTTTACTACTAGGACTTGGCCATCACAATATCTTCCTGCTCCTATACCGATCGTGGGGTTTTCGACGTTCATGGTGATCCTCCTTGCGAGACTCTCAGGAATGCATTCTAAGACCGTCGAAAACACGCCTAATTCATCAAGGCTTATTGCGTCTCTATATATTTCCTCAGCCTCTTCAGGTTCTTTTCCTTTTACTCGATAAATCTTGGCCTTCTGAGGAAGCATACCCACGTGTCCCATCACTGGTATTTCCGCATCTATTAAGGTTCTCACCACTTCTGGACTGTTTCCTTCAATCTTGACTCCGTGCGCTCCAGCTTTCAAGAACTTTCTTGCATTTTCTAAGGCGTCCTTGACGGTGTTGTAGCTGTTCATTGGCATGTCGCCTATGATGGGGGTCTTCTCGGTCCCGTTGGCAACCGCTTTCGTATGGTAGATCATGTCCGTCATAGTTACGCTCTTGGTGTCGACATGACCTTGGACGACCATTCCCAGACTGTCGCCGACTAAGATCAGGTCAATGTTGGTCTTGTCCAATACTTTTGCCATTTGGCAATCGTAGGCGGTCAGCATCACAATCTTTTGCTTGCCCTTCTTCCGGCGGATTCTATCCTGAAACTCCATTCCTATCACCCATGAACTTTATGAAACTTGTAAGTGCCTCATTCAGAGGCGTTGGTATATCATGTTTTCTGGCTAGCTCGACAAGTTTCCCGTTGAGAAAGTCTATTTCGGTTCTCTTTTTCTTGATTAAATCTTGGTACATTGAAGAGAAGTTCTTATACTTGGAGATTCTACGGTCAACTATCTCTTCAAAACCGTGTGGAAACATCACTTCCTCAGCTTCGCCGACAGCTACGCATTCTCTCACTATTCCATGTCGAATGGATCTCAGCGACTCGGTAATGAGCTCGTTGTCTCTTGCCCGTAGAAGGGCTGACAAGGGATTTACCACGCAGTTCACAACGACTTTCTCCCATACGTCTCTTGTAATGTCCTCAGAAATCTTCGTACTTAGCTCACTTTCGATGAAAGATTCTTGGATCATTTCTGCAGCTTTACTCTTTTCAATGGTTGTTTCTCCTTTCCAGAATCTGACTTTCCCGGGTTCAAAGAATTCTGCTGCCATAGCAGTCACTCCTCTTAATATCTCAGCTTCGCAGCCAACAATGCGGCTGACGACTTCCTTGTTGCCTAGACCATTCTGCAAGACAAGAATGACGGTGTCTTCTCTGAGTTTGTTCTTTATTCTTCTGACAGCTTTTGCTGAATCGTGTGCCTTTGTCGTAAGCAGAATCAGAGTCTTTTCAGGGATTGCACGGATCTCTGTGTCCACTTCAATTTGGAGGATGTCTTTGATTTCTCCGGAGATTGAAAGACCCTTTGAACTTATGGCATTCACGTGGCCTTTGCTTCCAATCAGTGTTACATCATTTTTCTCCGAAAGAAGTGCTCCATAGACGCTGCCGATAGCACCTGCTCCCAAGACAAAGATCTTATCAAAACTCACGACTCTCGTTCTCCAAGCTTAGATATCGTCCCTTTTCTGCGAGGCTTGAGAGTCTTTGCTGGATTAAGGTTATGGTTTCGGCTAGATTTCTGGTGTTGTCGAAGTTGAGCAGGATCTTCCTGCGCACTTCCTTTTCCCCTTCCAACTCTGTTGCCGCTTTGACAAGTCTTGGCATCGCTCTCACAACATTGTCTACAATCGTAATAGTAGCTTTCTGAGATGTTCGTGATAGCGGATTTAGGTCTATAGCTATCACCTTCTTGCCCATATTGACGAGGGCTTCCGTTCTGTCCCCATCCTCCAAAGGCACCATCACGACGTCGGCCGCAAGTATTCCTCTAGGGTCTACATGTCTCCTTTCGCTTCCCAGCTCTGAAATTTTGGCAGAGGCTTCCAAACCTATTCCAAGAAGTTCTTGAGCGCCAGCTTTTGCCAACAGCTCCTTTATCGCCAACTCTCTTTCCAAGGATCTGTAGAACAGGTTGACCTCGATCTTCGCTCTCGCAATTTCAGCTAGCTGCACTACTTCATTGGGTACTAGTGCTGCTGTGTTTCCATTGACGGAGATGACTGGTCTTTCGGCTGTAAGGAGTGACGATGCAGCAGTCATTATAGCATCTGAAGCGTGTCGAGTAGTTGTTTCGCCCAGCAGATAGTCAAACGCTTCTCCTCTGCCGTGAGCTATAAGGCCTGCCTCTGCGACCGCTTTTCTGTGAAAATTCTCTATCAATTTTTCTCGAATATGAAGTGATTCTGCCCTAGGATGTTCCGGCGGGATCTCGAATTTCGTCATGCTAATAGTCGTGCCCCCATACGATCAACAGTGCTGATGATTAATCTCCCTCCTGAATTATGTTTGCGAAGCAGCCTGAGCAGCTCTTCCAAAGAATCATGGTCAACTAGGGTAAACACTGCTTTTCCAAACATCGGCATGCTGCAGATGAAGTTGGCTCTATCTGCTGCTTCAATGATCTTGGAGATTCTTTGAGGAATCAATCCTACTTGGTCGGCGAATTGGCGGGACATTTCCATGAAATCCGCGACGCTTGGCTTTTCTAGCAGTCTGTCAACAAGCTCGCCACCGAATGTGTTAACACGTTCACCTATCCCATTGTCACTCAGCAGTGTTCTTGTGAATAGGGAGCCAAAGGCCATGCAGACGACTGAGTAGTCTTTCCGAACCGGTATACGTCTTATCTGGCCGATTCCCGGTGCCCCTGGTTTGACTCTTATTTCCATCCCGCCGAAAGTTTCAGCGATAACGGTGCCGAGTCCTGTTTTACATTTCACTTCTGCGGCATGCGCAAACTGCGACGCCCCAATCTTTGACATGCCAAGGTCTAAGGCATCATTCATGGCCAGGGACAGGCTTAAGGCTGCAGCCCCGCTTGTGCCAAAACCAGCTCCTACCGGAAGGTCGAGATAATGTTTGACGGTAACCTCAAGGTTCTTCGCCTCTTCAAAATGAGATATTAGAGCGTTTGCAACATGCGTTGAGACTTCTGCTGAGTTTGAGCGCCTACCATTCACACTGATCTGCAGAGAGGACTTCTCGGCGTGTCTGACTCTTACGATGGTTGTGACTCCGTGAGTTAGTGAAACGCCGGCTCCTCTGGAGCCCACGTGCAGGGCGTCTGTTGATTGATCAAATATCTGGAATAGCCCTGTGATGTGGCATGGCGAAAATGCGCTAGTTTCCTTCATGGTCGACGCCCCGGATGTTATGGTTCGACGAAGAGCGTCAGATAAAAATTCTGTATGGATTGTCTAAACACGTCTAAACTTCAACATTGTTCTTTGCCGAGCGCACAAAATCCGATGCCAAGGATACGGAGAAGCTCCTACCGGCAAAGATGCGACCACCCCAAAACACATAATAAGGGTTAAGGTGACACCAAGTGAGCTAACGCAGCTTGAGTAGAACGAGGAACATTCAGATGATTCAGAGGCAGGAATTCGGACGTACAGGACATCAGAGCACACGCGTCATCTTCGGCTCTTGGGCGCTCAACAAAGCAACACAGGCAGAAGCGGATAGCACACTGGCGCTGTTGCGAGAATATGGAGTGAATCACATCGATACGGCGCCCATGTATGGCAACGCTGAGAAGGTTATCGGTCCCTGGTTGGCCAAGCATCGAGATGAGTTCTTTGTTGCCACCAAGACTCGTAGACGCTCACGCAAAGAAGCCTTGGATAATCTGAAGCGATCGTTGGAACGGCTACGCGTCGACTGCATCGAGCTCTGGCAGATGCATGGTTTGACCAACCCGGCAGGTTGGGAAAAGGCGATGGGGCCTGACGGGGCATTGGAGGCTCTTGTTGAAGCGCGTGAGAAAGGGTTAGTGCGGTTTCTGGGCGTAACAGGCCACGGTAGCAAAGTGGCAGCAATGCACAGACGCAGCTTGGAACGTTTTGATTTTGATACAGTAATGCTACCGTACAACTATATGTTGATGCAGAATCCCAGTTATGCAGCTGATTTCAATGAGTTAGTTGGGTTATGCCGTAAGCGCAACGTTGCAGTACAAACCATCAAATCCATTGCTCGGCGGCCGAGGGGGAGTCGTTCCAAGACGTTCAACACGTATTTCTATGAACCGTTAAAGACACAAGATGCAGTTGATAAATCAGTGCATTGGTCATTGGGTTTCGTAGACAGCTTTCTGATTACAGCGGGTGATACGCAGCTTCTACCCAAGATGTTGGATGCGGCCAATCGTTTCGAGAAGCGACCATCTGATATAGAGATGAGCGCTCTTGTTGACACGTTTGGTATCCGGCCGATTTTCTCGCGCAGTGCACACCGCAAGGGTAAGGGGTCTCAAACTTGGGGCTATCAGATGTATCGGGCGCTTGAAGGACTAATTCGTGAGGGATTCTTCAAACATCCCAACAAGAGAATGCTAGAGCATGTGGTCAAAGCCTTAGAGTCTAAAGGGCTCCCGACTGAGAGCAAGAGGGCCAACATTACTAATGCTCTCGCTGGAAGAGTGAGAAAAGGGGTCTTGAAAAAATCCGAGGTAGCAAACGGATGGGTCTACTGGACGGAATAGTCAGTTGAAAAAAAAGGTTTTGCGGGTGATATCTCCATCTGTCGCTGGTTCAAGCCAGTCCTCGGCACTGTAAATGGATCTCGGATAGAAGCAGAAGCACATCTTGCCGGAAAATGAAAGAGAGGGTTAGGAGTCGTTTATTCCACTCATTCGCCCTTCTCAAACAATAGGTAATGATTGACGTTTTACGCCATTGGTCCCCCTCTCATACCAGCTGTTTGATAAGTGTGGAAACGCCAACCTTTCCTCTCGTATTCCTCGATTGTTGTGCCAACATCCTTATGATGCTTGACTCCTACACACTTCCATTCTTTCAATTTGACCTCACCTTAGAAGCACCTTAGAAAGCCAACCCATAAAAAAATTTCTCGACTACTGTCAAAAAGGGGAGAGATGCGGGAATGTCTCCACTCCGACGAGACTATTACAAAAGTCTAGAAAGCGAGCCAACTCTTTCAGTCTAGGCTTAAACTTGTCAGATATTGGACGAGCGTGTGCATTAAAATTATGTTTCGTAGCAGGTTGTGTTTGCTCGAGCAAATATGTTGCGTAGGTCCCGAATGTGAGTTGAGACTTGCACGTTATCTGAAGATGTAATGACGGTGAAGGATATGGTGTATGTACCATTTCCGCAATCAAATACGGAAAGATCGTTGGATGAGTTGACAACTGTCCAACTTCCCGAACTTAGATGAAATAGGGTCATGTTTTTTGCGAGAGCAGGATCTTCGTCATTAAATACTTGGCATCTCAGATTCACAAGCATCTCTACTTCAAATGGATTGAGCACGCGTGCAGTTCTGCATGAGCCATTGATCAGAAGACTTGTTGTTGTATTCACCGTGTATTCGACATCTATATGCGATTTCAAGCTACTGCTTATCAATGTGAAATTGGCATGCGCGCTTGAAACACCAGAACCTTCTGTGTTCCAAGACAATAGAATGCCATCACTGTATCCTGAGTGGTTGGTCACGGTGAAGGATAAATGATAGATGCTGTGTTGATAGAGGTTTCTAAAGATTTGCGATAGATAATTCAGATTCGCGTGAAGATTCGTTTTTTCTCCTCCTTGTGAGATGTTTCCTAGTGAGCTTACTACTGCATTAGTTGTACTTTGCCTGATTGCAATAAGCTCGTTGCCAATTGGATAATCATCGGTGTGTAATGGTTTTCTGCTGAGTTCATAAACGTAGACTGTTGTCGTGGATATCAAGATGGCTATCGTCATGGCTGCTACAATAATCAGTTGTCCCGAACTATTCACATCAGACTTTCGTCTGAACCTCTTCATGAAGCCACCACCAGATACAGATGAACTATGTAACAATGGAAAGCATCTTCATGGCCAACACATATATACTCCACAAAAGCCACGTCTTCACTGCTGAATCCTCCGTTGGAGATGATCTCGTCGTTGATCGGGTGCATCTCAACATCATAGACTGTGATGTTGAAGGTTACACCGGTTTGGAGTGCTAGATCGAAGACTTCTCTCAAAGTGGACCAATCCTTAGAGTCTATGTATCTGCCCAAACTTCCATCTGAATCCAGCTTCATGAGAACCTGCAATCCAGCGGGACTCATGTCTTCTCGGCTTGAGCTGTTCTGGGTCACCGATACATTTGCAGAGATAGCGAGTGATGAAAACAGGATGAGTGCAGCCAAGAATGCTTCAATTATCCTTATCTGCCCTCTGTTTCCCATGTTCAATCTCGGGGTCCTCCAAACCATATCTCACATTTGTACAGTGCAGAGTCTATGGTGACCAAGTATCTGTAAGTGAAGACGTCAGTGAGGGTTAGGGAACTTTCAAAGTTCGCGCCGTTTTTTGCTGGTACTTGCGGATAGACGGTCCACTCTGTGAAGAAATTTGTGGAGTTCCATCCTGTTACAACAATCAGCGTCGGACCTGGATCTTGGAAATGAGGGATATCATAGAGGGCTGACTGGTTATTTCTTGAGACTTGAGTTAAGGTTGCTGAATAATTGAAGGAGAGAGCGTAGACTGTAGACAAGTTTGTTTCAGCATATGTTAGAGATGCATTTAACCTGTAATTCAGAACACTGAGTCTCAGGAAGCTTCCTTCTGGGAGAGGGGCTGTTGAATTATGTTCAAAGGCGTATCCAGTGAAGGAGTTTGCTCTTGAATCGGATAGTGATCTTGCTGAAACCAGCATTAGGGCAGGTCCGCTGACATTGTTGGGAACAGTTATGTTAAGGGAAGTTTTTCCATTGGAAAGTTGAGCATTGTTTGATTCAAGATACTCTTCTGCTATCACGAAGGATTTCAGTTCTGCTTGAACAGGAGCTCCATCCTTCTCCGTTAGAGCTTCAAACTCGTAGACGGTTTCATTTGACGCTTCAGATATTGATGCTAGATTCACAGCAACTTGGAAAACCGGTTCTACCTCAATTCTGAAAGATGCTTCAGGAATGCCGAGCATTGTAAACATTTGGTCGTAACTTATTGCGTCCAGATGCTCACTGTTGAGTCTTGACACCTTGTCTATATCTAAGTCGTAGGGAGCATCAGATTCAGCCTTCGCAAACCCCAAGGCCACTGGAGTCTCTGAGGTGCTTCCCCAACTGCCTGGTCTTCCTTCATTCAGCAGCAGATACTTTGAAAGACTTTCATATCTTTCTTGAAGATTTGTGTTTACAACGTTGTTCAAATGTGGATATAATAGCTTTGAGACACCTGCCATAGCTGAAACTACTATGAGCACCATTAGGGAGCATGCAAAGAAGGTGTCGATGGAAAGGGTGGGCATCTTGTCTACTCCATTGTTTCTTCTCTTTTTCAGGGAACAAGACTATACATTCCGCTTAGGCATATTTGTGATATGATGAGGGAGATGTGGGCTGTTAGCACTAGCATGGCTGAATATTTGAAGCCGGCTGCGAAGGTGCCTTCATTAACTTTTCCCACGAAGAAGCCTGAGAGCCAGCACTGTAGTATTATGCCGATTGAGAAGAGGTTGATCTGTTCCTGCATTGTTCCTACTGGTAAGGCTGCTGTCCCTGGAAGGGATATTTGGGTTAGAGCATAGACTGTCAGGGTGACCATTGTTGTCGTCAAAGCGATCAGGATGCACCATATAAACGCCAGTATCACGTAGGGTCTCAGGAGGGATGTCTTATTTACATCAACGTCTTTCTGCTTTTCGCTGTATTCTGTTAATATCTCTAAGGCTGCTGCGGATCCACCTCCTATTCTGATTGTTTCTACCATTATTAGGAAGTTCACGAGAACAGGCCATGTCTGAATCCTTCGTTTGACATTGGCAAATATCTTTCGAATTGATACTCCCCACTCCATCTGGCTCCTGATGAGTCGTAGGACTTCGGAAAATCTTCCGTAGCCAGGGCGCTTCGTAGCGTGAATAATACTTTTTTCTGGTGACAAGCCGATTTTCCTCGATTCTGTGACGTCTCTGAGGAAACTAGGCATGGAGCTCTCTGCATCTGAATTAATCCTTGCCATCTTCATGTAGACCACTCCAGGAGGAATCGAAATCCCTAGAAGGGATACTGTAACAACAAGTGGGAAAAGCTTGGGATCTGTGAGGAATCGAAGTTGCGGCATCATTACTATTGCGACTATGAAGCTCGAGACCACAATCAATGGCAATATGGCAGCGTAGTACGGATCTAAAACACTAGTCAAGTTACTCTTTCTTTCCCTATGCGCCACAACCATGAAGACCACCGAGATGAGAGGGGTAACAAAGAATATCAGAATACACACGGTTGCAGTAGAGATCCCCGGTGACCCACTCACTCTCATGGGTTCGAAGACCGATGTTGTAGCGAATACAATGAAGAGCACATATGAACATAAGGTGACGATAAGCATGACTGCGTAGGCCTCAACCAAGGTTCCAAGTCTTTCTATCGAACGCATCGCTGCATCACTCTCGACATCAAATATCGAGCGCAGTTTACTCTTGAGATAGTTTAGGAGGTTTCCACCACTCCGAATGGAAGAGACGTAGCCCAGCAAGAAGTCACGATAGCTTCGTGACTTTGTTTTTTCGGCTCGTTTATGCATAACTGTCAACGGGTCGTACCCCAACACTTCCACTTGCCTGACAATCTCTTTCGCCTCTTTCTGAAATGTTGGCAGAAGACTAATACCACACAGTTTCTTCCAGCTCTCGTAGATCGTGACTCCGCTGGCCGCCAGCAGGGCGAAGAGGAGTGCAGCGAAGGGCAGCTCACGATTTATCTGGCCCGTCTCACCTGTATTCAGAAGTGAGAGAAGGCCTGTGAAAATTCTGGACCTCAGTAACCCTCTTTGTAGGTTTATCACCAATCCCCTCTTTCTAAAAACTCTTCTTGGAAAAGCTGCGGATTGTGGTAGTACTTGCTCAATACTCTGTTCACACTACGGTAGTCACGAATATTGTGTTCAACCATATGCATGAGCATGCGCTCTCGACATTTCACCTCATCTAGGAGTCTTTCAACAGGTATATCCAAGCTTGAAGCCATCTTCCTTAAGAGATAGCTTTCACTAAGTCTTCCTTGAAAAATATCTGTAGAAGGATTCCAGTTGAAGATTTCCTGAAAGTTGTTCGCATCTTTAATCTCTGACACATTTATGAATTTCCTGCTTGAAAGCCGCCTTCCCGATTCAAGGAAGACTGGGGTTCTTACATGTTTCACTGTTATGACGCAGTTCATCAATGTGATTATGGATGTCGGTATGTTCATTGGTGGTTGTGTAAGTCTTTTGGTTGCCGTGTCCACATCTTCAGCGTGCAGTGTGCATAATCCACCGTGCCCTGTTGCTAGAGCTTGGAAGAGAACGTAAGCTTCTCCTCCTCGAACCTCGCCGACAATGATGAGGTCTGGACGATGTCTGACCGCTGATTTGATTAGGTCGAAGAGGGTTATCTCTCCTTCGCCCTCTAGGCCGAAGCCTGAACGAGCGATCGTTGAGGTCCAGTTTTCATGGGGCAGATTTATCTCTGCAACTTCTTCAACAGATATGATTTTATGACTGGGACGTATGAGGCAGGCAATCGCGTTGAGGGCAGTTGTCTTGCCAGCTCCGGTTGCTCCTATTATCATGACGGACATTTTGTTCTCCATCAGAAGCCAAAGATAGGCTGCTATGCTCTCGTTGATGGTTTCATTTTCGATCAGGTCTATTATTGTGAAGGGGTCTTTACGGAATTTCCTTATGGTGAATGCTGTTCCAGAGGGTGTGGTCTCTTTGCCGAATGAGACAGCCAGCCTATGTTTTTCAGGCAAGGTAACATCGACTATCGGAAAAGCTATGCTGACATGTTTTCCGGCTTTGTGAACTATGCGCATTATGAAATCTTCAAGCTCTTGTTCGTCGAGGAAGCTTAGGTTGGTTTTAATGTTCTCGTATTTCCTATGCCAAAGAAAGATTGGTTTGTTGATTCCGCTACTTCCGATATCTTCCACATTGTCATCGTACATTAAGGGGTCTATTTTTCCATATCCGACGATGTCTCGTTCAAGGTAGTAAAGAATTTTCCGCAATCCGATTTGTGAGATTTCTGTGAAGGCTTTCTGGTGGTTATGTATTATTAGGGGCATTTGTCTTCGAAATGATTCGCCTAGCGTCTCTTCTTCTTTAGGAGCTTGAAGTTCGTATTCGGCAATGTTTCTTAGTCTGGAGTAACCTTCCCACTCATCTCTAGGCAGTATTAATTCGTCCAGAATGTACAGATATTCTGAGGTTTCGTTGTTCTGAACGATCGCTGCATAGGAGAAGGGTGGTTTGAGTGGGTAATACTCCACTTCAGCACAGCCTTCAGGAATGTTCCGTTTCTTCAGATCCAAGAATTCGATTAGTTGTCCTTCTTCCTCCATCATTTTCTGGAGGACGCGTTCTTCCTGAGAGTCTTCTTTCTTCTTTCTTAAACTGAATTTCATTGTTTAGTCGCCACCGTAAGAGTCTGTGAGCAATAGTTGGGGAACGTCGTTGCTTAGATAGCATTTCAGATGGATTGCTCCATAGCCTGCTCGATATGACCCCATTGCTGAGGCTTCAGTTGGAAGATGGACGATGAAGGCTGATCCTTCAATGGGCATATCTCCAAAGCCGCCTTCTAACCAAGTTTCATCAGAACTATTTCGCAGTCTAAGCCAATACTGTTTAGAACCTATGGTTATTGGTCCTGCGAGAAGCCGTTCAGATGTTGCATTCATGGTTATTGTAATTGTCAGCAACTCTGTGGCTTCATAAGCTACGGAATCAATCAGGTTCTTCAATTGTCTTGTTTCTGAGGAGGCCCGCAATCCTTCCGCATAAACCATGAAAGAAAGGACGAGCAAGCTACTGATGGCTATCAGGGCAACAAGAGTGTAGATGTAGGTGAGTGATACTGAGGGCAAGAATCAGATCCCCAACCTCTGTATTCTGATGCTGCAGACAATTATCTCCACATCAGCAAATGCACCTTCTGCAGTACTAGAAATCGGAATCCAAACGGTGCTTGAGGCATCATCATAGGTTGATATCAAGCCAAGAGAAGAAATGGACTGGTTGAATTCATATTGGTGCAGGGTGAGCGTGACATCCAGGCTTGTTACTTTCAGGTAGAACTTCTGGTTCAGCGTCAGACTCTGCGAGGAATTTAGGTTGATTATGTATAGGCGAATCAGGTTTTGCGGCTTGGCTTGATCTGTGGTGATTACTGCTGAGTTTGCTGAAGGGCGATAGGAAAGCACAAGTTCCTGGCTACTATCGCCCTGTGCATAGTAGATCTGTGTCATGGTGGACCAGCTTTGATTCGTTATGCTTCTTGCATCGCCTCTTATGAAGAAGCCATTATTGTCTGGTTGGGAGGATTCAAGTTCGTAGCAGACTCTGCCAACTTGAGTGTTGAACACTACATCGTGAAAAGACTGATCATCAGTAAAGTTGATTAGAAGATTTTTCCCTGTCGTGTGTGTTTGGAAAGAACCTCCACAGTCATCCATGCAAATAACTTTTGAAGCCTTGAATTTCCAAGCGACAGAGCGGATCGCATCGTCCAGACCTTGCATATTTTCTTTGACCAATGAAGCCTTGAGGAGGGAGCCTCCGGCGTTGATCTGTGTTATTGCAAGGCTGTATGTCACTGAGATGATCATCATGAGAGAAGAGAAGAGTATCAGGTAGGTCATTGGCATAGTCAGTGCTCTTTTTGACTGCAGAAAGGAGCTTAGCAATGTGCTGATTTGTGTTTTGCGCACTTTCGTAGACGGTCCCCTTACTACGTATACGGTATGACTCTTCGACCCAAATGTGAGATAAAATGGTGTGTGTAGAACGCAGCTACACATTACCAGTATGAACAATCAATAGTCAGAAACTCGATTTCCGGCTCACATTTTCCACGTAAAAGCACACTTTAATAGAATTAGACATTGAAAAAATTGGGAAAAGAAAAAGAGGAGTTGGCCGCTTACTGAGCAGCTTCGATGTTTGTTTCTTTGTAGTATTGGGCGTTTGAAGTGAATAATGTAATGCCGACCGTTATGCCCACGTCGTTCAGAGCGATACTGTCAGGCTCATCAACGTATACAACCATAGTGTATCCTGAAATCAAGGTCAAATCGTCATTGGCTTGAGAGAACGATCGCTCTGATCCTTGTACTGTGATGTTAACGGCGCCAGAAGCCGGTAGTTGTGTGCTTGTTACTTCGAGATCGTTGGATATTGTTACTGTATTGGTTCTCCAGTAGAATACATCAGACCAGTTGCATTCTTGTCCTCTGACTGTGATCTTGTCTAGCACAACGTCTTTACCACCGGTATTGACTACGACAATTGCGCCTTGTGCCCAGTCACCGGTTGTGTTATACCAAACATGCTGCTTGGTCAGAAACAGAGACTCTTCTTGCACTCTAGTGGTTGTGACGTTTATAGCATAGAAAGTTACAACTGTTGCCAGCAACACTGAAACTACCAGAATGATCAATGTAGTTACTACTGTACTCAACGCCCTTTTGTTCTTCAGCAGATTCATTTTTTTCACTGAACTGCAAGACGTCCCATTTTCAATATGATGATTTGTGCGTAGGACAAAACTACACATTACTGTCTATGTGTAGCACAATTGAGCCTTGTGGAGTTTCTGATGATGATTCACGCGTCATGAGACTAGAATGTCCAAAAATGAGTTTCATGAAGTAGCCGAAAAATATGCATACCGATACTACTTGTCTATGAAATACTTCCTTTTATAGAAAATGACTGCTAGTTGTGATGCTGCTATGAATAGTAGAATGAATGATAAGGGTAACTCAGGTACTATAGCTATTTCATGTTCTGAGTGTTCGTAGGCGAAGTATATCCATCTATGAGTGCCATCGTCATACAGTGTGTAGTTATGGTGAAGGAGAGGAGTTGCTCCATCATCGATAAGGACTGAGATCCGGCCTATGTCCATTATCTTGTGTGGAATGCAGACTCTGCAGAAACCATGAGTCTGATTCATTGTCATGTTGGTTACAATCATTCTGATTGTATCATTGTTGTCAAAATAGTGAAATTCTTTAATTGTGGAATTCGTGATGACGTTGACATTCTCTCCTGTAGAGGTGTTGAGACTCCTGAAGAGACCTATCAAAGGGTAATGATCTACGTTGTTTTGTGTTATGTTGTGCCAGCTATCACCCAACCCATCATGATTCGAATCAGATCCAGTGTAGTTGCTCCAGTAATTGCCTTCCACCCCGTTATCCCAGAAGTTGGTATAGTCCAATGCAACAATCACTTGCTGGTTGTTGTTTACTAAGGTGTTATGGTGAAAAATGTTGTCTTTTGAATGGCCTCCGACCTCAATACCGAATTCACTGCTTTCACTTATTGTGTTCTCGAAGACAGTATTGTAGTTGGAGCTTCCCATGATTATGCCGCCTAGAAGAATGCCTGCTCCATTGTTTACTATGAAGTTCTTGGATATGCAGTTGTAATCCGAGGAAGTTAAGCCGATACCGTAACCTTCAATGTTGTTTGTTATGCTGTTTCTAGATATGTTATTGTAGTGTGAGTTTGAAAGAAGCCTGATGCCGAAATTGTTGTTTGTTATGCTGTTTCCATAGATATTGATATAGTTTGAAAGGGAATGAATCATGATCGCATATTTGTTGTCTATTATGTTGTTTCCAGATAGTGTGCAGTAATTCGCGTTGTCCAGATAAACTCCTGCATCATAGGTTGTGCTTCCACTCCGTCGTATTGTGAAGCCTGTGATGTTGACATGATCTAGAACTATACTGAGAGTATTGCCGATTCCATTGCCATCAATAACCGTGGAGCTTTTATCTTCTCCCACGACCGAAAGAGACTTGTTGACAACTATATTTTCATAGTAGACTGCTTCTTCAACATAGATTGTATGTCCGTCTAATGTTTCAGGAGCATCTATTGCCTCTTGAATCCGGGCATATTTCAATCCCGTGTCGAGATTATGAACACCAAAAGGTCTCCAAAGATTGGTTTGGGAGAGTCTAACTTTGTACCATCCAACTGTTCTGTTTTCAGCGAAGTAATTCACACTCAACTCGCATAGGATACCTGAAAGCCTGTCCCAAACCATGATCTCTGTTTTGAGATAACCACTGCTGTACAGACTTCGGTTGACCACATTAGATTGTCTGACAGCGCCGAAATACTCAACACGGCAGGTTTCATTTATCTTCACATCCGGCTTTCCAGCATACAATGAATCACCTTCGCTAAGGTTGGCCGCTATAAACAATGCACCAGGATAGCTGGTTCCCCAAGGTTTACTGGCTAGTCTCCCTTCTCCGCTATCGATATCTAACCATCCGAATACTGTCGCTTCACTAGTGCTCTTGTACCGTATCGTTTCATGGAATGTTATATTTGTGCCGAAAACGTCATCACAAGCGATTTCCCAAGATTGGGTATCATTAAGTTGAAGGATTGCTATATTTGAAGGAATTGAGTAGTTTGAATCCCATGACACTTTGATATCCTCATATCTGAACCATTCCCCAGCTTCGATACCTGCTCCGCCGCCGTTGGCAGAAACCTGTATGTGCATATTAACTAGGCATGGTAATGCAAGTGCAACGACAAATAGAAGGAGAATCTTATTCATTCCTCTTCATGCTAACTTTCTACTTCAACGGCTTTTATGATTTGTGCAAGAAGTATGGTTTCTCTCGCAGTTTCGAGTTCCTTAAATTCTGCGATACATTATTCTGTATGCTAGGATGGCTTGGAAGGTTTCACCATGGTTGGGAGGATTGAGTGGCGTAATCTCTTCACGATTCTGAAGTTGGCTGAGCTGGGGGCACATCGAAGGACGACAAAGGTTTCTACGGAATATTTGGCTAGAAAACTGGATGTGTCACAACAGACGGCTTCTCGTTATCTGATCGAGTTGGAGAAGGATGGATGGATTCGGCGCACTATTACTCCTGACGGCTGCCTGATCACAATGACTGATGCTGGAGTCAAGGAGCTGAAAATGCTACATAATAATCTAAGACTCTTGATTGAAGCCGCTTATCCTCCTTCGGTGACTCTGGAAGGGGTTGTTTTTGCAGGCTTGGGAGAGGGGGCTTACTACGTGACAAGAGAGCCTTATAGAAGACAGTTCATGGAGAAATTGGGGTTTGACCCCTATCCTGGCACGCTTAATCTGAAGCTCACGTGTGATTATGACATGAATACCTACGGTGAATTGGAGGCCTATCCTGCCGTCGAGATACAAGGGTTCAAAGGGGAAGATAGAACTTTTGGAGCCGTGAAATGCTATCCTGCTGTCGTAGAGAACAAAGTCAGGGGAGCTCTGATCTCTGCCTTGAGAAGTCACTACAACTCTTCAGTCGTCGAAGTCATCTCTGCCACGTTCCTGAGGAGACACCTAAGTCTGAAGGATGGACACAAGGTGAAGGTGGAGGTATTGACTCTTCCTTGAAGATAGCCCACGATGCATGACGAACTGTGTGATTAGAGTGCAATAGTGTAGAACATTGGTTGCAGCCTACACTTTTCCTTTCACTTGAAACTTCCGAAGGGCTCCTAGATATGCAAAGGCGCCTATAATGGTGAAGGGTATGCTTGCAAGAAAGATCTTGGCCAGGAACACTGGTTCGATGGGCATACCAACAAAAGCATATTGCCTGAGCGCTTCTGTCGCCAGGCTCAAGGGATTGGCCGCGACGATCGAGACAAGTATCGAAGGCAGATAGTTTCGAACGATTTCAATAGGGTAGTAGACTGTACTCAGGGTCAAGAGGGCGATTTGAACGATGTTTTGGAAGGCGAAGAAGAACTCTCCGTGCGTAGATGCGATCGATGCAAGTGTGGCTGCGATGCCTGTAAGTCCCATGGCTAGGACGAAGAGGAAAGGCAACAGCATGAGAGCGCTCCCGATTGCTTGAGCAGGAAGGACAATCAGCGCTATTGCCATGAGCGATGATGCATATACTAGGGCAGCTGATCCTCCAGCAAGCAGATACGCTATTACAAGGCCGTGGGTGCTGATGGGAAGAGAGAGTTCATACTGGATTACTCCTTCTCGCAGTGCTAGCCAGATTCGTCTACCAGTGTCGAGTGAAGCTGCGAAGAGCCCCATGATTATGACTGCAGGGACGAAGTAGGAGAAGTAATCAAAGGTCATCATTCGCTTGTAGACTAGGGCGACCACAAGCATGTCTGAGAGGTTTAGGCTTAGGAGTATGGCCATGAGCCATTTTGTTCTGAAGAAGTAGGAGAAGTCGTTGCGAGCTACTGCAAGAATTACGCGAGTTTCACTCATGCGCTTTTGACTCCTTCTACAAGTCTTTGGACTAAAATCAATCCTAGACCTAAAGTGCCTACGGCTAGAGCTGTCAATATAGCTACGGCATAGTAGGGGTCTAGGAGGATGCTGGGGTCGAATCCAAGGATGAAGCGGACGAGGTCCGAACCGTAGGTGAGGGGGCTGAAGGCTGCAGCTGACGCGTATTGAGGGGGAAGGAAGATGAAGGGGTATAGGACGGTGCTGAAGCGGATTATTATGGTGCTTAGGCCAGTTACAATCGCAGTATAGAGGTCCGATGATTTGAATGCGATGAAGGATAAGGCGAGCATCAGTCCTGCCACGCCGAAGCCGAGCCAGAAAAGTGTGAGTACGGACGCTATCGCTGAGATCCATGTTAAGTTTCCTATTATTATCAGGGTTACTGTTAACGGTACAGCAAGCATCATGGCGAGTTCTGTTCCCCCTTGCAGAGCAATTGTTAAGAAAAGTTGCGAACGTGAGATGGGCAGGCTGAGCAGGTAGGGCAGTCTTCCTTCATGTGCGTGTTCAACAAAGTGGCGGCCTGTGTGAGATCCCATATCAAATGTTATCATTATTACCAGGCCGACTGCGAAGAATTGGCGATAGTTTTCTATGCCTGTGACGAGTTGAGAAAGTATTACGCTGTAGACGCTTATCTGTATCACGAAGACAGCCCATTCCATAAGTATCCAGACAGGCGGCTTGAGTTCTGGTTTCAGGTCGAACCATATTAGGCGGATAATGTTTCTCATTTGTTGTCCTCCTTCAACGTTCGTCCTGTGAAGTGAAGGAAGACATCGTCGAGAGAGGGCTCGGTGATTCTTATGGAACGGATGCGTGCTTTGTTTTCGTAGCAGGTGTCGATCATCTTTGGCACCCAGGATTCAGCCATGGATACGTATGCTTTGAACTGGTTCTCACCAGAGTTGGTTATCTTCACGGTGCCTTCGATTTGGCTTAGCGATTCTTCTACGAGTTGAGGATATGAGTTTTCGATCTGGAGTTCAACTATGTCGCCTCCCGTGATGCTGTCTTTTAGCTGCCTGACGGTGTCACAGACAACCTTCTTTCCAAGGTCGAGAACGGTTACTCGATCAGCAAGGTATTCGGCTTCACGGACTTCGTTTGTGGCGATAAGAATGGTTGAACCTTCTTCTCTCAGCTTGAGTATTTGTGCCCAGATTTTCCTTTTCCCTCTTAGATCTACCTGACTTGTTGGTTCGTCGAAAATGGCAAACTTTGGACGTTGAACGAAGACTTTGGCTACCTCCAGCCGTTTCGCTTG
>CAYGAG010000009.1:0-55002 GCA_964347765.1 uncultured Candidatus Bathyarchaeia archaeon
AGCGGACGGCACTCGGGGTAGCCCCGTCACACTTTCGTGCATTGCGGAGTTTTCGTAACTGCTGCGCCCCGTAGGGCCTGGGCCCTTGTCTCAGTGCCCATCTCCGGGCTCCCGCTCTCACGGCCCGTACCGGTTATAGGCTTGGTGAGCCGTTACCTCACCAACAACCTGATCGGCCGCGGTCCCATCCTTGGGCGACGCCTAGAAGCATGCTCCAAGCACCCTTTCAGCGAGAACCCATTCCAGGAGTCCTCACGTATCAGGGATTAGCCCCAGTTTCCCGGGGTTGTCCCTGTCCCAAGGGCAGGTTGGCCACGTGTTACTGAGCTGTGCGCCGCGTCTTCACCATAGCCTGAAGACGCTCGACTAGCATGTCTTAGTCCCATCCCGATAGCAGTGGGGTCCGGCAGGATCAACCGGAGTTAAGTTCTGGCTGACCTCTAGCCAGGCTTTCATGTACAGCCGGCAAAGCCGACTGGATTTGGAGGGAAATACACTTAATGCCAAAGCCCAATTCAGACCTAAACCATTCAAGCTTCAGGTCCACATACTTGTACCCGCAACTGGAGGCCAACCGTCCTCATCCTTTAGGCAATAGTGCGCCTTTGTAGTCGGGGTTGAGCCGCCGCCATAAAATTGCGGGACTGGCTATCATTCGCCAAAATAAACTTGAAGGCGTCACAACCGATATAAATGTTTCTTTGGACTCTAATATACGTTTTGGGCTGCTTTTTCACGTCATAGTCTACCTTCGTTTTCTGAGAAACATGAGTTATCTTTTTGACAATTCTAGCCAAATGCGAGCTTGTGCATTCTAAAAGGGAAAGTGCAGGGGGACAATAGCGTAGCCTTGCTTCAAACATAGCCGTAGCTGTGTAGAGAGTTGTGAGCACCATTAATGTCGCATCTTTTCCGTTTGATCGACACTGACCTGCACATATTGGGAATGAAGACAAAGGCTTAAGATATGAAAACCTGTTAGATTCCTGTATGCGGGGAATTTGTGCATGGATATAAGATCCATCAAGACAGAAGAAGATGTGATTGAAGCCCTGAAAGACAGAACAAAGTTTGAAAGAGACGTCTATCTTGTCACCTTCAAAATCCCTAAGGGAAAAGTCAGCACCTACAAGCGGATAGCTGAGAAAATTGGCAAGCCAAGAGCATACCGAGCAGTCGCTAATGCTCTTCACAAAAACCCTCTGTCACCTGTTGTTCCATGCCATCGAGTTGTAAGCTCTGATGGGTCGTTCAGTGGAGGTAAAAAAGGGGCTGAATGGAGGAGAAACATGGTCGAGAAAGAGGGAATCCTTATCGAGAAAGGCAGAGTGAAGATCAGCAAAAGAATCCTGTATTGACGCACTGTACTTACTGATGCCAACAGGAATCCTAATGCGTAACGAGTCTGTTGGACTGTTGTAGCCTTGCTTTTCGCAAGCGAAGTGTGGTTTCTAGGTATTTTTGATTGGTCATTTTCTTGATCTTCAGATATTTTTGAGCACTTGGTTCTGCTTCTGTTTCATAGATGTTAATCTCTCCTTCGAAAAGATCAAGGACTGCTCGGACATCTTGTTCAGGATGCATCTGAGGATCCATTACGGCTAGTATGGTGAAACCTCTAGATCTTAATTCTGGAATTAGCGAGGTCAACCATCTTCGAGTCTGAACCGCATGATGCTGCAACAACACATCTGAGACTATCCGAAGACAAGCCCTCCTTGACCCAATAGAAGCTTCATCCAATCTACGGAAAGCGGATGTCAATGCAATGCTAATCTCTGTCAGGTTCTCTACACCCTTTAGCTTGAATATGTTCGAACGGCTCTTGACCATCTTGTCAGCTTGAGGATTGCAGACAAAGAGGTAAAAGTTGGGAAAATCCTCAGCGAGCTTCTCCGCTTTTCCCGGATCGAGAGTAATATAAAACGTAACTTCACCTTCTTGCAGCCTAGCCTTCAGGAAATTATCAACTAGCAGATTCCGTTCATCACATGACGGTGACGTTAAGATGATCGCGAAATTCTTTGGTACGCCACCGAACAATATCGCGTCAAGCTCTTTGTGTCCCGTAGTAACGCGATTAGGGAGAACCGCTTCACGGATTTTTATCGTTACAGAATCAGGTTTTGAGATCATTTGCTCTCCAGTCTCGCCGACATATACGATTCGAGGCTTTACTTCGAAAGTACCTTTCTGGAAGGTTCGCAAAGCAAGTCTAATCTCTTCAGTCTTCCGAGGATTGAGCTGTATTCCTTTCATATCTAGGTACGTGTCTCTTAGCGTACGACGTGCTTCAGGTATCTCAGCCAATTCGAAGCCTTTGGGAAGTATTTCTTCAACTCTCGCTAAGAGAACTGCTTCCTTGCCCACATTTCCAATCTGGATCTCCAGATCGAAATCCTCCCCAACTCTCACTTCGCTCTTAGGAAGAGTCAGTTTTGCCTGCACATTCGCATGCTCAAACTTCTCTAGACCGACAGACCTTTCTTGACTTTGAGCAGGAGTGACAAAACTGGTTGTTGATGACGTGATGGTTGGTGCGTACAAAACCTCACTTAATGATATTGCTAGTTCCTTTTCTGCTCTGACTTTCTCTAAAAGCTGTTGAACTTGATCACTCTTCGCTGGGTGCTTTGCTTTCAAGAATGAACCAATTGATGTCTGAAGAACTTTTTCTGCGACCATGTAGTATCTTGCTTTCTTTTCGGGGTCCATCTCTTTCTTGGCGTTGTCCATATAGACATAGGCGTCAAAGAGGCGTTGTGTTGCCATAGCATGTTCTGAAGCGGTTTTGAACCCTGCTCTAACATAGTAGTTTGCTGCGCGTTCCAAATGGTGAGTCGCATCCAAGTGCAACGCAGGGTCTCTTGTTCCCTCAAATCTGGCTCCAGATTCTAATGCTCTGCAGAAGTAGCTGTGGCCCAGAGCTAGCAGTCTGGCTTTCTCGTTGGTGCTGTGCTCCTTGGCTTTCTCAAAGAGCTGAGAGGCTTCCAAGTATAAGTCTGGTGAAACTTCAACTTCTGCTCTTGACATGGTCTGCCAAGCTTGGCTAAGGTAAATTATCGGCAAGAATTCTTTTCTAAGCTCTCTGCGATCCGGCTCATGTTCCATACCCTCCATCGCCTTCTGGAATGCTCCTGCGGCCGTTCCATATTTTCGTGAACTTGTAGGATCTCCTTGTCTGTCTAAGATTTTCGCCTCCTCCAGTGCAATTCTACCAAGGCAGTATTCGTATCTCACGTCCGAGGCTTTGACGAGCTTGGCCATCATCTCTTTCTCCTCCCTATCTCCGATCTTCTCAAGTTCGGCCTTGATGGACTTCTTTGCTTCTGCAAAAAGCTTGGCCGCCTTTTTGAACGAGCTTCGAGCTTTTTCTGTCTGCTCACTTCTGCTCCGATCTTCTGCAAGCTCTAGCTGCGCCCAAGCGTAATAGTTTGAACTGAGATACTTCCATCGTCCTGTTGACTTGTGAAGATCTGCTGCTTTCTCGTAGTGCTCTCTCGCCTCTCCATATTCACTTTTTGCATGATGGTCTCTTGCTTTCTCGATTTCGCTCCAAGCTTCCATGTATGAAGCATGATCTTGATAGAAATCCTTCAATTGAGAGATTTTCTGAGAAGCGTTTATGTAGTTCGCAGAAGAGACTTCATAACTTTGGGCAGCTTCCATGAGTTCTCCCAAAACATCATACGCCTTGCCAATCTTCCAATACGATTCTGCAATGAGGCTGACTAAACCTACCTTGCTGGCAGATTCAATTGCTCTCTCGTGGATCTCTATCGCTTTTCTAAGATACTCTGGATTGCTTGACAAGTTGTATAGACGAGTCAGCAGCGTTGCGTATGTATCTTGGTATGGCTGCAGCGCGGCGAAAAAGGTGATGTCTCCCATCCTTTCGAAGTAAGGTATCATCCTGTCGCACAGCGTGAGGCTTTTCTCCTTATTCACCACTGCTTCTTCAAGAAGTTTTAGTCGCCCATCAGTAGTCGGTTCGATGTCGACGAGTCTTGCTTTTACTTCCGCGAGATGATTCTGCATCACTCCCTGCGCATAATAATCAAAGGGCGCTAATCGCTCAAGGATTTTGATAGCTTTATTTCTGTATTTTAAAGCATTTTCCAAACGTTCTTTTTTCTGGGTGCGGTTCGTTTCTGTACGTGCCCTCGCCTCAAGAACCTTACTAGCGACATGAAGAAAGTACAAGACTACATATGGAATGTCAGAATCTTCAGCCACCTTCAAAGATCTTGTGAAGGCCTTTTCAGCCTTTTCCAAGAATTTCTGTCTTTTTGCCAGGTTAGTCTCCCACATGGATAACTGTAGGTAGTGTTCTGCGTGGCTAGCAGGCGGGGCTCGAGCACGGGCACGTAGACGCATGAACACTCCTCTGGGATCCACCTGTTTTACTATAGAGAGGTGGTGTTGGGCTTCATCATATGATCGCATAGCTTGTTGGGCAAGTCTGATTCTCTGGTCTGGGTCTTCCGTTGCAATAGCTTTCCAATAAGTCATGTATGATAGTAGGTCGTGACCAGATGCCAGTACAAGATTATCATGTGTTTGCTTACCGCACTCCACAACCTTCTCAAAATGCCTTATTGACTCCTCTTCTCCTGTGTTTGCGCCTAGAAGAAGATGCGACCACCCCAGGAGATATCTGTCTCCAATGCTTTCAAAGACGTCGACAGCATTGTTCAGATAATTCACTATTTTCAAACGGTTTATCTCTTTCTCCTCTGGCTCCTCAATGAAAGCTTCAAGGAACATCAGACATGTAGCCATAGTCAGATGGGTCTTAGCCACCTCGTACAGATCATTCATCTCAGAAACCATTGCGACCGCCTTTTCTCCCCATTCCAATCCTCTCTTCACAATAGTCTTCAGAGTATCCTTATCCCACTCTAGGATGATCCTCCAGAAAAAGAGGAATGGGAGACCATTGTAAGTCCTTCCATACTCCAACATTTCTTTGGATTCCGAAAATGCCGCCAGAGCCTTATCTATCAGCTCCAAAGATTCATCACGAAGTGTTCTCTTCTCAGACGCATCGGACGCAATCAAGGAATCAAGAAACTTGGCAAACGCTCCACAGCGAGACATTCTGGCAGACTTCTCATCCTTCGATTTTTCATAGAACCTGCGAGCCTTCTCGTACGTCTGAATCGCTTTCAGTGTTCTTTCTCTAAACTCTTCTTGGTTTTCAGCCTGCATAGCGGCTCTGTAAAAGCAGAAGCCAATTCTTTCTTGAATATCTCCAGCCTCAACAAGATAGGAATGACTCTTTAGAAAATCTTTAAGCTTCACTATTCGATCGAGAGCTTTCTCGTAGAACTTGGCTGAGTCAAGCCAGCTAAACTCTTTCTCCTTTTTCTCGGCTTTAGTAAGAATCCGTTGCAAGGACTGGTTCTTAGACATAATTGACACAAACCATTGGGGCATATTAATCCAGATTATGTCTTGTATCTTTAATGGAATCTTAAAAGCATATCTTTATTGGGTTCGCCTGTTCTACGCCCAATCATGATTGGAGTTGATTGTCGATTGTAGAAAAGCGCACGCGGATATCTAGCTAGTACTGCGGGTGAATGGAATAAGACGGTAGATTGTGAAGATTCAGATCCACTCACCGTTATCCTTTTCTAGCTGTGACCCGAGCGTACAGTTGTTGAGGAAATACTATGTCGGAAGGGTTTATCAATACCATATTTGCTCGACGCAGTATCCGCAAATACACATCAGAACACATCAGTGAAAAGGATCTAAAGACGATGCTTGAGGCTGCGATGGCAGCTCCTTCAGCCTCCAACCGTAAGCCTTGGCACTTCATTGTGATTTCAGATCGACGTATTTTAGATAACCTAGCAAAGGTTCATCCTTACGGATCCATGCTTTGTGAAGCGCCACTGAGCATAGCAGTGTGCGGAGACACTGAAATCTCACCCCGCTATTGGGTGCAAGATTGCTCAGCTGCTGCTGAGAACCTTCTCTTGGCGGCGACTGCCTTGGGTCTTGGCGCTGTTTGGCTTGGAGTTCATCCTAGGGAAGACCGTGTAAGCCCTATAAGGAAGGTGTTGAGGATTCCTGGCAACATTGTTCCACTTAACTTGATCTCTATCGGTCATCCAAGAGAGGAGAAAGAACCGCGCACACAGTACGATGAGTTGCGTGTACATCGCGAACGCTGGTAGCCATTCGGTTGAAGAGAGCTTGTGAGCATGGGCCCGTTTGAGAGATTCCCGCAAATTGAGACGGACAGACTTGTTCTGCGAGAAATGACGCTGGATGATGCGGGATTCTACTTTCACCATTTTAACAAAGATGAGATAGTTG
Source organism: uncultured Candidatus Bathyarchaeia archaeon (assembly GCA_964347765.1). GTDB lineage: Archaea > Thermoproteota > Bathyarchaeia > Bathyarchaeales > Bathycorpusculaceae > CAYGAG01. Next base: position 6,331 of record CAYGAG010000009.1, read on the forward strand.
AGGGATGTTGCTTCGCAGGACCCGCAAGCCTTGAGGGTGCAAAAGAGGAGCTTGACCGTTTCTGTATAAGACCCTTTAGAGAAGGTCTGGGTATCCGCTGGGGAATCGGTAGAAGGAGCAGCGGAGATCTCGTAGGAACCTGTGGTTACTACGATTGGAATAGAACGGTGCGTAGAGCCGAAATCGGATACGATTTGGACCCTGCCCATTGGGGATCTGGCATTATGACTGAAGCATTGCAGGCTATACTGAAATATGGCTTTGAAAGATTGAACTTGAATCGGATCCAAGCGATAATTGATTCAAGGAACATTAGATCCATAAAGCTTGTTCAAAGACTAGGCTTCAAGAACGAAGGAGTTCTTCGACAGAACAGCTATTTCAAAGGTCAATTTAGAGACGACACCGTCTTTTCATTGCTGAAGTATGAGTGGACGAAATCTTAACGGTCAGAAGGAATAGAGGTTTGTAGAAGTCGTCAATTAGTCTGGAACGGGGCAGATACTGATCCGTCAACGCACGTGTATTGCTGAAAGCAAGCGCTGTTCACAGTCCTAATGCGAATTGAAGCCAGTCGTATGAGTGGCCGCAAAAGAGAGTTTAAGTAATTGAGTCATCATTAGTGCCCTTGTGAGGCTTATGGATTTTAAAGATGTTATTGTAGATGTATTTGGCGAGGCAAGGGGTGCTCTATTCGAGGCTGAGATTCAACATTTGATTGGCAGAGGATATTCTGAAGAGGATCTTCATGCTTTCTTGGAGAAATTCGCCTTGTCAACCGGAATTTTCTTCACGCTTTCTATGTTCAGACGAGCCAATCTAACAGTCAAAGACATGAGAAGGTCTCTGGACTTTCTCTTCAATAGCTTCCCGATACTTGAAGCAGAGTTCTCGAAGTATATTCCGCAGAGCAGCAGAATTCTTGACTTTGGTTGTGGTCGTGGATTGGTTAGTTGTTCTTTGGCACTGAAAGGTTTTGAGGTTCACGGGGCGGACACATCTGGTGAGGCTTTGGATGTTGCCGAGGGATTAGCTCACAGGCTACAATGTAGAGTCACGTTTCACTTGGTGAAGGACGGCGAGTTTCCGTTCAAGGATAGATATTTCGATGTGATCTTCAGCCATTGGGCTTTTCATGAAATTCAGGAATACGTGCAGCCTATGATCGCAACAGACTCAGTCGAGTACTTAGGGACAAAGGCTACATTTTCATAATTGACCAGGAAGAAGTGGCATCTTTCGAATCAATAATTGTTCTAATGGATCAACACGATGTGAAGCTTGAATCTAGAAAAAAGCTGTTTCCAGTATATGATCATGGGAAAGCTTCAGACGCAGTAATGCTAGTCTTTAGAAAAGATTGAAAAATTTGTATCTCCGGGGTTAATTAAGCCAAGTAGAAAGGGGAAGTTGATGAAGAGCTGTAGCTGTTCTTGTCATGCACGCGCTAGGGTAACAGCTATGACCTCTCCACTCAGATAGCAGCTTCTTCCATAAGCCATAAAAACTGAGTTTGGAGTAAGAGACTAATTCAGATAAAAGGTGAGAAAATGTCTGAAGTGGAAATAGTTGTTACTCGGAATACATTCTTAGCTGGTCTCATCATCGCAATTTTGGCTGCTAGTACACTTTCAACTTTGGTTTCGACGCAATTAGCAATAGGTCCTCAAGGTGATAAGGGTGACACAGGACAGCAGGGACTAGCTGGCACGGATGGAGTAGATGGTAAGGACGGTGTAAATGGAACTGACGGCCTAGACGGCAAGTCGGCGTATCAAATATGGCTTGACCAAGGCAATTCAGGCACGGAACAGGACTTCCTGGATTCATTGGAAGGTGAACAGGGACCACCAGGGGTAGTTACCATAGAAAACTTCACAGGTTGGCTACCCGCACCAGCTTATGATAGTGGATGGGTTGATGTACCACCAGGTTATGGTCAATGGATTACCTTCAAGCACAATTTGAGTACTACAGACGTTCTGGTTTACTATATAAGGAACAACTCTCAGGAATTCGTAACTCAACTAAGATATGGAGAATGGATGCAGTGGTCTAAACTAACTGAAAATGAAATCGACGTAGTTGTCCAATGGGCAGCAAACCCGTTAACGTACGACAAAATTCGTGTCATGCTCTGGAAAATTTCAAGACCATAAATCTCTTCTTTTTTCTATATCTTTTCCAGAAATGGGGAAATGCGGGAGGCTTATCAACCATCGTAGGGGTTCTAATTCCACGCGCGGGATTATCTTGTCTTAGGTTTTCATATGGCAAAAGCCAGATAGCGCGCACTAACTCATACTGAGAAAGGCTAGTCTGATAAGCCTGACGCGCAAAGATGGAGGGATCGTGCTAAACTCGCAGAGAAAAAAACTAGGATTCTGTGGGAGACAACTTGAGAGAAAACATATCCTGCATGATTAAAATGTCATTGCACTAGGTTCATGTCTTCTCCGCAGCAAACTAGTATTCCAGCACCTGCTTCTAGCACTTGCACTTTGTTACCACAAATTTCGCAAACGTATATCTGCCCTTTCTCAGTCAAGTTCACACCTCCTTTCCGTCTCATTCATGCAGAAAATGTTTCAGTAGTTTTCGCACCAGACCTCGAAGTAGCTTCTGGCATGGCTACAGACAGGGCATGTCTCAGGTGCTCCTCTGCCTTCGTAGACGTAGCCACAGTTTCTGCATTTCCACTTGATAGTTTCGTCCTTCTTGAAGACCCTATCATGCTCTACATTTGCCAGTAATTTACGGTATCGTCGCTCATGGTAATTTTCTACCTTAGCAATCATGCGGAAAGTTTGATATGCATCTTTGAATCCTTCTTCCTCAGCCACTTCGGCAAAGCCAGGATAGAGTGTTCCCCACTCCAGCTTTTCCCCTTCTGCGGCAGCTTTCAGGTTTTCCACCGTAGATCCGATGATGCCAGCAGGATACGAAGCCACTATCTGTGCCGTTCCGCCTTCGAGTAGCTGGAAGAACAGTTCAGCATGCTCTTTTTCGTTATCAGCTGTTTCTTGAAAAATAGCTGAGATCTGCTCATAGCCTTCCTTCCTAGCTGCACTGGCGAAGAAAGTGTATCTAGTTCTAGCTTGGGATTCACCGGCAAATGCTGCTAGTAGGTTTTTTTCGGTTCGGCTTCCCTTCAATTCCATTGCTTAGACCTCTTAATTTAGATGGGAACTTCTTCGACCTCGCTCTTAAGTGTATCTGACTGTTAGAAAACAGCAGCATATTGCTGCTTACGTTATGCCTTCGTGCGTGCCAACTTGAGAATGTCACTTTCTATCCACGATCTTTCATTGTCAAACTGAAGCTCCTCCGAGATAACAGAGAATGATTGACGAGGACCCATACCTAAGATCAGCAAGATAGAGTGCGAATGCTACTACAACAAGTGAATGCGGATGCCCTAACTAGAGGGATGGGAGACCACGAGGAATTATCTCTTAAGTCTGAAAGTGTTGAGCTATGGGCGAAGATTCAGTGAAAAAGACTATATACTTTCGGGCGTAGCGGTCGAAAGTCTTATAAGTACATGAATAATATTTCATATGAAAAATACTGCATTTAGTGATTAAAGTGAAACATGGTATAAGTGAAACATGCTATCTTTTCTTCTCAACACTTGCGAATCCTACACGGCTGGCTATTCTTGAACTCCTTCGTGGCGGTCCGAGAAATGTGACTGAAATCTCGAAAGCTCTAGAGCAGGAACAGAGCATGATTTCCCATAACCTGAAACCTTTAGAAAGGTGTGGATTCGTCTTCTCAGAAAAGAAGAAAAAAGCGCGAATCTACTATATGAACAAAGAGACTATGGAGCAGATTTTCAAGACATTTGCGTATCATTCAGACAAGTACTGCCCAACAGATGGAAAATGCTTGACCGACAAGAAACTCAAAGAACACAGAAAGAAAGATGCGTCAAGAAGGTTGTACGTGACCCATTGATGCTGAGAACTTAAAGATGGTGAAGGAGACAAATGCATGAAGATACAGCTACGCAGTCCACACATGTTAAAAGGAGAAGGAGCAAAGAAGTACTTGGAGTTGAGGCTGAAGACATGCTAAAGTTTGAGACTGGCATCCTCTCAGAAGAGGAGGTTGAGGGCATTCTGAACTCACTTCCAATTGACATATCATTCGTAAACAAGGATGATGAGGTGAAATATTTCAACAAGCCTGAAGAGCGAATCTTCGCAAGAACAAAAGCCGTTATTGGAAGAAAAGTCCAGCTATGCCATCCACAAAAAAGCGTTCACATAGTAAATCGAATCCTTGACGCTTTCAAAACAGGTGAAAAAGACGTGGCTGAATTCTGGATTAAAATGAAAGATCATCTCTTCCACATCCGATACTTCGCGGTCAGAGATAAAGAAGGAAAATACCTAGGAACACTGGAGGCAACCCAAGACATTACTGAGCTTAGGAAGATTGAAGGAGAAAAAAGATTACTAGATTGGAAGGCCTAACAACTCTTACCTGACGGGTCCGGGTTCTAGCGCGTACTAAAGACACACACCGTCTTGAATCAGTTAGAGCCAGCGTTCCGAGTTTGGATGAAATGCAGATAGATGATCGGACTAGGTTATGTTAGGCTGAGATCCGGATTATGTATAGCAGTCATTAAGCAAAGGTGGCAATTCCTTAAGATCTTTGATAATATAGTCAGGTTTATAGTCTAAGGGTCCATCCAATGGTCGTCGTGCAATGAGTATTGATTTCATTCCGACGCTCTTGGCACCCCTGATATCCAGACCCAACATATCACCTACAAAGACTGACTCAGGAGCATCTACATCTAGAGTCTTCAAGGCCTTCTCGAAAACTTCAGGACTTGGTTTCCGCTTGTTAATGGCTCCAGAAATAAGAATCACATCAAAGAATCCTCTCAGACTATACTTGTCAAGTATTTTCCCTACGCACTCAGGAATGGCGAAATTTGAGATCATCCCCAAGCTGAATTTTTGCTGCAGTCCCGGCAAAACATCTTTGGCATCGGCGTCTAAGGATACATGTCTCATAAATTCATCAGCGAAGGCCTCAGTCGCCTTTACAAGGACGGAACTCGAGGCATCCAAGTCATATCCGAATCGTTCTAGAACCCGAGAGATACGGATGTTGAAATGGGGTTCTTCAAAGTTTTCCTCAGTCTCGTTGTAGAGCTGATCCCTGACTTCAAGGTAAACGCGTTTGAAATCATCAAAGACAACGTCAATCCTGCTTTGAGCCAATATTTTGTGGAGTTTTCTCAAAGAAGGTTCATAGAAATCCTTGTTCTTCTGAATTAGAACCAGAGTGTCGAAAAGATCAAAGAGCACAGCTCTTACCTGCATTTCTGCTTCACGAATCCATAATGATTTATGGAAACATAAAAACAGTTTTGCAGTTTAGCAGTAAAAAATTCCTCTATACATGTTGGTGCCTTGCACTGTCATGCCAGTTTCCATGATCTCCCAACAGATACTTTGCTGAACTTGTCAGACGAGCCAATACGTTGATCAGTCTGAGGATCGGATAGAAAGGTGTGTAAAAAAGCAGAGACTTGTAATTGTGCTTTTTGTAGGCTTGCTTCAAGGCTATTGCTTGGCTGGTGATGCCTATTAGAAAGCCGTAAGGCACAAAGACTAGCAGGTTTAGGAGAAATAGGATGCGATCAGGGGCAAACCAGAAGAGAAGAGGCAAAGCTGTCAGTGCAGCTAAGTCAGCAAAAGCACCGAAATACTCGAATATGTAACAGCTCCACAGGAACAACGTCAACCACGATTTCCTGAAGAGCAGGTCGCTATGGATTTCTAGGGTATTGTGAAGCCAACCAATAAACCACCTCAAACGTTGATTCCATAAGAGACTGAAGGAAAGAGGCGAGATCGTTAGACTATTTGCAGTATTGGTGTAACCGACATCTGCCCCTCTTCTGTGCATCTCCAGGGTGATCTCTAGATCTTCAGTCACAGAATGTATATCCTTTTCACTCAGGATTGCACGCAGTGTCTCGGCGTCGTACAGGCCGATGGCTCCAGGAACAACCAAAACATCGTTTCCGAGTGATTGGGCGCAACGCGATATACCTAAACCTTGGCTGTATTCCAACTGCTGTAAAACCACATAGGGATTGAGTTCGGAATCCCCATCTGAAGGATGAACATATCCTGTAACTGCCTTCTTTCCGTTCAATAGCATATGATCCACAAGCTTTGCAAGAGTCTTAGGCATCCACCAAGAATCAGCATCTACAACTGCGATGATGCTTCCTAACGTCTTGTCTACTCCAGTCTTAACTGCTATATCCTTTCCCAGATTCGCGGAGTGCCTAACAACTTTTGCCCGAACTCTAGGCCATTTTCTACGGCCCAGTGCTATGGCCGCCCAGGCAGCTTCATAGGTGAGATCACCACTGCCATCGTCCACTACAATGATCTCGCACAGTCCATTGTATTCGGCTGTGCACTTGAAGAGGCTATCTATGCAACGAGAGATGTTTTTCTCTTCATTGTATGCCGGGACGACGATTGAGACCATAGGATAATGCAATTCCCGGTTCCGTTTCTGTCTTCGAGAAACAAACATGGTAGCCAAGACCCAGACACCTGTGACACCAATAGCAAGAAAAGTATACCATGTATAGAAGAAACGAGCCGTCAGATACCACAGTCCATTGACTCTTTCAGGGACACTGTAGCTAAAGACGGTAGTCGTGAGCCAACTGGCGAAGACTGGGAAATACGCCCAGGAAAAGTAGGCTAAGATGAATGGTACGAGGAACACTAGGTAAATAAGCCTAGGCTTTTTTTCCTTTCTCGATCTCATAGAAGGACCAGTCCTCTGAGTTCGAAGCCTTCCACTTTCTCCATTACTCACCAATCCTCTTCACAATAAAGACAGTATTCCCGCAAAGACAATATTCCTTGGAAGAAGCCTTCAGCAACTATAAGTGCCAGATCCAGACGCTCGCGCAGTCTACTTAAATATGGCTTTCTCTTGGTGCTTGGGCATTTCAACTGACATTTGCTTTCGGAGCTTCCAGCTTCAGGGTATTTGCCCAAAACAACAGCATGGAAATCGGCACGAGGCTTTGGCGTCTCTTTTCTGGAGAGCCCAGTTTTCCCTCTGATGTGCGCACTAGCAAACAGTTAATTGGGTCTTTTGTTTTCCATTTTGAGCGCACATTTTATGGTAGTCATTAACGTTGCCGTTATCAATAGGGTCAGGATGATGAGTGATGGTAACTCTGGCACCCAACAGTAGATACGCCCAAAGGAAACTACACATTAGGCGCATACATCGTCAACCCAATCCCGGGCGAAACGGACCTGGCAGACAACACATACATTGATGACTGGATCATAGTCTCGATGGTTGGCGATATCACTGGTCCAGATGGATGGCCGGATGGCAAATGCGACATGAGAGACATAGGCTCAGTTGCGAGACTATTCGGAGTAATCTATCCAGATCCAAGGTACAAGGCAAACTGTGATGTAGTCTACGACCTGAAGATCGACATGAAAGATATCGGAAATGTGGCTAGACACTTCGGCGAGATAGACCCATAATCCCTCCTTTTTTTGTACAAAAAGCTTGGAGAGACATATATGAATCTCAGCCCTGCGGCAAGTTCTCTCCTTCGTACTAGTCAGTCATTTTCTGGCTCTGTCATAAACAAACTCCATAATCAGCTGGACAAAAAGTCTCTCGAAAAGGAGATAGATCACTTGACCCCAAACGGAAAACATTGACTCCGAAATTTCGAGGTTTCTAGAACTCCTATTGGCAGATATTCGAGTTTTTCGGAAGCAGTCTTCTTGATAAATCGTCCCAAGTAGTTATTTTTTGCGAAAGTCGTGGCGCCTTGGAAATCAACGAACCTTCTGTTTCTGATGATAGGTGCCACGATAGTTATAGGCTTGCCGTTGCTGCGGTGAAAATGAAGAAGAAATCCGTTAACCTCGTCAGAACCCAATGACTCCTCTCTTTTCCGTTTGCATATTCCGATTCTGGAATAAAAAGCTTATATCCTATATTACTACACAATACTCAAGTGCTGGTCAAGAGTATGAAAGAGAGCAAAAAGACCGAAGAAGTACGCTGGCAAGTAATAAAGGCCATGCTGGAACAGTTCCCGACCCTGAGAGATAGGGTTGCAAGCTATCTGAGAACCAGCAAATAGCCTGTTTTTCAGGTTTTTCCTTTCAGAAACAGAAGTTGCGCCTGCCTTTCACACGGCTTCAACTTCTTTTCAGAAGATGTGGCGGTGGAATTTTGACGTTATTTTTGGTACCATTGTTGTTTTCATCTTTGAGCAGTTCAGCTATCTGACGGTAACGTTCCAGAAAATCTATTCCTTTCTCTGTTGACCTGTAGATGTCTCTGCCATTTCGCGTGACTTTCTTCAGAAGGTCGATGTCTAGCATGAAATCAAGATAGTCATTGAGCTGTGTGAAGCTCAGGTTTGCTCTGTACATGATCTGTGTCTTCAAAGCTCCATCTTTAGCTATGTCCAAGATCTCCGCCATTATGTAGAGCTTGTCCCTCCTTTTGGGACGAGAATTCGACCATGGATTCATTTTCTATATTCCTCTTTTAGAACTTTTTTCTATGATTCAGTTCGCCCGGAGTTTTTTAAGCAGTGTTTCCCTCGTCCGACTATTCCAAGAACTGAAATATTTCTGCAATAATCCTCTGTCATGGCAGCCTAGTAATGGAAACACTTTTTTTGCGAACACGATAGTTGAATGACGGTGGATGTATTTGCTGATAGGTATGGTTGCTGATACGCATGACAATCTGCCGGTTGTCGATATGGCTGTTGAGGAACTTAATAGGCGAAAAGTGGAGCTTGTTCTCCACGCGGGGGATTATGTAGCCCCCTTTGTGATTCCAAGGCTTGCGGGACTGAAGGCAAAGCTGATTGGTGTCTTCGGCAATAACGATGGGGACTGTGAACTCTTAAGACAAAAGTTCAGGGAGCGTGAACGGCTTGAGGTGCGGGGGTACTTTGCTAGGGTCTCGGTTGACGGAATGGAAATCGGGTTATTACATGGTCATCAAGATGAGCTTTTGAAGGCTCTGATAGATCATGAAAGCTTTGACATAGTTGTGCATGGGCACAGTCACGAAGCAGAAACGCTTCGAAAAGGCAAGACCATGGTTGTTAACCCGGGGGAGTTATGTGGGTATCTCACTGGAAAATCAACCTTCACAGTAGTGGATACTGATCAGATGGAAGCAGAACTAATCGAGCTCTAATCTCTTCCTCTGAGGTTGGAGTTCCCTTCGTTCTTCTCTTTTTTGAAGTTTGATAGGTTCATCTGCCTTGCTAGGTCTTTGCTTTTGTTGGCGTCAGAGACTATGTCAGTATTCGTCAGAAGTGTCTTCAGGCTTCTTTCTTGAAGATCCCGCATGATCTTCTTCATGTTGCCGACTTTCTTGTCTAGGTCTATCAGTTCGGATCTGAGTTGATCGATCGAGGTCATGATGTGTTTGATGAGGGGCTGAACATCTTTCTTCGTTTGTATACTTATAACTGGACCTTTCGTTTTGGCGGCTTTTTTCAGATTAAGGAGTCCGTCCATCAGCAGGGAAGGGCTATCTCTGATCTCTCTCATCAGTAGAAGAAGGTCTGACCCGTCTGTTAGGGCTTTCCTGAGTTGTTCGAAGGCGATACGAGAATTTGCAGCTGGGTCTGGTGAGTCTTGAATCAGTATCTCCTCGAATGTCGTTAGTGTTTGGACGAAATTATTGTGCAAAGCATTTATAGTGTTGGCTTTCCCAGGTTTCAGGATCATCATGGACTTTTTGGTCTTTTTGGCTGAGTGTTTCAGGCTTTCGACACGGTTTTTGGTCTTGTTAAGCAATTCTGGCGTGGTTAACTTTTCGGAGATTGCCCTACTGGCAACGTCAGTAGCCAATTTCTGCAAGACTTCCTCAAACTCATGCATTGCTTGGCTGAACTCTTCTTTGATCAAAATCCACTCCGTTTCTCAGGATGCTAATCAATCAGGATTCGTCTCTATTCCAGACTTCTATCAGGTTTTGCACGGCCTTCATTTTTGATGAAGATCTGTTAAGTCTGTATAGACGTATTCTGCCAAATATTTTGTGTTTGATTATTCCCTCGTCTTCGAGGATTTGTAGATGGTTTTTTGTTGTCTGATAGTTTGCACCAAGCCTTCGAGCTATTTCTGAAACGTTCAGCTCACCTATATTCATCAGACTTTTTATTATTCTCATTCTAAGCTTTGAAGAGAAGACATCCTCAACATTCATGAAAATCACATTTTTCCCTTTTGAAGGAGAAGGGTCAATTCTTTTTCAAGCTCTTGGGCTGGGATTCTGGGTAGGAAGATGAATGTCGATCTTCCCCGTGAGCCTGTTGAGGAAACCTCAGTTTCTACAATACCCATGTCCGAAAGTATCTGTAGATAGTTCCATAGCTGCGTGTGACTGTGGGGTCTGACATTGAACTCTTCACAGATTACTGCGTAGCCCTGTTCAGTCTGAGCTAATGAGGCGTAGGCTCTCTCACTCTCCTTGAAAAGTCTGGCTATGCCAAGTAGAAATAGCCTTTCGTGCAGCTTCAAGGAGTCCAAGTCGCTTTTACGCATAACGGCAAATACGCTTGAAACAGCTTTCCGGACACATTCCGGCGTCACCATGTCTAAGTCGTCAGCATCTGCGTATTTTCCGGCTCTCCATAACAGTTCGATTCCAAAGCGAGCGTTCCCATTCTCGGAAAAAGCAAGCTCGGCAGTCAGGCTTATTGTGTCTTCTGGCATAGTCAGGGGCTTGAAGGCTAGGGCAGCTCTGTCGTTAAGAATGTCTATGAGTTGTTGCTTTGAATATGTGTCAAGATGTATTATGTTGGATTGTAGAGTGCTTCTGGCGCTTGCATCAAGCTGCTCTAGAGCTTCCAAGTTTCGGAGAATGCAGATGAGTGAGACTCTCTGAGGCTTATTAGGCCTTGTTTCTTGTAGACGGGTCAGCTTGTAAACAGCTTCTGATCCTTCTCTCTCAATAAGACTTTCAAACTCGTCTAGGGTTAAGATTACATGTGCTCCTTGCTCGTCTATGACCTGCAAGAGAATGTCTAGGAGTTCTTCGGCGGAATAACCCCTTCTGGGAAAGTTTGAATGAAAAATGGAAACAACTTGGTGTAGGATTAGAAAGAGGCTTCCTCGATACTCTCGGCAGTTGATGGGAGCATAGTAGAGATTCACTTCACGTTTCTTTGCTTCTCTCATGATGTCTGCACCGAAACGCTGAGAAAGGACGGTCTTTCCTGTGCCTACAGCGCCAGTTATGATGACTCTTTGGGTCATCTTCTCAGGATTTTGCAGTGCGAAGTTGAAGAATTCCATGAGCAGATGTTGCTGCTTAACTCTGTGGGGAAGCCTGTGGGGAACATAGTTTATGTCCAGTTTTGTTTCATCTCTGAATACACTTCGGTAAGGTGTCACGTGTTATCCCTGAGAGACATTATGCGGCGGATTCTTATTCCTTTTCCTGAGTGCTGTCGATTATATGTGTTAACCTAATTTTCATTACAAATTCAGCGTGCGCATCTGATATCTTGGCAAAGATGGGTGGCAAAGCAAAAAAGCTAATAGAGAGAGGCTGTGCACTTACTGCGAAATGATTCCGAAGTACTTCTTCTTGGCGAAAGGTGTAGGTCGACACAGCGAAAGTCTTCAGTCTTTTGAGCTGGCCCTAAGAGGCGCAGGTATACAACACTTAAATGTAGCTACGGTTTCAAGCATAATACCTCCAGGCTGCAGGCTCATCTCGAAGAGACGTGGGCTGGAAATGCTGAAGCCTGGAGAAATTGTTTTTGCTGTCTGGGAGAAGAATTCTACTGGTGAGCCACACAGGCTTGTGGCGGCTTCGATTGGAGTGGCAACTCCGCGAGACGGAAAAGGGTATGGTTATCTATCCGAATACTGCTCTTATGGAGAAACTGAAGAGGTGGCAGGAGACTATGCTGAAGAACTGGCCTCAGCCATGTTAGCCACCATCATGGGAGTTGAGGTTCCATCTGAAGAAAGTTGGAAGGAAAGGAGAGAATTGCTGAAAGCCAGCGGCATAGAAACTACTAACATAACCCAATCTGCAACAGGAGACGTTAACGGATTGTGTACAACTGTAGTTGCAGCCGCCGTTTTTATACTTTAGAACTATAGATATAGATCTGCTTTCAGAATTCTTGTTCAGAAACAATATTAACGGTGAATATCAACGTAAATGGGTGACAATATCGTTGCCAAAGAATCTTCAGCCGCCAATAATCATTGTAAATTTCAAGACTTACAAAGAATCAACAGGAAATGAAGCTCTGATCCTGTCCAAAAAAGCTGAAGAGGTGGGGAATGAAAAAAGGGTCTCAATAGGCATCGCCCCTCAATTCATTGACATCGCTTCTGTTGCACAAGCAGTAGATATTCCGGTTTTCGCGCAACATATCGATCCCATCCAGGCTGGCAGCCATACTGGACATGTGCTTGCTGAAGCTATCAGAGAAGCTGGCGCATTAGGAACACTTGTCAACCATTCCGAGAGGCAGCTGAAGCTATCAGATATCGACGCTGTAATCAAGATCACCCGTGAGAAAGACCTGATTTCTATAGTGTGTGCCAACAATCCAGATATAAGTGCATCAGTAGCTGCTTTGAGACCAGATGTAATAGCCATCGAACCGCCAGAGCTTATAGGCACGGGCATACCTGTCTCAAAAGCCAAACCTGAAGTCATTGAAGACACCATTCAGCTTGTTAGAAAAATCAACGAAGAGGTTGTGATACTCTGTGGGGCAGGAATAAGCAGTGGCGAAGATGTTGAGGCTGCTTTGGGTCTTGGTGCACAAGGGGTTTTGGCAGCCAGCGCCATAGTGAAAGCGAAGGAACCGTACAAAGTTCTCTGCGATTTCGCCGAAGCGACAAGAGTCTGGAAGGGGCATGCTTGAAGGTTGAAGCTGAATGTGCTGAATGTATTGTAACTAGAGCCTCAGCGGAATTGCAGAACGCCACCACAAATCCTGCGCTACGTTTCAGGGCTATGGTTGAGCTTCTTAGACTTTTGAGCAGAGAGTTTAAACCTACAGCGGTGCCTGCTGATTTGGGCACAAAGAGAGACCGTCTGATAAAGAGGATAACGGGAAATGATGACCCGTATGAAAGGAGCAAGAGAATCAGTAATGAGAAAGCACTGAAGCTTCTGCCATATGCAAGGAAAATCGTTGAGAACGGGTATACTCAAGAAGAGCGATTCAAGAAAGCATGTCTGTGCGCCATAGTAGGCAACATTGTTGAATTTGACATTCCGGGACACAGATTCACCTTCGGTAGTCTGAAAAGATTCATGAGGGAAGCAGTGAAAGATCTGGTCATAGACGACACAAACAAAATATACAAGTTGGCAAGCGGTATTGGAACCGTTCTCTTCTTAACAGACAATGCAGGTGAAATTATGCTGGACACTCTGCTCGTTGAGCAGCTGAAAAACATGGGGCTGACAGTAACAGTTGGAGTCAAAGGTGCTCCTGTACTTAACGACGCTACTCTGAAGGATGCGGAAGTTGCCGGTATGCAGAAAATCGCGGATAGATTGATAACGACAGGAACGGATTCCGTAGGATTTGTGCCAGAGGAGTTCTCCAAAGAATTTATGGAAGTCTACGATTCCGTTGACATGGTCTTCGCCAAAGGAATGGGTTATGCTGAGACCTTAACAGAGTATAAATTAGGAAAGCCCCATGCGTTATTACTTCGAACCAAATGCTATTGTGTGGCAAACTACTTTGGCGTGCCTCGAGGAAAGAATATCGCCAAGCTGATGCCATAATGAGACTGCCCTCCCTAGTTTTTGATAAAGATATCTCCTCGAATTTCAAGCAATATCTACTGAAAGAGTGGATCATAACCAACGGTTTAGGTGGTTATGCTTCTTCCACAGTCCTAGGTATCAATACTCGGAAATACCATGGGTTACTTGTTGCATCTGTGGATCGTGCGAGCGGTCGAAAGGTGTGCATGGCCAAACTTGATGAAGAAATGAATATTGGAAAGAACATTTATCCATTAAGTGCAAGCGAGTTTCAGAACGGGATTTTCCCGAAAGGATATATGTTTTTGAAGAGTTTCTCAGTTTCACCTTTCCCAAAATACACGTATTCTGTGGAAGAAGTTGAACTTCGAAAGACAATTTTCATGCCCTGTGAGAAGAACGTGGCGATAGTCCTTTATGAAGTTCTGAACCAGAGCGATTTTGGTATTGAGCTTCGGATATTTCCCTTGGTCAATTGGCGGCACTATCATTCGGTAATAGACAGATGGAAAGATCCTTGGAAGCTTACAGAGGAACAGAAAGAGAATCTGTTGCGTATGGATTTCGGCGACGGTTCATTGAGTATCGTCTCAACTCGAGGCGATTTTTCAGCAGATGGAAAGTGGGTTGAAAAGGTGTTCTACCGTGAAGAAGAGAAACGTGGCGAAAGCTCTTTGGATGATTATTATCAGCCTGGAAACTTCAGCGTACATGTCAGGGCTAGGGAAAATGTCAGGTTCGCGCTGACAGCAACCGCGCAAAGTAGAAAGCCCAGCGGCCCGAGCGTCCTGTCAGAAACGCCGATTGCCATGTACGATATAGACGCTCTGTATGAAAAAGAGAGGAAGCGTCGCACAGATCTCCTGAACAGATTCTATAGAGAACATAGAGACATTCATGTAAAAGAGTGGCTGAACTGGATGATCTTGGCAACAGACACGTTCATTATTAGAGGATTTGATCCTAGAGAGTCATCAGTCGTTGCAGGTTATCACTGGTTTGAAGCTTGGGGAAGAGATGCATTCATATCTCTGCCGGGACTGCTGCTTGTTGCTAGAAGATTCGAGGATGCCAGAAGAGTATTCTTAATGTTCAAGAACTACTGCAAGCAGGGTCTTATTCCCAACTTTATTCCGGCACGAGGGGGCGAGCCGGCCTATAACACTGTGGATGCGACTCTCTGGTTCGTGAATGCAGTGCTTCAATATCTCAAGTACACCGGAGACTTCACTTTTGTTCAAAGACAGCTTTGGGAGACTCTGCAAACCATCTTCAAAAGGCATTTTGAAGGTACGGACTTCAATATCTACGTAGATAGTGATGGACTGCTCTGCCATGGGCCTCAGCTTACCTGGATGGATGCAATCGTGAATGACGAAATGATAACTCCGAGAGCAGGCAAAGCAGTCGAGGTTCAGGCATTATGGTATAATGCGCTGAAGGTCATGCAGCTACTGGCAAAAAAGTTTGAGAATGGGGAAAAAGCCACGAATTATGCTAAGATGGCTGAGCGAACGAGAATGAGCTTTGTTGACAAGTTCTGGGATGATCAAAACAGATGCTTGTTCGACCTCATAGATGAGGAATATAGGGATGACTCCTTGAGACCTAATCAAGTCATCGCTGTGTCTTTGGACTTTGCTATGCTGGACAAGACGAAAGAGGAAAGAATAGTCGAAGTTGTACAGTCTCAGCTTTTGACGCCTTATGGTCTAAGGACACTCTCACAAGATGATCCGCGGTATCGGGGAGTCTACGATGGAGATAGAAGAATTCGCGACATGGCTTATCATAATGGCGCTGTTTGGCCTTGGCTGTTAGGTCCTTTTACTACTGCTTTCTTGAAGGTTAAAGGTCACTCAGAGCAGAGTCGTGAATATGCTTTCAGAAGTTTTCTGGTGCGGTTGCTGTCCGATCAGATTTCTCTCTGTGGACTTGGGACTTTGAATGAATTATTTGACGGGAAACCACCGCACACGCCTCGAGGATGCATAGCTCAGGCTTGGAGTGTCGCAGAGCCCCTTAGAGCTTATATCGAAGATGTTCTGCTCTTTCGTCCGAGGCATGAAGAGAGAATCTTGAAGACCTGTGAAGCCAGCTAGAGAAAGAAGGCCAAGACAGCATTCTGCAAGCTAATGTTATATTCGATTGTCTTCGCTTTATGATGGGATTGTCTCTCGTAGAGATTCAGCTGCGACCTCAGGAGAGACAGTGTTTATGTACGTTCCTGTGCTCTTTTCAAATCCCGCCCAGACAGAAAGTTTAGGATATACTTCTAGATGCCAATGATAATGCCTGTAATCGTCTTCATCTATTGCAAGGTGAAAGCCGAAATTGTAGGGAGGGTCGCCTAACAGGTCTTTCAAACCTTTCATGCACGTCCTAAGTGTTTCAGCGAAGCTCCTCACTCTGTTTTGGGATGTTTGAAGTAGATTCGCCTCATGCTTTCTTGGTATTATCCAGAACTCTAAGGGATGTACACTGGCCCAAGGAGCAAAGACCACGTAATCTTTATTCTCTCTGATCATTCTGGGACCTTCGCTTTCTTTTCCGAGTATGTCGCAGAAGAAGCATTTCTGGTTCTTTTCCCAGGATTCTTTGCTTGCATTGAGTTCTTCTTTTACGATCGTTGGAGCGAATGGGGTAGCGATTATCTGGCTGTGGGCGTGAGAGAGTGAGGCGCCAGCTTCGCGACCGTGGTTTCGGAAGATGGAGACATACTTTACGTAAGGTTTTGCGGAGAGTATTCGCAGTCTATCAATGTAGCCGTGGATTACGTGAACCAGTTGGGAGATCTTTGCGTCTGCGGGATGATCGTCATGTAATGGGGATTCAACCAGGACTTCGTGATGCCCTATAGCAACAGCTAAATCCTCTCTTCTCATTTTCTTTGCTTTGTCATCTGATTTTTTCGGTGGAGTGAAAGCTGGATAAAGGTTCGGTACACAGCGTATCAACCAATTCTTGTGTCTGAGGCCATCTTTGTCTTTTACCTTCTTGATGTTTCCATCCGATTCTAGATAGGCTAGGACTGCCGGAGGAGTCATGTGCTCGTTTCCAGGACATAAGGGACAGTTGCCTGCTTCCACTTTCTCTCTTTTCTTTTTGGCAAAATCTGTAGGACGACGGCTACGCTCAGTGGCTATTACAACCCAGCGGTCAAGCAAGTAGTCCTTGCGTAATTCGTTGAATGACATTGCTAAACTTCGAACGTTAAGTGTGTGGAACAGGATTTAGAATTTCCTATTGAAGAATACTTAGTATTGGAACATGTAGTACTGCACATGATATCTGTTCACAGGCGTTCAGAAGCTTTTCTTCGGTGGGCTGGGTCAGACGCATCAGTTCATTCTCTTGTTTTCATGCTCGAACTTCAGAAGCGCTTCTTCAATGTCGTTTGGACTAGCCAGCACTGTAATCCCCTTCATACGCTTCAATCGTTCAGCATTTTCTACGTCCACGTCGCGCATGCGAAGTGAAAGCTTTTTTCCACTAGGCAAACTTGTTATGACTTCTCCAACTCTTTGATCAACCGGAAAGATGTATACATGTATTCCTGCCTTCATGGCTTGGGCTACACAGTTTGTTAGTAGTGAGTCGGCTATGCCGTGGGCTATCTTGGCTGTCGTGTTAGCTGTGGCGGGGCATATGAGCAGAAGATCATATTGGCCTAGTTGGAGAGGACCAATTAAAAAGGGTGTGTTGGCAGTGCTCTCAATGAAAACCTTGTCGAAGTTCTGCTTTATCTGATCCCAAAGTTTGTACCATGTGACAACCATCTCGCCAGCCCTGGAAAGTATGATGTTTATATCTAGGCGGTGTTTCTTCTTGAGATCTTCCATGACCTTCACACTTTCTGCTAGATGATCTCCACTTCCCGTTATGCCCCAAGCGATTTTCAAAGTCATTCCGGATGCCACCTCTGTAATCTCATTGCCAATTCTATCAATCTATCAACCGTTTTGTAGACTGTCCTTAAACCTTCCGTATCTTTCTTTGCGCCTTCTTCGCCCAAGTCATGTGACCAAACAGTCCCGCCTAGATTGGCGCCGAAAGGACCTCCACCTGTAGGCACTATTTTATTGGCGAAATAGAAAGAGTGAATTGTCAATAGGGCAGGTTCTTGACCGCCTTCTCTATCTCCACCAACTGCCACTCCTGCTCCAACCTTGTTCTTAAAAATATCAGGATTAGTGGCCACCAATGCGCGACACCTGTCGAAAAACGTTTTCAGCTGTCCACTGACAGAGCCGTTATAGACTGGTGTGCCTACTATGAATGCATCAGCTTTCTCCATCTTTCCGTAGGCTTCCACCATGTCATCCTTGTGAATACACCCCTTCTTTTCTCTTACACAGTGGTCGCAGTGGATACAGAAGTTAATCTTCTTATTTCGCAAGGATAAATAGTCGGTTTCCACCTGAAACCTTTCGGTGGCGTAACTCAGTGCTTTTTTGATTACATAGGCCGTGGATGCTTCCCGGGGACTACCTGAAATACCTAGAAGAAGTATGGGATAAGTTTCCATGTTGTCTACCTTCCATCTGACTTTTTTCGGTTACAGAGATATTTACGTATTGTTGAACCGGCAGGTTCGCTCTTTCTGACCTCTGGCTTCTGAGGAACTTCTACGAGACAAGAACTAGCTATCGCCTTGAGATCCTAAGCACGCTGACATACTACTATGCCATGGGAATGTCGGCAATGCGCGGAATCATCACGTGTTTTAGAAAAGGCGGTGGGTCACTGCGGTTCGACGTCTAGAATCCGTGGGACACTTCAAGTCCTACGCTCGTACCCGCACCCCCTTGAGCGCTGCACGTCCAGACTTAGGTTGCTCCCTCCCGGGCCTGGCCAGGTTCGCCTGGTGAACATGGAAGACGGCTTCCCTACGGAAGCTGCTCAATGACCGCCAGCCCCAAGGGACGGATAGTCACTGTTTTGGAGATGGGCGTCTCAACGACCTTAGACGCCTCAACCTCAGCTGTCAGCCCGTCGTATAGAGGGTTTACGGTTCAGGAGACCCCTAGCCTCCCGCCTAGACCCACCGCAAAAGATTCTGCGCTTCCAAAACTATAAAACTTTACTCCCTAAAATCCACAGCAAAATGGAATGAATGCCCAAACGCTTTCCTGCATATGTGGGTGACGAGGTTCGCACCCTACCTAAAGTTGAGATATCACTCGGTTTCCTCTGCATTGCTTCCATTTTCTCCTATGTATTTGATGTCAGTAAAGAACCAAGATATTGTTAGTACTACTATCCCTGATATGGCACACGCTAAGAAAAGGTTCGCCGTTCTTATGACTTCCACGATTATCCCTGAAAGAATCATGCCCAATGGAGATGCGGCGGAAGCCAGCGCTCCCATGACGGAGTTTACCCTCCCTAGCATTTCCCTAGGGACAACAGTCTGTGTTATCGTCTGGATTGACACGTTAGCTATCGGAAGACAGACAGCCAAGGTCAGCCCACCTATGGCCATAAACCAAAACTGTCCAGTAGGGGTGATAGCGATGATGGCGTACCCCAAGAAGATCACATATACCGAGAGCATAATGGCAACGGTCTTCTTTTTGAATCCTTTTGTCAGGGTCATCAGCAGTCCTCCGGCAATCGTTCCTCCTTGGACAGATACCGAGATAAGAGCCCAATCCGAGGCTTCTCCCAAATGGTCGAATTTTACAAAATAAGGAATCTGAGTAGATAAGGGTGTGAGCAAAAAATTCAGAGCAGTTGCCAATATGATAAGAGTTAGAAACCCTCTCGCCCTTTTAATAAAGGCTAATCCTTCCCCAAACTCTTCTTTGAAGGATTGTCTATATTGAGTTTCCTCCTCTCTTTTTCTAACAGAGGGGATGGTAATTAGCAGGAGAGGTATCACTGCCACTACGAATGTGGCAGCGTCAATCCATAAAATCTGATTGATTCTCCAAAGTTCAAGCAGAGTAGCTGCAATGATTGGCCCTAGGACGTTTACCAAGCCAGACAGAAGGAAATTTACCCCGTTCATACGGCTCAGCTTGTCTTGAGGAACCATCAACGGAACGATAGCTGCGACTGCAGGAGCATGAAATGCCTGAAATACGCCTCTCAAACCGAGCACTGCAAAGACATGCCAAATTGAAACAATATTCCACGAAAACAGAAAGATGATTAATATCGTAGCTAAAGCCTGCAGAAAATCTACAACACCGATCAGCCTTTTGCGGTTCCATCGGTCCACAAATACACCGGCAAAAGGAGTCAGAATTATCATTGGTGCAAACCCGACAAGAGAGGCCATAGCCAAGTATGCGGGGCTCCCTGTTTCTAGGGTTATCCACCAGATTATCACAAAAGATGCAATTGAGGAACCCAATAAAGAGACTAGCTGTCCGGACCAGAAGAGGAGGTAATTCGTAAACGTTGCTTTGCTTGCTTGTGTCTGCATACAGTTCTCACCGTTTCTGTCCTTTTGGTTAGAGGATTGTTTTCGCTACTAAGATATTCGACGGTCACAGCATTTGATCGTTCTGGGTAAAAGTGCTCTTTTCGTTGACCACCCAGCCCGCGTGGAGTGCGCTAAAGAATAATCTGTGAGATTAATCGTGTCATATTTGCTTTCTTATTCTTTGAATCATAACCGCTAGCAGTGTTGATATTGCGAATAGTGGTAGGACCAGCTATGAGGAAGACTATGGGACAATGAAAGGAAGTTGGATGGTTCACCCATCTGAATCTGAAAGCAACCGTTTTGGGCTGAGCGCATAACCCTGCCTCTGCTTATCGTACAGGTCACAACAGCTAGTTGCGTCAACACTAGCAAGAGAATGAGAGTCAAGGACCTGTGCTCAGGTATAGTTGTAATGTTCTGTATCACTTGTGGAAGCTTGCCTATCGTTAGTATGACTAGGTTGTGATCGTGCAAAGCTATCCATGCGTTATGATCGTCTGGAGGTTGAGAGGCTATCGCGGAATAACGTGGGAAGGTTTCGTTGTGACAATAGTAGAGTGTGTTTCCTTTGCGGAATCCCCATAAGGTTTCACCGTCTGTAAGGAAGAAATTCATGGCACCACTGTCTGCTTTGCTGATGTCGGCTGTTGCTTTAGCTATCCCTGTTGTAGCGTTCCAGTTCTCTTCCTCAATACATTTCAGGATATACAGCATGTATAGATCTGAGTCCACGACATCTGGACCTTCCCAGTCCTCGCCAACGGTTGGAGGATTGTTTGCCAAGTATTCAGATCCTACCAGAGTCCTGAGCACCATCTTGGATAAGATGCCGTTGTGTCCGAAGGCCCAATATCTTCCGCCCTTTCGGCGTATGAATGGATGTGGGTTAGGAATTTCCGATGCCCCTGAAGCTGCCGATCTGACATGTCCAATACCGATCTGCGCATGACTTGTGGCCAGTAGTTCAGCAGTCAAATCAAAGTAGGGATCAACTTCCGCAGATAAATTCCCTCTCAGAACAACAGGTTCACTATCGTTGTAGAATGCTAGTCCCCAACCATATTCGTTCCAACCACCAAGATTCTTCAACGAATACGGCAGAAACAATAGATGATCCAGAACAACATCCTCGTCCAAGTCTTCACCAATCATTCCCCAGAAGCGACATTCGTGAGAATCATTATCCCAAACTAGCAGCTGTGCAACAGACAGGTATAACAGAAGATGAACCAGAAGGCAATAGAGAAACAATGAAACGAGTTGAGTTGCCTTTCGTTTCAATTCTGAAACCTGCATCAAATAGACAGTCTGAGAGTATACTCAGCATCTGCTAAGAAGGCTTTTCGATCTGCACGTTTATTTGTTTCTATGTGCCTCGCTGTCATGTTGACGCGGGCTATAGCAATGTTCTCATTCGAACAGCTCCTGCTAACATCGGAGAAACTTGGACTCCCATATGTTTTGAGATATCGTGACGACTGTGGGAGTCGAGCTGTCTATCGCGCGCTTAGTAGCATTGAGTCAACTGATCTGCAAGGTTGCAGTTCTGACTTATGAAATCAAAGACATCGCACTAAGATTTTGAACTGGACAAAGAGATATTCACAGAGACTGTGGAAATATTTCCTATTATCCTGAAGGCGTGCGTCTTGATCGCCGTGTTAGGCTATCATCCAGCCATTCTAGATATTCTGAGGAACCTTTGACAATGGGCAAGGCCAAAATCTCAGGCACGTCATAACTGTGTAAGTCTTTGATAGTTGCTGATATTTCTCCAAAAAGATCCAGGCGAGACTTCACCAGCAAAAGACATTCTTCACTCTCTTGAATTTTCTGGGACCACCAGAAGAGAGAGGAAACTGGACCTACGATGTTACCGCACGCAATAAGTCTCTTTTCAAGCAAGCAATTCACAATCTTCCTTGCTTCTTCCTCATTCGTCACAGTCACGAATATGATCACGTAAATACCAGTCAAGATTTCATCACTCTTTCCATCTAACGCTAATGTTGCTGGAAGGTAAGCTTTACGGGTTTTTGATGAATAGCATACATCACCTATACAGACACAGAGAGACCCCCCTTCCCCTAGAGGGTCTCTTGGCCCGCCAAAATTGCATTTGTCTCCTGCTTGTCCAGTAACTTCCGGAAACCTTAAGATCTGGTATCGTCTGACAGCAAAGGCTTGAGTGTAGATCAACTGATCCGCTACTTGAACGGCCGTAGACATCCCTGACTGAATAACGCTCTCCAAAATACATACTCGAAACATCAGGCAATAGTTGAAAAGGTCGAGGAAACAAGACAAATTGAAATAGAACTACGAATCTGTTTTATGTATGGAGAACAAGTATGTTGAAGACCATTGGTGTAGTTACAAGTGGTGGGGATGCGCCGGGCATGAATGCTGCGATTCGTGCTGTGGTTCGTGTCGCTCATTCAAAAGACCTTCGCGTTCTAGGTTTTGAGAGGGGTTGGGAAGGCTTGATAGAAAACAGTTTCAGACGGTTGACTCCTAGGTCTGTCGGTGGAATAATAAGTCTAGGGGGCACAATTCTGCGCACCTCAAGATCTGAAAGTTTCAGACGAATAGACAGAATAGATGAAGCTGCTGAAAACCTTGCCTTAGACAAGGTTGAAGGACTCGTAGTTATTGGCGGAGATGGCTCCTTCAGAGGGGCCCTAGAGCTAGGCAAAGTTACAGAAGCTTTGATAATCGGCGTTCCTGCAACTATCGACAATGATGTGTTCGGAACAGATGAAACCATCGGTTTTGACACTGCCGTCGACACAGCGGTCACCGAGATTGACAAGATTCGGGATACGGCAGTCTCTCATGAGCGGGTCTTCATAATAGAGGTTATGGGACGCAAAAGAGGCTTTCTGGCGTCAACAATAGGGCTTACCGTGGGAGCTGAAGTCATCTTAGTTCCTGAGGTCGAATATGAAGAAGCCGAGGTCTTCAAGACTCTGGAAGAGAATGCCGCTAAAGGAAAAAGGTCCGGCATAATAGTTGCGGCAGAAGGCGTGGGAGATATCCGCCGACTCGCGATGAAGATCGAGGAGAACACTGGATCTGAAACCAGACTCAGCATTCTCGGTTACGCCCAAAGAGGAGGCAGCCCTTCAGCGAGAAGTCGGCTCTTAGCCAGCCTATTCGCAGACAAGGCTGTGGAACTGCTTTCAAGAGGCAAAGGGAACAGAATAGTCGGGCTAGATCAGGGAGCAATCACTAGCATAGAACTGGGCAGATCATGCAAGACCGAGAAAACCCTAGATTTAGACCTGTTGAGGCTGGCGAAAGTGCTAGCCTCATAAACAAACATCAACGCAGCCCGGACCTAGCACATGAAGACTCTCGCAAACTAAACATTGAGACAAGGCATCTGCCCTATTATTTTAACCATGGGCTAGCACTTAGAACTGTATCTCTGTTGTACATGTATTCGAAAAGGTTTATTAAATATTAAGATTTGAGGTTAATATTGTCTGACGGACCTGACGAAGGCCTCACAATGGAGAGAGACGCTAGCTTGTTGAGACTAGCTGAGAGACACGATTCATCTAGGGTTGGCTCCGTCGATTCATCGTGCAACAGATGTGGGGGGTCCTATCAAAAGCCGATTTTGGCAACCGTCTCATGCGGCGGTGAGGTGCAAAAGTACTATGCGTGTCCACGATGCATGGTGAAGATCAGTGAGGAACTCAAGGAAATCACCGTTTCCAGAGAAATTGTTGAAGAACCAGAAATGAAATATGAAAAGAGCGTGAAGTGCAGATATTCCTTTGGTTATCTTAAGAAGCGTCCGAAGGATGCACCTATTCCGGATGAGTGTCTAATATGCGACAAGATGGTCGAATGTATGATCTCGTAAGCATTATAACGCATTATGTATGGATTTAGCCAAAGAACACGCTTGCTATCTTGTAGAGTTCTAGGTCTACAGTTTTTCGTTTGCCGGCGATATCTTCCAGGGGAACGGAAACGATCTTGTTTCCTTTGAGGCCGACCATATACCCAAACTTGCCTTTGTGAACAAGATCTATGGCTGCTACGCCGTATCTGGTGGCTAGAATCCTGTCATATGCTGTTGGCGAACCGCCACGTTGGATATGGCCCAGAATTACCACACGGGTCTCAATATTCAAGGATTTCTCGATTTTCTTTCCCAGATAGTATCCTACGCCGCCAAATCGGGCATGTCCAAATTCGTCCACATTTTCACCATAGACTATCTCTGCACCGCCTTTGGGCTTGGCTCCTTCGGCAACTACAATTAGGCTGAAGTTTCTACCTCGCTTCTGCCTCCGCTCAATGTATTTGCAGACTTCCTCAATGTCGAAAGGTCTTTCGGGGATCAGTATAGCGTCTGCTCCTCCAGCCAGTCCAGCTTCCAGTGCTATCCAACCCGTGTATCTGCCCATGACCTCTAATATGATGACTCTATGATGTGCTTCTGCCGTTGTATGAAGCTTGTCTAAGGCCTCAGTAGCTATTGCCACTGCCGTACGAAATCCAAATGTATAGTCAGTACCTGCTAAGTCGTTGTCGATTGTCTTTGGTACGCCAACGCATTTGAGTTCCAGCTCGCTCATCTTATAAGCTACACCTAAAGTGTCCTCGCCGCCTATGACAACTACGGCCTCTATGTCGGCTTTTTCAGCATTCTTCAATATTTTCTTCGCTCCAATCTTACTTTTGAAGGGGTTAGTCCTTGACGTTCCCAAGATAGAACCTCCTCGAGGCAGAATTCCAGACGCAGCCTTCAAATCTAACAAGAATAGATCGCTTTCCAGAAGACCACGCCATCCATCTTTTATCCCCACAATTTCATAGTCGTAGTACAGAATTCCCTTTCTGACAACTGCCCTGATAACAGCATTGATCCCCGGAGCATCACCACCCCCGCTTAGAATTCCAACTTTCATCAAGTCTTCACTCACAGATCGTTTTTTCAGTCCACAGATAGGGCACAATCTACTCTTAACGCTTTCTTTTTGAGCTACTGTGGAATCGCAATCTGCGGAATCAAATATGTTCCGACGATTGATCATCTAGCACTGGTTCCTTGAGAAAAGAGTTACTCTCCAGAAGAGAAACCCTTCATTCTAGGCTAGGGCATATTGTTATATCTGTCCGACTAGTTAGAAGTGGGGCAGTGATAGCATGGTCAGTGAAGCGAAAGCTGGACACAATTTTGTGAACAGACCTAGACTTTGCGATTTAAAGCATCTTGGAAGGGGAAGGCTTGAGAAGATGTACCGAATGCTCTATGAGAATGGGCCTGGTAACGGGACTTTCATGAGCCTGCCATTTGACCAGCTGGTGGAGCATGGAGCGGCACACATTTTCAAGTGGAAAAAAGACAGTGTTGCTGACGTAGCTGTGACTGGTCGGGGATCTGCCGATCCTAGAACAGTGATCGAGTTGGCAAATAGAGGTGATTTTTCTGCGATTGTGTTGCATCCAGGAGTAGTGGACAAGTATCAAGACCTTCTCAGGCTAGATGTGCCGCTAATATACAAGGTTGATGGTCACGTGACGATACCTGAAAATCCTCCTATGTCCGCTACATTAGGAGGCGTTAGAGACGCTTTGAGATTAGGGGCTGCGGCGGTCGGCATGTCCTTCTACGTAGGCTCAGAGATGACTAGAGAGGATATGGTAAGGGTAGGAGGATTGATTGTGGAGGCTCATGAACATGGAATGCCCGCTGTAGTGTGGGCATATCCAAGGGGTCCAGGTGTAAATGAAGTGGGCGCCGACAGCATGTATTGGGTGCATTACGCTTGTGTAGTCGCAGAATCTTTGGGTGCAGACATCATTAAGACTAAGTTTCCAGCACCTGTGAAGGATGACAAAAGGGAGGCCTACTTCGACTATTTGAAGAAGATTGCAAAGAAGACTGCTGAAGCCGAAAAGTACATAGAGTTGGAACCAGAGGAAGGCGGAGAACTGACAGAAGATCAGCATATGCACAGAGTGAAGCTCGTGTTAGATGCTGTGCCCCGAAGCTTTGTGGTCGTTTCAGGTGGACCTAAGATTAAAGGAGATCCTAAGAAGGAGCTGATACGAACTACCAGGATAGTTATGAGGGCTGGTGCTGAAGGAAGAATAATTGGAAGGAATTTCTGGGGGGTCCCTGTAGATAAGGGCTTGGAATATGCAAGGACAGTAGCTGAAATTATGAGAGAACCTCAGTATCGCAGATCGTTCTGAGAAACCTGAGCCTCTGAAGTCGCCATGATAAGGGAGTTTTGTTCGATATTTTTGTAGTCTGGCTGTCAGTGGTAGCGTTTTGCGGCTGCTTCAGTAAGTCTTTCCCATGAGTATGAATGCTGCTAATGCAACTATGCAGATTAGTACGATCATTATGGTGAGAAAGAGCATCTGTGGCACTCCGGAAATATAGTGTTGAATCTCGTAATTCAGTGCGACAAACTTGTCTTCTAGCGAGCCCTTATTGTCAAAGTGCAGAATGTATTCACCAGGTTCGTCACAGACGAAATCATGCTCAAAGAAGGCTATACCCTTGTTCTCAACTCTTATGTCCCAGCTGGGATCAGTTATGTGAAAGTCTAGAACGCTTTCAGTCGTTCCCACAACAGTGAACCCTATCGAAATACGATCTTCAGTAACTAAATCTATGGGCAATTGTTTCTCTTTTCCCGCAGGAACTGTAAGGGTCATAGTAGTTGCCCGGGCAAAATTAGCAAGACAAAAAGATAGTACGCTGATCAAAAGAAGGCCAATCAGTCCTTTCCTCAGCTGAATCATCGGACATTTTCTGCTCTAATTGCCGATAATTCTTGTGAATCCACAATAAGGAGACAGGATGAGAATCGTGAGAATTCATACCTGTCAGTGTAGCGAGTTGGCTAGTTCCATGACCTTTTCCTTGATCTGTTCAAATATCCTCTCTGCATGTCCACGTGGAAGGAAGTATGGATCATCAATGTCCCAGACAACTATCTTGTCTGCACATCCTGCACATTTCTTCAACACTGCCTCTTCATGCATTGGTTTCATAGCCACGATAAGATCGTACTCTTCAAGCAACTTCTTGTCTAGACCTTCTGGAGCCTTCTTGAGGTAGTGCGTTGCGTTTTCTCTACTCAGATATCTTTTCGCCTCTTCTGAGACTGGGATTGCTGGATCTATTCCCGCAGAATCTGATTCAATCTCTGGTCTAAACTTTCTCAGTAATGCCTCCGCCACAGCGCTCCTATACGCGTTGCCTGAACATACAAACAACACTTTCATTTTTTTCGCTCCTAGCGAGGAATTTCCTATGAATCCTGTCTCTTTCCTAGAGAGTTATAAAAGCCCAACGCAATTATAGTTTGAGGTAACTGACAATGACCTGTTACTTCAGGCATCTTAAAGATATCTTCAAGAAGGCGGGCATAGAGATTACTAACAAGAACAAACGTGAAATCGACAAAATCATCCACGGCATAGTGGACGTGGAATACAAGAGCTGTCCGGCCGTTTGGAGAAACGTGAAGAAGAGATTGGCAGAGGATGAAGAGCAATTCGTCTCCAAGCTGCAGAATGAATGGAGCAGAAGAAACTAGCGGATTTCAAGTTTATGACACGCGTCTTACATATTCAGGCTCGATATTGGCGGACAAGTAAACGGCATTCGTCGCTCTATAGAATATTACTCCGCCTTTTCTAGCTGCTTCTGCGTCTATCTGAAGAACAACTGGGTTGGGTGTTCTTCTAAGTCCAACAAGTACTGCAAGTTCTATGTTTGGTGAGAGATGCACCCATTGACGTTTCATTGGCCTTAGACCTCTTCTGAGAATTCCGCATGCAGCATCACTTGTTGTTCCATGGTAGAGCTTCTGAACCGTTTTGTCTTCTTTCAGTTCAAGCTCTACAGGGATTGTGTGTCCGTACAATGCTCTAATCCTGTGTCGAACGATTTCGAAGCGTCTTCTGTCGCTTCCCTCAAGTGCTTCAACAATCAGTTTTTTGTCCACTGAAAAACGTTTCTGAATTTTATCTAGAAGTCTTTCAAGGCTGACAAAGCCTTGTCGGTCCATCTCTAAGTCCTGATGGTTATGTCTAAGAAGGTAGCTTGCGTATCTGCTCATTTTGACTTTCAACGTGCGTTTCATTTGGTGCAATTCCAGCGTCGTATAATGGACTGCTTCAGCAGAGGGTAACTACATGTTGAGCAAAGGGATGGTCGATGCGATTCGGAAGCGTTTTGTGCTGCACGGAATGAGTTTATCACTGACGGTGTTGTTGAAAAGTGCATGATCATACGTATGAAAGCACTTCGGTGAGACTTCGTATTGAGTCAATGTTCTCTGAAGCCTTGCCCTCTCTTTTAATGAGTAAAGGTTTCAATCCAGCTTCCTTCGCTCCTTCGTAGTCATACTTTACTTCATTGCCAACGAATATTGCGTCTTCCGGTTTGACTTGTAGTTTGCCAAGAGCGTGAAGAAATATCTCCTTGTTTGGTTTTCCATTGTTGCACGAATCTAAACCTACTACAACATCAAAACTATCAATTAGCTTCAGCTCTTCTAGGATTCTCTGAAAATCTTTCTTCAATCCGTTAGTTACTATCCCCACCTTTACGCTCTTTCTTCTCAATTCTGATAGTGTCTCAGCAACATCTGGGTAAACGTCTAGGTCAGAATAGTCCCACCAGAGCTCATCGATCTTTCTAGCAAGAAATTCGTCTTTATCATCTATGCCGATTTTCTAGAGAAGTTTCCGGTTCCACTGGACCCAAAATTCCTGTCCAAGTTCGATTTGACCCTTAACTACGTCAATATCTTCGTTGACTTTGTGAACCTTGGAAATCTGATCTAACGAGGCTGCAACTCCGTATATTTCAAGGATTCGTTTGAAGATTTCAGGAATGTTTGCTGTTCTTATCAGAGTACCGCCAAGATCGAAGAGCACAGCTTTAATCATTTCAATCCTAGCATCAATAGATTATCATGTATAAAATGGTTTTTGTAATGGTCAAATGGCTCAGTGTGACGCCTGCAGCGAAACTCAGTTTTTTCGTGTTTTCTTTTCGGTGATGTAGAAGCCGCGTTTCTCCAGCTGTTCAAGTAAGTTTTTTGGATCCTGGTGCCATTGACCCCATTTTCTGCAGATGTGTTCGGTCCAGCTGTAATTGTCATAGTTAAAAGTTTCTTTTCTGTCTCCTTGTAATGGAATTTTTGCATCTAGAGTGCGATAATAGTCTTGGGCAAGGTATCCTTTGTCCATTTGGTCCATGGCTTTCGAGATGATGTTCTCGTCTAGTTTGGGATATTCATCTTCGAAAAGCGTAAATTCCATGGGGTATCGTGGTCTAGGAGGCGGTTCCTCATGTGGATAACCCATCGTCAACTGGACCAGAGGAAACACTCTTTTCGGCAGGTTGTACTTTTTCGCAATCTCTTCTGCTCTGAATGGTGCGCTTCCAAGAAAGCAGCTTCCAAGTCCTAGGCTTCTTCCTGCAATCACCATGTTTTCCGCCATCAGAGCTGCGTCTTGAATTCCAAAGAATAACATTGTTAAGTCATTGGTGACCATCTTCCAGTTTCTCTTCGACATGATTAGTTCAAACTTGTGGATATCGACACAGATCGTGAACAACAGAGGTGCTTTGTAGGCGTTCCTTTCTCTGTCTTTAGACAATAACACACTGTAAAGCTGAGAAGCGAAGGGCGCTTGTTGACCGGCCCTCACAACGGTTTTTATCACCTCAGCAGACGGCATCTCTCCTGTGTATCTTCGGATCGACTTGTGGTGAAGAAGTGTCTGAATTACAGGATTGTTCTTCACGTCGTATTCACCTTCCTATAGAGGATAGTTGTTGAGGACCTATTTTAAAGACAGGTGCTTTTCCATCAATCTCTTGGGTTGTATGACGTCTCTCTCAGAAAGAATGTATCAAAAATTCCTTTATGCTACTGGATGATGCCGTCTCTCTCGTTGTTCTGTAGAGATCTTCTTCTCAGAAGCATTTGGTGCAGCTCTTCGATCTTCTTCTTGTTTATGTAGCCTTTGTGAGGACGGAAGCCGCCTGAGAACCTTCTTGGGATATGTAGTAGCTCATGAATCAAAGTCTTCTCTTTCTCTGAATCGCTCAATCTGTCGTATCGTTCTGAAATGACTTCGATCACATAACTGGCCGGTCGTCTCAGGGCTTCCTGCCATATCCTTGTCAGTCCGTGGATCCGGGCAACAGTATATTCCGAGTCTGACCCCTCACTTCTGTAGCAGTAGACATACTCTGGTACTACGTGAAAAAGATCCAGTCTTTCCACAATCTCATCCACTAGTTCTTTCACGTCTGATGCTTCAAAATACTCAATATTCAACTTATGCGTCTCCAGGTAGCCACAACAGCTATCTCTCCGTCCGTAGATGTAGGTAGCTAATTCGCTTTTCTGTTCAAGTCCATACGCCTAAAGGCTTTTAAAGCCCACTCTATAACGTACTGCGCGTGATTAAATTGGGCGGCAGTCTTGGTCTAGCTGTGTTCGTCGGTTTCATCTTGATGATCATACTTGGCTGGTTTCCTATCATAGGACTGTTAATAGCTGGTCTTGTCGCTGGACTAATAGTCAGGGGAGGAGCTGGGCGAGGCGCGTTGGCCGGCTTCCTCTCGGGCATAATTGGAGGAATTATAATAGGCATCATCCTAACAGTTGTCGGAACAGCAACGCTTGGATTTCTCGGTGCATTTCTGGGAATCCTGGCTGGATTGATGATAATAGTGCTCAGCTTGGGAGGGGCCATTCTGGCTCTCATCGGTGGAGCAATAGGCGGCCTAATAGGCAGATGACGTCGCCGCGCCTAACACTTTAGTGTTTCGAAAAATTCACGTATCCTAGACTTCTGCATATACACAGACATCTAGCGATACAGATTCGCTTTGCAGACCACCAAACTTTTTCGTCATGATCCTCTTCAATTCGACGCGCTGAGAGAGGTGTGGGATTTAGGCTCTTGGGCAAGGGTAGACCTCGCTTTCCTACGTTCCATCCCCGGATTCTCCTTTTGAGGTATGCCATATCGGGATTCTCACTTCTAATCATGGATCGTTTGTCTTCTGTGTCATGTTTTTCTTGATCTTCTTCTCTCTGAAGAATGGCTTTCAGAATTATGTTGTCTTCAGCTGGTTGACAGGAATTGTTACTCCAAAGAGTTTTCTATGCTGAATTCTCCGTATCATCTCGTGATCAAGATCAAAATCTGACCCAGCAACTACCTCCTGGGATGAGGAGCTGCGGGAAAAAAGTAGGTGATAGAGAACATGTTTCTGGGTTAAGCGACTGCTTGTCTTACTGCTCTGGCTTTTATGCTGAGGACTACAAAAGCCACCAGAATCACTGTAGGGATTACCGTTGTAATGCCTAGGAGATACATCATATTTGTTGTGTTTTTGTTGATGGCTTCAAGGTCCTGCAGCTGATTCTGTAGATTGGTGCTAATTGCCGTTTGGTCTTCAAGCATCTGTTTATAGGGTGATTCTACGTAGAGAGTCGGCCAGTAGCTCGGATGCTCAGACGCAAACCAAATTTCAGAGTGATTATTCCACAGTTCAGTTTTGGCCTTTACGTGTAGATCTATGTAGCCTGAGGCGACGTTTGTTGGGAGACTAAATGGTATCTGAAGACTATCGGACTCTCCGCGCTGAATTTCTATGGGCGTCGTCAAATCTGTATGAAATGTCTGTAGGTAGATGTTTCCGTCATCATAGTAATAATCTACACTGGCGGTCAGTTCGGTTACTCTTATCTTGTCATCCTTGTCGTTGTATATCGTAACTGTGAGATATCCCGTTTCGCCTTGATTGTACACACTTTTGTCAAATGTACATGAAGTGATTGTAGCGCACTGAGCAACAAGAGGAGTTGCCATAAGAAAGATGAATAGTACTGTTATGATTAGAAGTCCTTTCTTTATGTGCATTCATGTTTCCATCCTTTTGTATGACTTTCAGCTTACCTTAGGACGAGAGTAAAAGCATTATGAATCAACAATAAGGATTTGGAATTCGCGGTCTCATGCTGTGAAGGGTATTCTTTTCGAGTCTTAGCGACCCTGGATATCTATCGAGATGTTTGTGTCATTCATGCTTTGGATTCTGGATGAAGGCTCTGCAGTTCTTAGAGATTCGTTAGTCTGTCTTCAACAGCTTTCTTGAAGTCCAGAGGTTTTCTAGGCGTTATGATGTAGTTGTCATGATCCGTCCTGATTAGAAGACTATCCTTGAAATTGGTTATAGCCAAGAAGGCTTTGCCGAGACTTGGTATGTGATAGTAACCGCCGTGGAAACTGGCGCCGAATAGTCTAATGCCAAAGGGCATGAGAGTCTTCTCCACAGACTTGACATTCATAAGAGGTATGGACTTGCTTCCTCCAATAAGTATGGAAGTCTCTATCAAGATTTCTCCATCCGTCAAGATGTATCTTGTCTGATGTAACGACATGAAGATGGACAAGATGATTATTCCTACGAAAGCTGATGTGATTGATGCTGCAACTCCTACAATGAATCCCATCGGAGTGAAGAAGGCAGCATAGACGAAGAAGACTACGACAGCCACAATGAACACGAGGAGGGCTTCATAGCTTAATGCTATTATCCTTGAGATCTCAGGCTTGTTAATGATCCTCATTTCGCTGACTTAGGTAGGCTAAACTGATTAAGATTATGGTAAAGAGTTGCAGAAAGTTTCCCCCTTTACCCTTGTTATGTACCTTCTTCTTGCAAAGTAGTGAAGCTACTAGCGTTGATGTTATGAATATTGGCAGAACGAGGATTGATAGAGATTCTGGGACTATGATTATCTTGCGTGTTGAATGGGGATAGGCGAAGTAGATCCATCTATGGGTGCCGTTGTCGTGCAATCTATAATTGTGGTAGAGAAGTGGTGTTGTTCCACTGTCAATAATCACTTCTATGTTGGTTACATTCATCAACGCATGTGGAATCGCCACTCTGCAGAAGCCGGATGTTTGATCTGAAGTCATGTTGGATACAAATATCTTGATCGTATTTTTCTCTTGGAAATACTCTAAATCTTCGATGGTGGAATTTGAGATAACATCTACAGCCTTCTCCATGGAAGTGTTGAAACTAGAGAATATGCCCATCAGGGGATGGGTGTCTCTATTGTCTCCGTCAATAATACGTGGAGAATCACCTATCCCATCATAGTCTGAATCAGCGTCAGAATAGTGGCTCCAGTAGTTCCCTTCAAAACCATTATTCCAAGCATTTGTTGAGGCGTAACTGTAGACTTGCTGGATATTATTCTCGAAGTTGTTATGGAAGATCGTGTTGTTGCCGGAACGGTTAGGGTTGATTCCAATTCCATTATTAGAGATGGTGTTTGTAATAATAGTATTGCCGGAGCTTTCTAGGTACAACAAGATGCCATAGTCTTCGCTATTTTCGATCATGTTGTTCGAGACAGTTTTGTTGTGGGACAGGGCTAGGTGGATACCATGCCTGTTCTCGGATAGTCTGTTACAGGTTATGAGGGAGTTGTTAGTGTTAGCAAGTAGTATGCCCTGTCCATTCTTCTCCAACGACAGATTGTCAACAACGATGTTGCTGCAGTTCAGTAAGGCTACGTAGCCGGCGTCCGGCGGAACTTCATCATCATGTTTGTCAATCCAGTAGTAGACGGGTCTACCATCAACAAGGTTTGAGATATCAACATCATTAAAAGCATCCTCCAAATCTTCGAAATATAACCAAAGACTATACGTATTATTCATCATCAAGTTATTCCTAAGCAAGTTTCCAGGCCCATGAAGACCGACGCCGAAACCACCGTTACTCGATACTATGTTGTCCAACAACGTATTGTTACCAAAAGAAATTGCAATACCAATGTCAACGTTATTTGACGCATTATTGCCTGAGACTGTATTGTTATTACACAGAAATTTGACAACAATACCGTCAGCGTTGTTAGTCAAGTTATTCTTGGACAATGTGTTGTAGGATGACGCGGTTAGGTCAATGCCTCGATGATAGTTATCTGTTATACTGTTGTGGGATATGTTGTTATTGTTTGAAGAGATGA
Organism: uncultured Candidatus Bathyarchaeia archaeon; assembly: GCA_964347765.1. Lineage (GTDB taxonomy): Archaea > Thermoproteota > Bathyarchaeia > Bathyarchaeales > Bathycorpusculaceae > CAYGAG01. The sequence continues at coordinate 40,660 of CAYGAG010000009.1, forward strand.
GTTGGATCCCGTTCCAGTTGTTCTCAGTTATGATGTTGTTAAAGATGGTGACGTTAGATGAGTATGAGACCAGAATCCCATTGTCAACCACGGTACTGCCACAGTTGCGTATTGTGAAGCTGCTGATAGAAACATTCTCTACTTGGAAAAGGTGGAAGACGTTGCCGTAGTTGTCGCCGTCTACAGTTGTGGAGCTCTTGTTTTCACCTGCCAGTGTTAGAGACTTGTCCACAACAACATTCTCATAATATGTTCCTTCTTCAACAAAGATAGTGTGTCCATCTAATGTTTTGGGGGCATCTATTGCTGCTTGTATGGTGTCGTAGCTGTAAGAGGTGTCAGTGTTGTGGATTGTGGCTATGTAGATTGGGTATCCTGCAGTCTGCCATGCCGAAATTCCTCCTAGCATGTTGTAGACCTTTGTGAAGTTGTATGAGTCAAGAATGCCAGAAGCTGTTACGCTTCTACCTCCTGAAGCACAGTATACAATAATCTCATCGTTCTCATGGCCTGCCAACTCTCCGATTCTTTCCTCAAGTTCTGCTACAGGAATCCAAACTGCCGCGTAATTGTGACCACTATCATACTTGCTCTTGGTTCTAACGTCTAAGACAACAAGGTCTGGAAAAGTGCCGTTTGTAATCATGTCAAAAGCTGTGTCTACGTCGATGTTTTCATATGGTGATGCGTAGATGACCCGGAGGTCATCTGTTGCGGCACGCATGCTCAAGAGAAACCCAATCAATGAGATTGCGAACAAGAACTTTCCTTCGTACCGCATCACCCATCATATTTTTCGATTCTGCTTGAAGAATTTCCTCAGCTCTGAGGCTTTTGAATTCAAGGTTCGTTAACTCTCGCTCTAAAACCAGTGATTTATTCTGATTAATATGTGTTCATTATAACAAAGGCTCGCCTCTACCCACGACTGCTCTCATGGGAGTGCTTTGCTCAAAGGATCTTCGTAAGCCGAAAACAATCATGCAGACTCTGAAAAGCTCTAATCAGCAGTTCTTCTGCCCGGAATCGTGTGTGACAGACCAGTAAGTATTTTTTGAAGATTGCTATATATCTGGATAGAATGTCGAGGAAGACTATTTCTGCCATAGCACTTGTGCTGACGATGGTATGCGTGCCCCTAGCGAATTTGCGTCTTCAAGCATTCACAAATACGGCTGACAAGTTGCCACTGGATGATCTTTTGGGCTGGCCAGATGCTGAGTTCAAGAGTTTTCTTGGTTCTGCCTTGAATACATCTCTGTGTCAAGACGAAGATTCCGTGGAATTTGCAATAGGAGTCAGAAGATACGATGACAGAGCCTACAAACAGATTGCAGATGCGATCTCGAAGATGCATGGAAAGATCATCAACACTATCTCGGTGAATCAGAGTGCTAAGATAGTAGTCGCTGATGTTCCTCATGAAGCCGTCTCGCCCTTGAGATGGGAACTATTGAGTGAAGGATTGGCCAAGTATGTTGAACCGAATCTGAGGATGCATGTGACTGCAACACCGAACGATATCGAATGGCGTGAAAATTGGGGATTAGACAAGATAGGCGCACCTTTTGCTTGGAATGAGACGACTGGAAGTCGCTCGGTAGTAATTGCAATAATTGATACTGGTGTTGACTTGGATCATCCAGATCTGTCCGACAACATATGGATCAACGTTGATGAGGATTTAGATGGAGAGGATAATGACGGAAACGGCTTTGTCGACGATATTTGCGGATGGGACTTCGTGGATACCTACGAGGATGTCTGGCCCGGAGAGGACGGAACAGAAAGAGACAATGACCCCATGGACTTTCATGGACATGGAACGCATTGTGCAGGCATAGCTGCAGCTGTTGGAAACAACACTTTAGGCGTCTGTGGAGTCACTTGGAATTGCAGGATAATGGCAGTCAGAGCAGGCTACAAAGGAGATGACGAGGGAGGGCATCTGGAGCTTGATGACGCAGCCGGGGCTATTGTTTACGCTGTAGACAACGGCGCCCAAATAATTAGTTGCAGTTGGGGGACGCATTATCCTAGTCAGATGATCCATGAAGCCGTTAGGTATGCTTATGAAGCCGGAGTTCTTGTGGTGGCTGCAGCTGGAAACGAAAATTCTGATATGAAGCTTTATCCTGCGGGCTGGGATGAAGTGATGGCTGTATCAGCCACAAACAAATATGATGACCGACCCTTCTTTCCGAATTTCGGAAACTGGATTGAGATTGCTGCTCCTGGTGAACTTATCTATTCCACAGTGTTTAACGATTCCTACGCTTTCATGGATGGAACCTCGATGTCCACGCCCTTTGTGGCCGGTGTTGCGGCCCTTGTATGGAGTAGATTTCCCGATTGGAATAGGGATCAGATTAGAGGCCGCCTCCTGTTCACCAGTCACGACTTGGGTGAGCTTGGTTTCGATCCCTATTTTGGACATGGAAGATTAGACGCAAGAAACGCCGTTACGTGGCCACAGGAAGCTCATGACCTTGCAGTATTCGGAATGTACTCAGATCCAACCATCCCAGAGGGACAACCATTTCGCATAGATGCCTCCTTGATAAATATGGGGAGTTCAGATGAGCAGAACGTGATCGTTCAGTTCATCGTCAACAACAGTATCATCAAATCGAAAGTTGTGAATCAACTGATGTCGGGCCAGCTTCAACCTATCAGCTTTTTGTGGGATACATCTGGATTTGATGAAGGATACTACAATCTCACGCTTTATGCTGTTCCTGATGAACATGAAAATCGAACAGAAGACAACTCCTTGTCTAAGCAGTTCTTCGTCAGATCCCCTCGAATACTCAGGGTCCCACAAGATTTCGTAACGATACAGGATGCTGTTGACGAAGCCTTGGAAGGAGACATCGTTAAGGTGGCCTCTGGAAGGTATCATGAGCAAGTCTTCATCTATAGGAATTACGTTAAGCTTATCGGTGAAGATACATCCACCACAATTGTCAGCGGAGAACTTGAGCCGGGCGATGTTATTGCAGTCTGGGGAGCGGATCACGTCGAAATCTGCAACTTCACAGTCACACGAAGCAGTCGTTCACCGACAAGAGAACAACCTTTCAGTGGAATTCTAGTCTTCTTAAGCCAGAACGTGAATATCGTAAACGTATCAGCAATTTCCAATAAGGCTGGAATCTTCCTTTACGCTTCTCACAATGTCACGTTGAAAGGAAACCGTATGCTGGGAAACAAGTTCGACTTTGGAGTTGACGGAATCGAACTTCAAAACTTCATCCACAAGATAGATGATTCCAATATAGTCGGAGAGAAACGCTTGTACTACCTGAAAAACAGAAGAAACAATATTGTTCCCTCATCTGCTGGATGTGTGGTGCTCTTCAATTGCTCCAATATAGAAGCAGAGAATCTTGATCTCACGCATAACTATTTTGGACTTTGCTCCGTATCAAGTGACAATGTAACAATATCCAACCTCACTTCTTCTTTAAATCATATTGGAGTACACGTGAGAGACTGCGTCTCGGTAACTGTGCGGAGTAACAATATAACCGAAAATTACGTGGGCGTAAAGATCCAGGAGTCGTCTCAATGCAAAGTGGAATCCAACATTCTAAGTGGAAACGATATCAGTCTTTGGCTGAGCTCTTCGTATGATAACCTTGCAGTGAGCAACGAAATTTCCAGAGCCTCTTTGAAAGGGACATCTCTAACAAATGCACACAGTAACATTCTAACGCAAAACGAGTTTACCAACAATACATATCAGAAATGTGTAGCTCTCCATCTTGAATCATCCGGCAGCAATAGAATCTACCACAATAGCTTCATAAACAATAGAGAGAACGTATTCAGCGTGAACTCAGAAAGCATTTTTGATAATGGCTATCCCAATGGTGGCAACTATTGGAAAGACTATAATGGTACAGATATCTACAGTGGTCCTTGCCAGAACGAAAACGGAAGTGACCTAGTAGGAGATGCTCCGTTCACTGTTATTGAAAGCATTCAAGACAGATACCCGATAATGAGTCCCTATCCATGTATTCATGCAGTCGCTACGGGGGAAGTGAGATTATACAAGACCGTCGTTGGGGAAGGTCTGGCAACAAAGATCCAAGTAGAAGTGGCTAACATGGGTCACTTCACAGAAAACTTCACAGTAACCGTCTATGCCAATGCAAGTCGAATCAGTGAGCAGTCAATGAGTCTCTCGTCAAGAACAAGCGAGTCTCTGATTTTCATCTGGAACACTACAGATTTCCTTAAGGGCAATTACACGATAGAAGCTGCAACCAGCGTCATCATAGGCGAGGCATACACATCAGACAACAACTTCACTGATGGATGGACAATCATCTCTATAGTTGGTGACATAACTGGTCCTGAAGGTTACCCTGACGGTAGATGCGAAATGAGAGACGTAGGACTCGTTGCCAGACACTTCGGATGCAGCATAGGCAATATCTGCTATGAGCCGAACTGTGACCTGACTGGTCCAACACCAGGAGTTCCAGACGGATTCAACGGGATGAGAGACATAGGGTTGGTCGCGAAGCAAATCGGAAAAACGCTTGAATAGCGCTTACTTCAAAAGTCATAGAAGACTGGTCCGCATGTTATATAGGCCAAAATTGTCGCATTATATGTTCATGAGGAAATGGTAGAAGGGAGGAAGGAAACGAAAAACGTTCTCTACCATCTCCCCATACATCACAATTATGTATAGAATATTCTTGATTTAACCTTTGGCTCTGCAATTCATTATAATTGTGCTGCAATCAGGAAAAACAAGTGTCTTTGCGTTGCCTTGGCACCATACTGCTACTCCACAGAGAGTATGACCACAAATGATGTTGGCACTATGAGCAGTTGTAGAACAACCTTCTTGGAAACTTGTGCCGTCTACATTTCTTGTTCTTGAATTGTGAAGTGGCATGAAGAGACCTGAACGATTTCCCATCATTTTAGAATCTCGCGCAGGAGTTTTGCAAAGAACACTAAGGCTAGAGAAATCGCTATAATGCCTATCCTATTCTTACAAAGATCGGCGCGCGAAAGGGTTAAAATCCTGCATAAAGATTTCTACATGAGCAGCATGAAGTTTTGCGACAGATGCGGCTCTCGCATGAAAAGAACACACGAAGGTTTTCGTTGTCGAAAGTGTGGGCACACAATCCACGACAGTTCAGAAACACTTCCAAAAGATGTGAAGAGAGTGGTTCATTCCAATCTGGTCTATGTTGTTGATAAGTCGCAAGACAAATACGTGAAAGTAGTTCGCACATGTCCAAGATGTGGAAACAGTGGCGCATATCGTTGGTTTTCAACCATTTCGGGTGAGCACGCAGGTATCCGAAGAGAAAGGACGATCGAGCATTTCAAATGCACAAAATGCTCCCACACGTGGACCGAAACTGCCTAGGCGGAAAGCGAAGCTTACTTAGTGAGCTTGTACCTCGTCATTGACATTTCAACATACGAGGATTTTTCATCTTCACACTAAAACCACATCGTAGATCTTTATCTGTGCTTCATAAATCTCATGATCTATTGCAGTCTTAACTAATTCCTATGTTTAATCAGTTCCCTCTGTACACTGTTGCATTCATCTTTGGATTCTTAAGCTACTCCATCTCGGTCTCATCATTGCCATTGATTCATAAGTTTGGACTATTTTCCGTTCTCTGTGTCTTTGTGTCACTCTTTGCTTTAGTGGCAACAAAGCTTCATGAGAATGAGGAAACGCAAAGACATTCGAATCAATAGCCTACCCTTTTTGCGGTTCTCTCAACTGTTCTCTCATGGCGGGCTTGGCACGCGTTATGTTTAAGTTGGGTCTGTAGACGGCAAGTTCAGAGTATCTGTGCTGTTCATGTAGAAGAAGATTCAGCAACGCTGAGCAAGATCCTGTCGTAAAGTTCAAGATAGACGAAGACGTCATTTTTCAACCTGTCAAAAGTTTTGATTCTAGACCTGATCTTGCTCAAGTCTCTATCAGTCATTCCGATTCTACCGCCAAGAAAGTTTTGAACCATTCGTCTTTCCCTGTCCGTGAAAATGTAGGTTCTCATATCCATTCGTCTGAGTCTACAGTAGAGAAAAATATAAAAGCTTTGCATCTACAACGTCGATCGGGTAGGTATTTTCAACAGAAAGCCTAACAAAAAACTTGAGCCACAGAGACTTGAAGCCCAGAAGAAGGCAAGCGAGGAGCCACAGCAGGTGGGGACTGTAATGACACATCTAGAATAATCCTATAGAACTCTCGTCTATAATTTCGCACTAGAAGATCCGCATAGAACTCACCTATAGAATAAAAATCCACACCCCTACTCTGCTTTTCTTACGGGAATCAGAGTCTTGAAATGGAATGACTATAGATTTCTTTCTGCTCTGTAGATTCTTTTGCTCGACGGCAGTGTCGGTGGAAGTCTATTGCATCTCTACAATCGTCAACGTATTGGAGATGAAATCTTGAAAGTGGAGGCGAATCCCAAATGCTGGCGGATTTGAGGAGCTTTCCTAGTCCAAATCGGGCTGTTCTTGTTAACGTGAAATCTTTGTCTTGTCAGTCACTTGTATGAGCTTCTGGGGTCATCTGTTTATCCTTCTGTTCGAACCGGCGCGTGTATGTTTATTATTGCTTCATAAATCTAATAAAACGAAACATCAAGACCAATAAGAGAGAAGAGAATGCGAATCCTTCGAACACAGAAGTCTGCTCACGCTCTCAGTATATTACTTTGTTTGATAGGTGTCGTCTCTATTTTTGTGACGTTGTGGAAAACATGGTCTCTGGTTTCGTCGGCGGAGAATCCTTTTTCAACTTTTCTAGGGCTTCTCTGGACAGAAAGCTTAGATTTTATCCCGTTTCTTGAGTTTAAATTGATATACCTCGTCATTCTTGGAGATACCGCGCTCGTTTTAGGAGTGTTGGTGTGGGTCTTGAGTCGACAGTGGCTTCATCTTCCAGGGAAAACCGTCTGGTTCAAATGTCCATTCTGCAAGAAGAAGTGGAGATCAACCGGAGACAAAGCTTTGGTACACTGCCCCTATTGTCGTCAACTGGTCCATCCAAAACTGACTGAAAAGTGATTCTTTCACTTCTTGTTGTTCTAGAAACCTCTGAAGCCGGTTAACTGGACTCAGAGTCAGCCAGTGACTGATGGCCGCATATGTTTTGTGGGCGTCCGTTTTCTATCAGGAAAGTAAGTGCTAAAAATGAAATGTGCTATGTATATGATATCAATTCATGAGAAAAGGGGTCGGATAGATCTGAGGCGAATAGACGGGAAAGGTCCTGAAAGATATGTTGTCTTTTCTCAGGAGGAATTGCTCTCTCTAGTCATTTGCATAACATTGGATATCAGCGAGTATATGCTTGGGATTCTACTTCTTCCTCTTATAGGAGACCTTCTGGACATAATTGGGATCATCTCCTGTTTTGTGATGTTTCGCTTGATCGGGATCATATCGTTGTTTGAACTTGTTCCTGGCGCAGACATAGTGCCTGTTTACATTATCACTTGGCTTGTCTGGTATCTCATTAGGAAGCGAAAGGAATTGATATAAAGCCTTCCGCATAGCATTATTCGATTGATAGTGGAGACAAGAGGAGGAATGACAAATTAGCGGAGATGAGTTGAGGTATCGGGGACCTGTCTGGAGCCGTGCGAAGACTGGTCTGATCGTGCTGCTGGCGTTTTCTGTGGTCTTTGTAATAATATTCTCTCTGACAATGATTGTAAGCGTTGGTGTAGGGCATGCCGTTCTTCTTGTTGATCCCATTGCCAGATCGATTAGTGAACCGATACTAGGACCGACATTTGCGATAAAGGCTCCTTGGGTTAGTACAGTTAATGTCTATTATGCTACAGATTCGTACGAAGCCACTGTCCCGTGTTTCTCTTCTGATCAACTTGAGATGCAAATCGAGGTCTTGGTGAGATGGTCGCTTGATTCTAACAAGATTAGAGATCTCTTCAACAACTATCCGAATATGAACTACAAGAAGACTGCTATACAGTCTGTTCTGGAGGAAACCATACGATTGATTACTAAGAACTACACTGCTCTTCAGACAATAGAGTTCAGGAACGTTGTGAGAGATGAAATAGAGGCGACTATTATTGAAGAGCTGCGGACTGAACCGTCTTTGACAGGAGCCTTGATGAGTCTAGAGTTCGACTTAAAGAACATTGGGTATCCAGAGAAATACACTTCTGCAATCGAGGATAAATTGGTGGCCGAACAACAGAAGATACAAGCAGACTTTGAAAGGGAAAGGATTCTCATTCTTGCGAATGCAACGGCTCAAGAGGTGATCATTAAGGCAATAGGAGGAGCAGAAGCCAGGGTGATAGAGGCAAACGCAACAAGAGAGGCTATCGAACTGGTTCTAGAAACGGTTGGTGCGGATGGAAACGAGACGAGAATTGTAGAGCTGTATCTTTGGGTCAAAGCATTGGAGAAGATTGCTCCAGACGTGGAGATACTCATTGTTGGAGCTGACGGAATTCCTGTGTTGATCCCAAGCAACTCGACAACCCCATAGAAAAGAAAAATCCCTCTCTTTTTTTCGTGCCCGAAACCTATGTAGAGACCATAATATGCTCAGTCAATATCCTGTTGATATCCTATTCTTCTCCAACATGTTCTAATGATTGGAATTGTTTGAATCTGTATTCAATAAGCTTATAAAGTAGTATCTGTATTCTATATCTGAGGAAAAACTGAATGCAGTTTAACCACATTGAAAATTGGTTGAGCGCTGTAGGATTTGCATGCTCAAACAGCGAGAATACAGATGCAAACTACAGGGTTCACTTCAAGAAGTTCTTAGCCTTCATAGGCAAAAATGCTGAAGAGATTGTAGAAGAGTATGAAGGCTCTTCAGACCGGAAATTTAGAAGGCGTTACGCACAACTTGTGAAAGCGTTTCTCAGGCACTTACAAAGCCAAGGTTATTCCAGCTCAACAGTAGCGGGTGCCGTTGCTACAGTGAAATCATTCTTCAAATATTCAGACTTGCCTTTAGGCTTCGTGCCGAGTTTTCATGCAACCGTTGAGTTTCCCAACAGAGACATAACAAAGGAAGAGATTCTGGAGATTTTAGGTCAAGCGAGTGTTAGGGACCGTGCTTTCTTCACGATCATGTGTCAATCAGGACTACGACCGGGAACCATTGCGAACCTGAAGATTGAAGATATAGAAAACATCTTAGACAAGGATACGCCTATACCGTGCCGAATAGTTGTGAAAGAAGAGAACACGAAAGGCGGCTTCATGGATTACTTCACTTTTATAGGAAAAGACGGTGTTGACGCTTTGAAGGCTTATCTGATAGGCCGCAACGAACAGCTAACCAGAGACAGCTACCTATTCGCAAAGCATGGGCATAACAAGCCTGTTTCGCCCGGCGTCCTAACCCATACTTTCAGAAGAATAGCTGACAGGTTGAAACGGAAAGGACTTATGGACTTCAAAAAAGAGAAGAAGAACTTCAAAGTTGAAAATGAGGGTGGACATGATAAGTCCTTCGTGTCACGGTCCACCATTCGACTGTACAACCTTAGGAAGTGGTTCCGCAAACAAGCAGGGCACGCTGGACCTGACTTCGTAAACTTCTGGATGGGACACACTTCAGCTTTAGACGTGGACTTACACTATTTCTCTCGCGACGTAGAGCATCATAAGAAACAGTATAGCGAGAAAGCGTTACCGTACTTGCGATTATACAAGGCGACACCTTCCGAGACTGAAAAGACGATTCAGAGCCAAGCGGAAGAGATCGCAGAACTGAAACGAGAAAGAAGTGAGACTGAGAAGCGATTGACTCAGCTAGAGAAAACGCTGGAAAGTATGGCTAAACAGCTTCAGAGTCTTACAGAAGAAAAGCGGTCAGTTTAATCGTTTGCTATTTCATCTAAGGCTTTTCCGATTTTTCCAATCAACAGGTCCATTTCGTGACTTGTTAAAGTGAACTTTTCAATTCGCTTCTCTAATCGTAGAAGCGAATTTGGGAAGAGAAACCTAGTCTCTGAATTTTCGACAGCTTCAACTAACAACTCTTTAATTGAAGGGTGCATTTCTGCAAGAATCTTTATCGTAGGAATTATCTCGAAAGTGTTGTGATAGTAGTAAATGCTTCCGTTCTCTCTATATCGTGTTTTGGGATTAAGACGTAGCTCAATCATTTTTTCATAGAGCTTCCGCATATATTTGTAAGAGTTTTTCGTTACCTTTTTGAATTTGGCTTCTTTAGGATACCATAAACCATGTTCACTATAAACTTTGTCTGTTAGGTCTAGAGTGTTAAGCCATCGGTGAACTGAGGTTCTATGAACGTCAAGTTTTTCCGCAATGTCTGAAGCGCTTATTCCAGATTTGCTCTTTTGTTGCACAACTTTGTAGCATTTCTCCAAGTTTTCCATTAATCTACGTTTTCTCTTGTCCGACATTGTAGCTACACAGGATATATTTCTCACTTTGTAGCTACTTATAGGTTGTGGTCACGATGAAGAGCATAATGCTGCGAATACGGGTTGAACCAGAGTTTAAGCAGCAATTAGAAAACGCTGTAAGGGAAGGCAAAGCCGAGAACATGAGTCAATTGATGCGTAAAGCGGTTGACCGATTCCTGAAAGAAGTGGATTAGAATGACCCAGGACAAAATCACGGTAGACCGCGAAAAACTGCACAGGCTTCTCGTTGACGTTCAGAACGCGCTCGCAGAACTCAAGGAATTGAAGGCTGCGATAAAAGAGTGAGCTGGGCGTGGACATACAGCTCCTTAGATCCGAGGCTCGGCGTGCAGACGTCAGCACGGTCTCGGTGAGGACCCGTATCCACAGAGTCCAGCTGCACCAAAGAGGTTAGAAAAATATGAGTGAGCAAGAACATAAAACTTTTTTCTCGCCAGGATCCACAGAAGAGCTTCACCTGTTTGAACAGGCGCAAGGACCTCATGGCGAGAACGGCTTTGCCATTTATTATGAGAAGGATGATCAACTGAATTTTGACGCTTCATACGAAAACATGGATGAACAGGTGTACAACCCGTTACCCCGTTCTCTATGGCCCTTACCCAAGTTTCCAAATGAGCAATACAGAGTTTCAACCGTTACTGATGTGAAAGCCGTGTTTGACCTAGTGCGCGGATACATCTATGAGTTTGTTGAGTTGCCGCATGACACCTTATACGATATTCTCAGCTTATGGGTTGTGGCATCTTATATTCCTGAAAAGTTTGATTCTGTCCCATACTTAACTTTCTTGGGACCTAAAGATTCAGGGAAGACGCGAGCCCTAGAAGTGTTGTGGCAGCTGTCTTACAGAAGCATGCTGTCACCAAGTTTCTCAAGTGCGGCATTATTCCGAACTGTTGACCAGTATGGTCCAACAGTCTGCTTAGATGAAAGTGAGATTTACGGGAGCGAGCAGAAGACCGAAGCAATCGCGGTCTTAAACGCTGGGTACAGGAAGGGTCAATTTGTTCTCAGGGTTAAGACTGAGAACGGGAGTATCGACCGGTTCAGCTGCTTCAGTTTCAAGGCTTTGGCGTCAACTAAATTGTTTGTGTCAACACTGGATTCAAGAAGCATAGGGGTTCACATGAGAAGGAACGTGAGAGACGTTCCTTTATTTCTTGACATGGAACGAGCTGCATCTCTCAGGCTTATGCTGCTCATTTACCGAATGAACGTGTTGAAGGATAAGACGCCTATTCTAGAGGGTGTGGAACAGGTTCTAGAATACTTGCCGGTTAAACATGGCCGGGTTGCTGAACTGTTCTATCCTTTGGTTTCTGTCAGTCCTGAAAATGTGCGTGAACGGGTAAGCGAGTATGCGAAGCAAGTCTATACCTCCAGACTGGAGGAAGAGAAAGCAAGTCTTGAAGCTGAAATGGTTGAGGTTCTGGTGAGTCTTAGAGATAGGGTCGAAGCTGGAAAACTGACTATTCAGGACATAACTGACAAGCTGAATGAGGGGAAATCTGAGAAACAGCAGAGAGGCCCTAGAAGCGTTGGGAGACAGGTTAAAGCGTTAGGTTTCAACTCTACCCGGGTCTCAGGGGGACTTAGAGCGATATTCTATGACATGGACCTTCTAGATTACTTGGCAGCTAGGTATGGATACACCTCTGAAAAAACGTCACTAACTTCACTAACGTCACTAAGCATGGAGCATACCATAGACGGTAAGAGTGACATTAGTGGCAAAAGTGACGTTTCTCTAGGGGTGGATCCCTCACTAGACGATCTAACAACAGTCTATTGGACAGAAGAATATTCAGAAAAGAAATGTGGGGTATGCGGCTACATCAAAATGTCAAGCTGGGAAGCTATGACAAACAAGAACGAGAAGATACAGCTCTGCGAAGACTGCGCTCAAACCTTTCAGAAGGAGCAGAGGAAACCAGAGGGGTGAAAAATATAAATTGTCAGGTATAAGTTTAAACAGATATAGACACAAGAGAGTGTCGGGTGGAGGAATTGGTTGGGAAATGGCTGGAAGAAGGGGAAGCCGGGATTCGATCCCGGCTCACATTTTTTTTGAGGTGTAAAGAATGATTAAGTTCGCCGTATTCAGCTTCATGCTGATAACGGGCTTGCTAGCTTTCACTTTTCTCTCTATGAATACCACTCTAGCGAGTGTTCCGCCTATTCTACCGTTAGCAGTTTTCGGCTTGGTGTGTTTCATAGTTCTCTGCGTAATCATATTGTCTAATAGGAGAAGATGAAAAGTGACTTACACACGTGGAAGCACTCTAAGAACTGAGCGAGAAACGGTAGTAGGTCCAGAAGAGTTTCAGCAAATGCTGGACAAGGCTGAAAGGATAGAGGATTTGTTTTTCAGCTTACGGGCGAAGGCTCTCCTATGCGTCTTACGATTGACAGGGAAACGGCGTTCTAGTGTAGCAGCTCTTAAAGTGAGTGACGTTCAAGTGAAAGACAATCTGCTATTTATGACGTTCACAGTTTTGAAGAAACGAAAGGCAAACGTGCTATCAAAAAGAGTGACTAAATCGATTCCGCTACAGGATCCCTACACCCTGCCTATCCTACAATACTACGAGTTTTTACAGGGTCTAACACCTACACCGGAATACTTCTTTCCACGCGCTAAGAGCCTGTTTGGTTTCGGTAAACTCATAGAGATTGACACGCATATCAGCGGTAGGCACGTGTTCAACATTCTGAGAGAGATAAGCGAAAAGGTTTGGCCTCACCTGTTCCGAGAGACAGCAGCTAAAGATGAGTTTGACAAGGATTCTTCACTCATAGGCGCGTTCCGTGTAATGCACAGACTAGACTTAGAATCCTACACCACAGGTTTCAATTACCTGCGAAGATTCGCTACACATATCATAACAAGGGAAGGAGTTCCAGATAGACAAGGCGAGTATGTGATAGTTAGACACTAAGGCTCTCTCTCGTTTCTAAGTGTGAGTTTTCAGAATATTACTAAGGGAAAACCGATACGTAATGCGTATCATATATAGATTCTTTATAAAATGTTCTTGAATAACCCGTTTTTGAGCTTTGTCGATAATCGATCGTCATATAGATATTTATAAACAATAGTGAAGAAGAGAGGAGAGAGTTTCTTTTCTGGCTAAGTCCTGTCCTATTTCCTAATAACTATTTTTAGGAAGTACGTTATGACTTTACAAGTAAAAACCGCGGAGCTTTCTTGTTTCAATCCTGTGTAATTAATGGATATTGTTAGGAAAATTGTGATTTTTCTGGTTTTTCAAGTGTATTTTCGGAAATACTACATAATGAATTAATTTCACCTTACGGATTACACTTTCTAGACGGTTTCCACGTAGAAATTACAGAGTCTAGCTTTGGCTATAATCCACAGCTCCTCATAACATGAGGGACAGTAGAACTCAAGATGCCTATTGCTTCCACACGGGTTTTTGAAATGCCACCAAACCTTTTCGCCTATGGGCAGTTCTCTACCGCAAGAAAGGATGGAAGCATGGCTAGTTTTCAAGTCACCAGACTAGAATCAGCCGCGCGCCAGAGCCAATCGTTTATAGTTCACGATTCTAGCTCCTCTTTCATCTTCAAGAATTGTTCTCTTGTAATCTCGCCCCTTGCGTATCGTTCCCTAAGGGTTTCTAATGCTATTCCACTTTGATATCGTGAAGATCGCCGAGTTCTTGAGGATCCAGCAACTGAGTAGTAAACAAGGTAGGCTATCAGTGCCAATACTATGGGCACAAAGAGCATACCCCACCATCCCCCGAATCCCATCATTTCAATCATTCACCTCCTACTTCTTTAGGTAGCCCGCGCGCCATGGAAATCACAGTCCTTTTGCGCGGAGATTAGCAAGTACCCAGGTCGC
>CAYGAG010000010.1:0-20994 GCA_964347765.1 uncultured Candidatus Bathyarchaeia archaeon
AACCACAATATTATCGGTAATGTCTGCAGTAAAAGTATACGTGACGTTATCATCGCTCACAATGTATGTCGTACCCTCAACACTTCCATCCGCCTTAATAGTAATGGTTCCACCTGCTTCAACCTCATGAACGTTAAAGGATACACCTAACACTCCCATGAGAACAATCACCAGAACCGTTAAGTAAACAGGTTTCTTGCTCAAGACACCTCACCTATTTTAGCCTAGACTCAAATCATTATGCAACTTCAGTTTTTATGACTTGTGGAAAATGTTACTCTACACTACATAATTTTATGGCAGTTTCCTAGAATGAAGTTCTCAATTTCGCTTACGGTGTAGATACACCGCTTTCCCAACTCAGCGCGCGCGCGTAAGAACATCTAGGTTTCGCTGTCATTTTTTGATGTGTGAGCAGAGTTCGAGTAGAACAAAGCTAAAAATATGTATGAGCATTATGGATGAGACACCTAAAACATAGTAGAACCTGCCAAATCAGAAAGAAACATTTTTGGAGTAACGATTAAACAGCTAAGACACCCAGCATCCGTACGCCAAGTATAGACGTGCGCATGTAGCAACGATTGTTCCATCTCCTATGCATGCTGGTATTATGTCCTTGATCGTTGAAGCGCACCCTCCAGTTGCAAAAACTCCTTTAATATTTGTTCTTCCGAACTCATCCACAATGATACATCCTTGTCTATGAGTTTTTATTCCGGCCTTCTGCAAAACTGACACAAATGGTTTAACGCCTGCAATTACAAGGATCATGTCTGCTTTCAATGTTTTCATTGCAGAATCACTAGTACGGTGCAACACAAGCCTTTTGGAGGGTGGTTTGCCTTTAATCTCTTTTCCCTTGAAATCCCCTATTAATGTAACATGTTCTTCTTCTAATCGTTTCCTTGTGTGACTATTGATGTCGATCATATTGGCATGGTTAACCAGCCTTACACTCTGAGCGGCCTTGGTTAAATGCACTGCCTCGTCAACCGCGTTCTTGGTGCTTCCAATGACAATTATCTCTTTCCCTTCGAAAAAAGGCGAACCGCATTCTGTACAGTACACAACGCCACCACCTATCCAAGTTTCCCACTTCATTCCTAAACCTTTCATTGCATCTCCTGTCGCCAGAATTAAAGCTCTGCATTGATACTTGCCCCCTTGAGTCTTCACAGTTTTCTCTTTCCCACGCAGAAAAAGGTCAGTAACCTCTTCTGAAGTGTGAAGTTCAGCACCATTCTTCTCTGCTTGAGTTATCATCTTCTCCATAAGTCTCAGCCCAGATATTTTCCTTGGAAAGCCAGGATAATTGCTTATTCCACGCGCCCTAGTTGCTATCCCGCCTGCTTTCTCATTTGCTTCTAGGACGAGTGTATGCAAGCCAAAAATGGCGGAGTGAATAGCTGTGGCTAGTCCTGCTGGTCCACTGCCAACAATAATCACATCATACATGTTGGTGCCGATTCTTTACTATTGATATTTATCCGCTTAAAGAATTGTATGTTTGCTACAAGATTGCGGATTTCAGAGTTAAGAAACAATTTCATTAGTGTTTCCACAAAGTAGATACGGTTCGTCATTGTCACGCGCAATTTGAGATTCTTCCGCAAACCACAAAAATCTATAGAAGAATATATCACAGTATGGTCAGAACTGAGCTTCAGCTTATTACGAGGCGCGAACTCGTGACGGATCTAAGAAAACTAAGGATTAGATCAGGCGACACTATAATGCTAATCACCTGTCTGATCTAGATCAGCTAGTTGTTCTTTCTTATCGTGGCTTAGAGATTTTATTTCTAGTTCTCTCTTCATAGCTTCACCGCGGCTGTTGAATTTCTCCAAGTACACGAGTTTCTCGGGTCTGTGTATCCTTGTATATCTGGCACCCCGTCCCTTCGTGTGTTGTCTTACTCTCCGCCCTACATTCTTGGCATAGCCAGTGTAAAAGCTTCCATCTGTGCAAAGGAGCATATAGACATAATAAGGCATTGCCGATCTGCCTAGAACCCGAAAGTCTGCTTGAGAATAGTTCTTCAAGAGATATATAGATTAGTATCCCATCAGGGATGTTCGAAGCTTGCAGATTTGGTTATGAAACAGGGGCAAAGCTTACCTATTCAGCAATGCCATTCTACCTTTGTAATTGGGTTGATTGTGATGCTTGATATCTTTGAGAAATGCTTGGACACGAAGATTGCCGAACAAGCTAGTCTGACACAGTTCCGAGGTCAGAGGCGATCCATGATCGTCTGCAGGATTAGGAACGGTGTAGTGGAAGATTTCTCAAATGTTTTTCTGGACGGAGTAAGTGTTAGGGTCTTGATGGATGGTGAGTCCTGGGGCTTTAGCTCAACCAACGCGATCGACCTGAGCAGCGTGGAACAAACGCTTGAGAAGGCGACAAAATTGGCTAAGGCTTCTCTCCCACTGAAAACCAAGAAAATGTCGCTCGAACCCATTGGAGATGTGAAAGCTGATGTTTCGATTCCAGTAAAGAAGCCCCTCAAAGATTATTCCATCGAAGATTTCGCAGCTCTTCCCCTCAGTGCTTCTGAAGGTGCAAGAGAAGGTGGATCCCAAGTTGCTGAAGTCAAATCTACATTCCTCGCTATAGAAGACGACAAGTATTTCCTCAGCTCAGAAAGATCGAAAATCCACCAAAAGGCCACACGAGTATTTCTCTTTGTCAATGTTATAGCCAAAGCCAACGGCGCACTATGTCCTGCACAAGAAAGCTTCGGCCACACAGGAGGATTAGAGCTCTTCGATACGAACTCACCATATTCCCTTGGAAAATCAGTTGCAGAGAAAGCGGTGAAGCTTCTGAACAAAAGAGCTCCACCGTCAGGCAGATTCCGTGTGGTCATAGATCCTACTCTATGCGCCACCCTTCTCCATGAAGCAATAGGGCATCCCTTAGAAGCAGATATAGCAATGACTGGTGGCGGCTTTGGCAATCGCATTGGTGAAGTCGTTTCATCCGAACTAGTCTCCATCTATGATAACGGTCATGTCCCCAGCGGCCTGGGATATTTCGCATATGATGATGAAGGCGTAGAATGCAAACACACTATACTGATCGAACAAGGAAAGCTAAAGTCTTTCATGCATGACAGAACAAGTGCGGCAATACTGGGCGTCCCGCCAACCGGCAATGCTCATGCTTGGGACTACAGTGTCGAGCCCTTGATCAGACAAACAAACATTGGCATCGAGATGGGTGACTCTTCGTTTGAAGAAATGGTTGAGGATGTGAAGGAGGGCATGTTTCTTGAAGGGACTTTTGGCGGTCAAGCAGATGTCAATGCAGACTTCACTTTTGGTTTCCAGAATGCAAGACTGATACAGAACGGCAGGCTTGGTGAAGACTTGCGTGGCGCTAATGTAGCCGGAAATGCCATCGAGGTCTTCAAGACTGTAGACGCGGTAGGAAAGAAGGTGGTTCTGCGCCCCGGTGCCTGCGGCAAGTTCCAGTTTGCTGTTCAAGGTCGGGTTGTTCCTGCAATTCGATGCGAGATCACAGTAGGCGGGATGGGGGGATAATAAATGAGTCTGGGCGAGAACTGGAACATTCTGAAGGGATTTGTACATAAGGCAATGCTGACGCTGGAAAAGAGAGAAGCGACTGAGGGGGAAGCGTTTTTCACAAGCACGCAGACAACGGATATTGCGATACGGAATTCCGAGGTTTATACTCAGAACATGGTTTGTGATGCGGGTGTGGGATTCAGGGTCATTGTGAGAAGAAACAAGATTGGCTTTGCTTGCACCAATTCTCTAAGTCAGAAGGCCATTTCTGAGGCTCTAGAGAAAGCTTCTTCCATTGCAAGGGCAAGTTCCGAGGTTCCAAACTTTGCTCTTCCAAGAGTTACTGAACTCCCCCAGGTAAGGGGATTGTTTAACCGTGAGGTTGAGGAGATGGATGTGGATGAAGGAGTTGACATCGCGAAGAGGATGCTGAACGCTGCACAAAGTGTTGATGATAGGATTGTAGCTAAGTCTGGACGTGTGCTTTTCGAGTCTGGTCGGCGGGGTGTCATAAATACCTTTGGGGTGGATCTCGAAGAACGGGAGACTAGGTCCGTCCTGTATCTTGATGGGAGTGGCGAACAGGATGGCGAAGTTACGGGAAGCTGTTATGATGCTACATTCAATCGTGGGGCAGACGTGAATCCAGAAAAGATCGGTGAAAACGTAGGAAAGATGGTCGTGGAAATGTTCCGACCGCAGCATGTGGAAAGTTTTGAAGGAACAGTAATTTTTGGCCCAGAGGCGGTCTCTAATCAGTTCTTCACCGTACTAGTGGATGCTTTGAAAGGCGATAATGTTGCTGCCGGCCGCTCTGCATGGACGAATAAACGAGGAGAGCAGGTGGCTTTGGAGAAACTGACAATAAGAGATAACGCGCTCCTCAAAGGCCGGTTTGCATCTAGATCTTTCGATGATGAAGGCTCCGCGTCGCAAAACACCTGCGTAATTAGAAAAGGTAGACTCGAAAGCTTTCTGCATGATGCGACTTCTGCAGACGCTTCAGGAGAGAAGAATACGGGAAACGCTTCGCGTTTTCCGGGCGGATTCGATATGATTCGTGCAATAGTTGGGAATGGTTACAGATCAAAACCTGAGATCTATCCATCAAACCTAATGATACAACCGGGAAACAAGGCAAAGAGAGATCTCATATCAGAGGTCGACAAAGGGATCTTGGCAGAGTCCATGGCGGGATTTGCCCAGCCCGGGTCAGGAATGATCAGTACTAAGCTTTCAAGAGCCTTCTACATAGAAAGTGGAGAAATCCTTCATCCCGTAAAGGGAGGAATGATATCTGGTGTGGCCTTCGACTGGTTCAAACAGATATCTGGAATAGGCACTGATGTAAAACAGTTCATGAACTCAGTCGTACCATCTGTCCGCGTGGAAAACGTTAAGTTCATAGGCGCCTGAGCTTGTTCGGAAATCTACAAAATGCTCAGAGATCGAAAAACTAGAAAGTCTTCTAGACAAGTAAAACTCGCAGCTAAAGACCTACTTGCTCAGCGTATCTTTTCAATCCCCGTAAGGCAATCTCTAAGAATTCCTCCTTGGGGACACCTATTTTTTCGCAGAACAGAATTCTTTCTCGGTCAGCTCCTCTGGCGAAATCCTTATCTTTGAACTTCTTTTTCACTGTCTTGACTTTCACTTCGGCCAGCTTCTTGGACGGCATTACAAGAGCGCAAGCAACCAGCAAACCTGAAATCGCATCACAGCAGATCAATGCCTTCTCCATCCTGCTTTCAGGTGTGATCCCTGTACGTTCAAAATTGTGAGTCTTAACAGCTCTAATAACTTCTTCAGTTACCGAATCCTTCAGAATCTTCGCGGCTACAACACCGTGTTTCTCCCAATCGCTTCCTATCTTCTCATAGTCGATATCATGTAGCAGACCTGTCAATCCCCAGAAGTCTTCATTCTCCCCAAGATGCCTTGCCAACTCTTTCATGATCGCTTCAACTGCAATCATATGGAAAACGATATTCCTTTTCGAAATATTCTCCTTGACCAAGCTGATAGCTTCATCTCTCGACAGCATATGCATTCCTGCCGCAAGTTTAGGAAGGCATCCCTTATAACATTCTCCACACATTAAACGGATCTATTCGGATATTCCGTACATCTCATCGGGACCCAAAATGTCTCCATAGCGCTCGCGCAGTAGGCAGCGGGCTTCATAGCATAGGTGACATGCATCCGCGTAAACTTCCGTATGGGGCAAGTTGAACCTTTCAACCAAGGCCACAGGGCCACCACGAATCAAAGTTTTCAGGACAGGGTTCTCTTGAGGATCGTATTTGGTGATAATCTTTGAAAAGGGCTTCTGCCAGGCGTTCCCAATAGCTATGCCTTGGCACACGTGAACAAAACCCTTAGGTCCAATATGGATCCTTTGAGGATCTTCCAGTTCTTCGTGCGGACACTTCGTGAATTCACGCCAATGCTTCTTATCGGCTTCGTCTGCCAGTTTTGAAACCGCCCTTCCTTTATACATAAGCTCATACGAGCCTACTTTGGCACCTTGGATTTCACTTGGGCAAGGAGTTTTCGCCTTAGGGTATTCGATGGCGAGTATCCCGACTTTCATGTTCAGATCCTTTGCAGCTTTCACAGCATTCTCCACTTCTTCGATCTGCCAATGCTCTGCATGATAAAGATCACTACTCAGCCCTAGGTCGATATCACCTGCCTCAGCTATGGGGAGCAGCCAGAGTTTGGCGTCTTCCTTGGAGCTAGCCCAGTAGCAATTGGAAAGAATCCCTACGCTGAAACCAAGATCTAAGGCTTCCACCACACTTTTCACCAGAATAGGATAGTAGAGAAAGGGTTCTCCACCCTCAAAGAAAACGGAATCTACAGTCCCCAACGTGTCTGCTTCGGTCAGTATGCTTCTTATTTGTTCTAGTGTGAATACGCCTCTGGCTTTTGGGCTACCCCAGACAAAACAATGATCGCACTCCAAATCACACCTGTAAGTCAGAAGAAAGTGAACCCCCTTGAGTTTCAATCAACGACACCGTAAAAGACTCCTAAGATTCATGTAGTTAAGGCTTGGGACGCCACGCTCTGACTTTTTGCATGCTGGTCCAGCTGAACAGAAGGTATCTGTAGTCTATGACATCATTCTTTTCAGATCAAGGGGACTCCGTGCTAGCAGAGAGTTCCGGAAGATGGTTCCTGAAGGAGAGGAAAACGCTAGTCTTCACCGGTTCGGATTAATCCGATTTTCAGCCGTTCGCCAGCGATCTTGTAATCTGTAACATTGGCTTCTTCTGGCGGGCTGGCTTGCTGTAAGGCTGTGGACAGGGTTTCTGATGTGATATAGTCCTTTTGGGTAATGAAGACCTTGCTAAGTTTGGGTCCTGCTTCATAATAGGTCACGATTTGATCATCAATGTCGAAGCCTGCATCCTTACGTTGGTTCTGGATGCGACGCACAATCTCACGTGCTAAACCTTCTTGTTTCAGATATTCACTGATCGTTGTGCTGACCCCAACGATAATATCCTGATCTTCTGACAGTGCATATCCTTCTAATGGCCGAGTTCGAACCTCAACCTCTTGGGGCAACAGAGTTATCACTTGATCATCCACCAGTATTTCAGTGCTTTCACCTTTCTCGATCCTTTGAACGATCTCGTCTGTTTCAGCATTTGAAACAGCCTCGCATATCTTCTTGTACAACTTTCCAAATTTCTTGCCTAGAAGATGGGGTAAAGGTGCAACTTCATAGTTAACCAAGTCCTCCTTCTTGGTCGAAAGACTCAACTCCTTCACATTGAGTTCATCTTTGATTATTTCTCTAAACGGTTCAATCCGCTCCAGTCTGGCTTCGTCTGTTACAACTTTAGCCTCTTTCAGAGGTTGCCTAAGTTTTATTCCAGCCTTGTCTCGTGCTGACCGACCCAAGCCGCAGATTTGGATGATTAAGTCCATGTTCACTACTAGCTCTTCATCGATGAAGGATTCATCAGACTTTGCCCATTCATTATGATGCACACTCTCAGGAACGTTGGCATCTACACTGCGGACAAGATTTTGGTACATCTCTTCAGCTAGAAACGGGAGAAAAGGTGCTAGAAGTTTTGTGAAAATCGTAAGACAAGTGTATAAGGTCGTGTAGCCTGCTCTTTTGTCTGTATCTGCTTCGCTTTTCCAGAATCTGCGCCGAGAACGGCGGACGTACCATTTGGAGAGTCCGTCGACAAACTGTTCTAGCTTCTCAGCCGCGCTGTAGACATCACATTCTTCTAGAAGGCCAGTTACTTCATGTACAAGGGTGTGAAGTTTTGACAATATCCATCTGTCCAGAAGAGAGTATTCCACAGTAGCGCTCTTGGGAGTCCACTTGTCAATGTTTGCGTAGGTAACGAAGAAGCTGTAGACGTTCCACAAAGGCATCAAGAATCGACGCTTCACGGTCTCCGCTAACGCATAGCCAAAAAGCATGTTCCTCTCAGGTCTACTTGTGCAGTACATCCAACGCATTACGTCTGCACCTATAGTTTCTGCAGCGTCGTCGAACTGTATTAGGTTCCCTGAAGACTTGTGCATCTCATTCCCCTTCTCATCTAACACTAGACCATAACCAAAACAGGTCTGGAATGGACTGCGACGTTCCAAGATTGTGCTCATGGCCAGCATCGAATAGAACCAATTGCGCAACTGTCCTGGCAGTGATTCACAGATTAGATCTGCAGGGAACCATTTTCCCCAGAAATCTCGGTCATACCGATATTTGAGTGTGGAATATGCAACGATCCCAGCATCCAACCACGGATTCCCCACGTCCGGAACTCGGGAAATAGCCTTGCCACATCCTTTGCATTTGATCTTGACCAAGTCTATCCAAGGACGATGCGGCGTATGTCCTTGGAAGTCGTTCCAACCTTCTATAGCTCGAGACTTCAGTTCCTCCTTACTTCCTATTACCTCAAAGTTTCCGCAATCATGACACTCCCATATCGGCAACGCTAGACCCCAAAACCTCTTCTTTGATATCATCCAATCTTCCATGTTCTGCAACCAGTCTAGTTCTTGCTTCAAACCGTATTCTGGAATCCAGCGAACCTGTTTGGTCACTTCTATGATTTGATATCGAAGATTCTTTTTCTTCTCCTCTTCCTTGATCTGTTCAAGCGGCTTCTCTAGCTTTTCGCCCATGGAGATGAACCATTCATCCACCAAACGGAAAACCAATTCACTCCCGCATCGCCAACAAACAGGGTAACGATGCACATAGTCCTCAACCTTGAAGAGCAGACCCTTGTCCTTTAAGTTATTGATGATCGGTTGCGCTGACTCGTAAACGTGAGTTCCTGAGAGCCAATCAAAGCCTTCGACAAAGACCCCAAAATCGTTCAGTGGGGCCACTGCAGGGAGGTCATGCTCCTTCCCGAGTTCTAGGTCTTCCTTTCCACAGCCAGGGGCAATATGGACAATGCCTGTTCCTTCTACTTCGCTCACCTCTTCCCAAGGAATTATACGGTGGGCGTCAACCGCTCCTTGTTCTTGCTCTGCAGCGAGCTCATCAAAAGGTCCAACGTAGGTCCAGCCCTGCATATCTGTCCCAGTCAGTTCTTCTATCACCCTGTAGTCAGCCTTTTCAAAGAGCCGACCTAGAGCTGCCTTGGCCAGATACAGAGTCTCATTGTCCCTCCGAACCTTCACATAAGACATATCAGGATGGACAGCTGCCGCCACGTTGGAAGAAAGAGTCCATGGCGTAGTAGTCCAGACTAACAATGCTTCGTTCGGTCTTCTACAAAGGGGGAATCTGAGGGTGACTCCCAAGTGTTTGACATCTCGATACCCTTCAGTCACGATCTCATGTTGAGACAACGCTGTGGAACACCGAGGACACCAAGGCATAACATCTCTACCCTTGTATATCCACCCACGTCTGTGACATTCTTTGAGTACAGTCCAAATCATGTAATTATTCTCATCCGAGAATGTGAAGTAGGAGCCACCTAGTTCAGGCGAACCTAACCTGCTGACCAGCCCTTCCACCGTATCCGATACAGGGCCTTCGGGACCTTGGACAGTCAAGACTTCTCCTTCGTCTTCCAGTCCTTCCGCGAGCCTGCGAAGTAGTTCCGGATCATCCCAGTCCATCCAAGATCCAAGACGAAGGGATTGCTCAGCTTGTAAGGCTGCATAACGCAAAGCTCGTTGCTTGCATCGCTTGACAAACTCGGCTATTCCATAGGATTCAATGTCACGTTTTGATCTGAATCCCAGTTCCCGCTCCACTTCTACTTCGATCCATAGACCTTGACAGTCAAAGCCATTTTGATAACGTAGGTCAAACCCGTTCATGGCTTGATAACGCTGAAATACGTCTTTGTATGTTCGTCCCCAAGCGTGGTGGACCCCCATGGGGTTGTTGGCAGTGATTGGACCATCTATGAATGACCATCTCTCGTTGCCTTGGTTTAGACTAACTCGTTTCTCAAAGGAGTTATGAATTTTCCAGAACTTCAAGATTCTATGTTCAAGCTCTGGAAGATCGACTAGAGATTTCGCTTCTTTGAACACCATTCAACCTCCAAACAGCAAGAACTGAGACAAGTCTTGCATAGTATATATTGCTCAAAATTTTCATGATGTTTGACGATTTCAGTGGACCGTGATCTGGTTTCAATCAGAAGGATGAAGTCAAGACTGAATTTGACGGTCACCTTTCATCTTGGACACTTGCCACCCATTCAAATAGAAATGGGAACATATAACTTTTTTGAAACTTTGATAATGAACAAAGGGGTAAGCTAACCTTGCCTATTCCATTTCTATAATCTTTCAGATGTCTATCCATATTTTTCTTCCATTGAGATCATTCTTGTACCGTCCGAATTCTCCTCTCGCTTCTTGTAGTTGATGACTGCTGAAGACTGGGCCATCCTTGCATACGCGGTATTTGCCTACAGTGCAGCTCCCACACAAGCCTACTGCGCACCGCATCAACCTTTCAAGACTGGCTTGCAAGGCTATTCCAAACTCTTCAGCCATATCGAAAACCTTCCGCATCATCCGATCGGGACCACACGTGTAAATCATGTCAAATCTCTCTTGTTCCAACAAAGACCTCAAAGGAGTGGTAGCAAACCCTTCAATGCCATGACTGCCATCCTCAGTTGTGGCTAGGATTCTCATTTTTTCTGTTCCAAGCTTTTCAAACCTGTTCATAAACAGTAGCTCCTCACCTGTCTCAGCCCCGATTATACAGGTTAAACGCTTCGACTCAGAGACCAATCTTTCAGCCAAGAACAGTATGGGTATTGCACCAGTTCCTCCGCAGATCATCAATATTCTGCCTTCGCTCAAAGTAAAACTGTTTCCGAACGGGCCTCTGACGCCTATTGTGTCACCCATTTTCTTTTCATGGAGGGCGGTTGTTGCCTCGCCAACTCTTCTGACCGCTACTGATATGATGTCTTCTTCTGTGTTGAGTATACTCAGAGGGATTTCATCTACTCCCGGAATCCAAAACATCAAGAACTGCCCGGGCTTAGCCTTCGCACACAACTCATCTTTGAATGACAAGGTCTTCACCGTAGGGCTTTCAGCTTCAATATTCAGGATGCTCGTCGTCCTGAGTTCGTTACCTGCGATGTGACAGCCCAACAATATCTTCCACACTCCGAAAACCTTTCTTTTCCAGATAAGCTTCTATCCCGCGAGAAACGGACTGGAATACTCCCAGACCTTCAGAGGCTATAGCGGTTCCTATCTGTACAGCTTTCGCACCAGCCAGAATGAACTCAACTGCATCTCTCCAGTTGTTTATTCCTCCGCACCCGATTATCGGCAGTCTGACACTCTCATATATCTCGTAGATACACCTGAGGGCAATTGGCTTTATCGCGGGTCCCGACAGTCCCCCTGTTATATTGCTCAGAATAGGCCGTGTGGTTTCAGAATCTATCGCCATGGCTTTGACAGTGTTTATAGCTGTCAAGCCGTCGGTTCCTGCATCAGCAGCTGCTTCTGCGATCTGTGCTATATTCGTGACGTTAGGAGACAATTTAACAAAGACAGGTTTTTCCACAACATCTTTGACTTCCCTAATGCATTCTGCCAAAACAGTTGGATCTTGCCCAATTTCAGAACCGGTTTTCTCTACGTGAGGACAGGAAACGTTCAGCTCCACGCTGTCTGCACCTGCTTTCACAGCTTTCTCAGCAACGTTTCTGTATTCTTCAGCCGAGAAACCGTATATGCTGACGATTAACGGGACATCGAGATTGTGTTTCGCACAACTGATTTCTTCAGCAAACACCTCGATTCCTGGATTTGGGAGTCCTACAGCATTCAACAATCCGCAGTTTGTCTGAACTATCGAAGGGTTGCGGTAGCCAGTCCGAGCCTTTGATCCAATGGATTTGGTGACTACGGCGCCCGCCCCACCAGTGGTTACACTCTTGAGAGATTCTGAAGACAGGCCCAATATTCCTGAGGCCAAGATCGTAGGATTGGCAAGCTTCAAACCTGCTAAGTCTATGCTCCGAGAACTAGCTGCCAATCGTCATCTCACCACGGTAGTTCTCAGTAATTACCAGGCTCTTATAAATGTGCATTGAGGAAAAAAAGCTGGGAATGACTCATTGTTACC
The DNA here is from genome assembly GCA_964347765.1 of uncultured Candidatus Bathyarchaeia archaeon. Lineage (GTDB taxonomy): Archaea > Thermoproteota > Bathyarchaeia > Bathyarchaeales > Bathycorpusculaceae > CAYGAG01. The sequence goes on from CAYGAG010000010.1 coordinate 12,157, forward strand.
AAAGAGCTGGCTGCCACCGTCAACATGAATTGTCTCGCCAGTGATATAGGAAGCGTCCTCAGAAGCTAGGAAGAGGATTCCCTTGGCGATGTCTGTTGGTTGTCCAATTCTTCTGAGTAACGAGTTTGCGAGGGCATGATTCTTCTCTTCTTCAGTCATCCCCCAGGTGTCAATGTAGCCTGGAGAGACAGCGTTAACCCGTACGGGAGCGAGCTTCATAGCTAGTCCCTTAGTCAATGGCGTCCCAGCAATCTTGGTGAGAACATAACCTAGTGCGCCTCGATTGTAGTCCATCACTACATTTACAATGTTTCCATGTTTTCTCTTCAGATGTGGAGCCGCAAAATGAGAGCATACCAGTATACCCATTACATTGACTTGAACCATTCTCTTCCAGAGTTCCCAATCCGGTTCACCGAAGTTAAAAGAGGGAGGTGGATGTCTAGCTGCGTTATTCACCAATACGTCGATTCCGCTAAATCTATCAACAGCTTCTTCAATCATTAAAGAGACTTGCTGAGGGTTGGAAACATCGGCTCCAAACACCATAGCCTCAACACCTGATTTACTGATTTCTTTGGCGATGTTTTCAGCCTTGGCCGGAGAAGAGAAATAGTTCACAATTATATTGGCCCCTTCTCCAGCAAAGGAACGGGCAGTCTCGCTTCCTATGCCCCCGCTGGCTCCCGTGATAAGCACAGTTTTTCCCTTAAACCTCATTATAGTCAACTCGCTTAGTTGAGCCGTTGAAGGCACTTTATTATTCTTTTGGATATCTCCTCCCAATTTATATTTCACTCAGGACATAGAGTTAGCTGCCTTTTTGTGGAGGGCGTTGACACCTGAAGACAAGAATAATCGGATTTCCTTTTGGAGTGTTGGCTTTCAATGAGAGAGACGAAATGATAGACAGTGTTCTATTTCCGAGAGAGCCGGAGAGAGCTGCAAGAATACTAAGTGAGATTGAAGCCGGAGATTTTGTGGAGGAGATTGCCCATCTAGTGGAAAGCCTTCTGACAAAGAATCATGAAATGTTTCTTTTTGAGAATACAGGTCTGGCGAAGACAACCAAGGAAAGACTGAACGTTAAGACGAAAGTCACTGATATGTCAACAACAAAGAAAACTCTCCAATCCAACATGGCAAACCTTGCAGTCCAAACTGGGTTTGTTGACAGTCACACTGAATTTGAAAGATGGATGCAAGAACTCACTCTAGAAACTGCAAGGCTTAGAGTCAAAAGAGCAGCCGAGAAGGAAGACCTAATTGTAACTCACACCATTCAAACTCTAGATGATATGGACAGAACCATAAATCTGTTCATGGGAAGAGTAAGGGAATGGTACGGAATCCACTTTCCTGAACTTGACCGCCTCTTGGATAAACATGAGACCTACGCCCGCCTAGTGTTTGAGCTTGGAAACAAGACGAACTTCACCGAGGATGAACTTGCGAAGAAGGAGATTCCAGGATCAAGAGCAAAAAGAATAGCCAAATCAGCAAGAACCTCCATGGGTGCTGACTTAACAGAAGCTGATTTAGCACAGATTCAAGGATTGTGCACAAACACCCTTGAATTGTTCAAACTAAGGCAAAACTTGGAGGACTACGTGAACACGACCATGGAAAGTGTCGCCCCAAACATCAAAGCAATTGTCGGTTCTCTCCTTGGCGCCCGCCTAATCGCGCTAGCCGGCGGTCTGATAAACCTGGCCAAGATGCCCGCCAGTACATTACAGGTCCTGGGCGCAGAGAAAGCTCTATTCCGTTCGCTCAAGACAGGGTCTCGACCGCCGAAACATGGCATAATTTTCCAACACCCGCTCCTGCATGAGGCGAAAAAGTGGCAAAGAGGCAAAGTCGCCAGAGCCCTAGCGGGAAAAATAGCTATTGCAGCAAGAGCTGATGCCTTTGGAGGGAGATACATAGCCGAAGAATTGAATGCTGACCTTCACAGTAGAGTGGAAGAGATCCAAGAAAAGTATACGCACCCTACGATGGTTTCAAGAAGGAGACCCAAGGGAAAGAAAAGGAGAACGAAGAAACGTGCAAGTAAAAGTTAAGCCACACCCTGCGTTTCCCGCAATATATCAAGTGACGCTGGCAGATGAGGGCACAAGACTGGCAACAAAGAACTTTGCGCCCGGTCGGAAGGTGTACGGAGAGAGACTTGTCACACACAAGGGAGTTGAATATCGCCTTTGGGATCCTTTCAGAAGTAAGTTGGCAGCGGCTATACATAACGGTCTTAAGAAGTTCCCTATAGAGCCAAGTAATGAAGTCCTCTATCTGGGAGCAGCCTCCGGTACTACAGCAAGCCATGTCTCAGACATATTGGGCATGAAGGGATACGTATACTGTGTCGATTTCGCGCCTCGAACTGTTAGGGAACTAATTAACAATGTTTGTGCATTCAGAAGCAACATGGCACCTATACTGGAAGATGCACGGTCTCCAGAGAAATATGCAATGTTCATAAAGGGCAAGGTCGATGTTGTCTATTGCGACATCGCCCAGCCAGAGCAAGCAAAGATCCTAGCGGATAACGCGGATCAATTCTTAAGGAGATCAGGATGGACTGTGCTAGCTGTGAAGGCTCAAAGCATAGACGTCACGGAAAAGCCATCGAAGATCTACAAGAGAGAAACCAAAGTTTTACAGAAACGTGGCTTCAACATTGAAGAGACTCTGTCTCTGGAACCTTACGACAAGGCGCATTCCATGATTGTGGCCAATGCTGATTAGTCTTCTAGAAGATAAATACAGTTTATATTTGACAATGCGATGATATTCCGTGTGACGTTTCCATGAGCACAGAGAGTGAGAGCGTTTCCGCTGTTAGAACCGTGCTCAAGAAAGGGGGTTTCAGTGTTTCTCAAAGGTGTTGTTCTCGACCAAGCTGTTTTGACTTCGCCGCCCGAAGAGATGAGACTCTTGTTATCGTAAAAGTCCAGTCAGACATAAGTAATGTTTCTTCTTATGACTCATTCGAGCTAATGTCTATGTCAAAGCATTTGTCAGCTGCCACACTTCTAGTTAGCGAAAAGGCACGAGAAAAACTATTGGAGGACGACACAGTTTACTCAAGATACAACACAAGAGCTGTCACTCTAAAGACGTTTGAGAACATCGTCTTGCGCGAATTTTACCCTCTTATTCAAGCTGGTCCGGGAGGTTATTACGTGGAAATTGATGGAGAAATCATCAAACGGAGAAGACAGGAGCTTGGCTTGTCTGTTGGTGAACTTGCTGAGATGATGGGAACCTCAAGGAGAACTCTTTACGGATATGAAAGAAGAATGGCTAAGGCATCAGTTTCCACAGCGTATAATCTCCTACGCATCCTAGAAGTCCCTGTGGCCAAACCAATAAATGTCTTTGACAAACGGACGGATGAGACTAGACACTTCCTATCCACGGCGAAACGAGCTATAGCGAAAAGTAGGCTCCTACAAAAAATCCTCAAGAAGCTTGCTCAATGTAATATCACTCCATTTAGAAAGGCGCCCTTCGATTTCATGGTGGACGTGAAAGAAAACGGAATGAGAATCATCGGCGGTGTTATTAACAACAACGAACAGGAATTGCCTGGAAGAGTGAATGAAATTCTGAGCATAAGCCGGATAGTCCAAGCATATCCAATCTTAATAACAGAGGGACAGAAAATTCCAGACGAGGATATCCCCTGCATCGAGGGCAAAGATATTTCAAGAATCAAAGATCCAAAGGACTTGATCGTCGGTCCTAGATGAGAGTTCCCTGAATTGGCTCTCTGATGCTCTTGATTCTCCTAGCAGTCTTCCATGATTTTCTGACATCGTCAGGATATCTGCCAAATCTTTCAAGGTATCTTCGGAGAAAGCTTGTAGTCTTCGGGTCTGTTGGATAACCACATCCGAAGTCTCCGTATTTCTCTGTCAAGTCTCTGATTTCTCTGTCTCGTTCGACTTTGGCTACTATGGAGGCAGCTGAAACGATGGGATATTTCCTGTCAGCTTTATGCTCAGATACTATTTCAGCTTCAATTGTCAGCAACTCCGAAATGTGATCTGCGAATCGTTTTTCCTTTATGTCCGAAGCGTCAACATAGACCACATCTGGCTTAAGCGCCTCAATTATTCTCGCCATGGCTTGTGCCTCCAGTCTGTTAAGTCTATGCAATCTCTTGCCAAGTCTAACTACTTCATCGATTTCCACAGGTGACAATTCTATTATTCCATATTTGAGAGCAATCCGTTTGATTTTGACAGCCAGTTCTCTGCGTCTTTGGGATGACAAGAGTTTGGAATCTTTGACACCCAGCTCAATGAGCTCTGGCACATTATCTTTTTCAATTAGGACACCCGCAATAACTAGAGGACCTATGACGCAGCCTCTTCCAGAATCATCAACACCCGCAACTAGCATGATAAAGCATCCTCAAGCCTACTTCTCTCCTATCTCAATCTTCTGTTCCGAAGCATGTCTTGACAAGAATGACTTGGCTTTCTCAGCAATGTTTAGATGCAGGGTCTCTCGGTTTTCACGTGTCACAAGAAATGTTACTGCATCTTTTCTGGTCCTAATCTTGCCAATCAATTTATGATCCATCTTTCGATGAACCGTGCTGATAACAAGCTTCTTGCTCTGCAAGGCCTTATTGACTGCTTCCCTGAATCTTCTTGAATATAACTCCATAGGACCAATCTCATCTATTACGATGACATGTGCATTCTTGACAGCATGAATTATCGAAGCTGCACCTATGGCGTCAAGGTTCTCAAGGTTCACTCTATACTTTCCTATTCGTGGACCCCCCCGTTGATCCACATGGGCAAGCCATCCTCTCTCCTCATTATTCAAATCTTGAATCTCAAATCCGACACGTTTGCCATTTTTGCGAACCTCATAACTGATCATTCCACCTACACAGTACCCACAAACTTTCAGAGCGTCGATGCTCTTCCTGAGGACAGAGGTTTTCCCGACCCCGGAACTGCCTGTTATGAGCAGTAGTCGCTCGCTCAATTAATCCCTCTAACAGAACACCTATATTCCCTAAAATGTTTTGTCATGGTCAAATTTAGCTAGTTCACAGATATATGTTTGACAAGTGAACAGTATGGGAAAGTACACTGGAATAGATTTTCCCACTGAACTCATTCAGGAAGGCAGCGTTGACGTGCTGGTTCCTGAACTCGGTGCATTCGTCAATACGCCTTCCGAGTACGCTCCTTCAAAGGCTCCAGTCTTCTTCAACCCTGTTATGGAGCTAAACCGCGACATTGCAGTATTGGTCTTACAGGTTTATCAGAAAAGTGTTGACCGCGAGATATCGGTTTGTGAACCTCTAGCTGGCTGTGGTATAAGAGGACTGAGATTTGCCAAGGAGGTTGAAGGCGTCAGAAAGGTTTTGGTCAATGACATAAATGTGAAGGCTTGCAAACTTGCAGACTACAATGTGAACATGAACAGGTTGAGCAACGTCATAACCGTGGAAAACATGGACGCAAATTTTCTGCTTTGTAGTCATGGAGCGCCACGAAGAAGATTCGATGCTATAGATATAGATCCTTTCGGCTCTCCATCATCATACATTGACTCCGGCATTCGAGCCCTACGCAATGAAGGTCTCTTAGCCCTAACGGCGACAGACATGGCCCCCTTGTGTGGGATTCACCCGAAGGCGTGTATCCGAAAATACGGTGGAACTCCCCTGCATACTGAATACTGTCATGAGCTGGCTGTCAGGCTCTTGGTCGGCAGTTTGGTCAAATCAGCAGCGAAATATGATATGGGAATGGAAATAATCCTCAGTCACAGTACTGATCATTACATTAGGGTTTATGCAATCGGAAAATATGGGGCATCAAAGGCTGATGGAACCATGCGAGAGATGGGTTACATACTTCACTGCTTCAGATGCTTACACAGAGAACAGGTAAGAGGATTATTCCCAACTGAGTTCCCACTGGAATGTGGGGAGTGTGGTGATAGACTCTACTCAGCAGGACCTTTATGGCTGGGCAAACTGTCAAACGCACAGCTTTGCAGTCTTCTTGAAAAAGAAGTGGAGCAAAGGCAACTCAATCATAAGGGGAAGATTCATAGAATCCTCAGATTGATTGGAAACGAGGCAAGCGCTCCCATCACCTACTACGTGCTTGACAGGATCAGTAGCAAGCTCGATCTACCTGTTCCTTCAAACAAGCAGGTTGTCGAGACATTGCAGAAGAGAGGTTTTTCAGCATTCCTCACACATTTTGACTCTAAAGGAATAAAAACTGATGCTTCGTCAAAAGACGTTCACAAGGTTATCTCAGACATTCATGGCGTGACAAGTTTTAAATAATCTTAGTTTTAAATGAGATGGATCAGTAGGTGAAATCTTTGAGAAAGAAGATATGCCTGAGCGCGCTGGTTCTAACGATCGTTTTGCTGGCTCCTTCGGTTGTTGCCCAAGATATTTACCCAATCACTATCTGGTCCGACAAGCAGCAATACTCTCCAGGCGAAAGGGGAACACTCTATGTCGCCTTCCACAACGAGAGAGATGTGGCCGTCACAATCAAGAACATCACGATAGACTACCGATACTGGAGGGCACATACAAGTGATGGGTGGGTAGGCAATGAGACACGTATTGTGGACGAACCCTTGGCAGCAAAGAAAACCCACGTCTTCGACGACATAGAATTCACTGTCCCAGCAGATGGAAGAGCTGTGTCCACTACGGTTCAGGTCACGATATACACGGATCAGTGGCCGTTCGAGACAACGGATTCCGGATATATCAATGTTCCAACGACCCCTGCCTATATGGAGCAGATCGTGACACTGTTTACACTCTTGGTCGTACTTGTAATCGTTTGCACAATAATAATAGCCGCAACCGTGTTTCTGTCAGCTCGCAGGCCAAAAGTAATGTGGAGAGAAGCAGAGAGAGCAGAATAAAACAGCTCTCAAACTCCCTATTTTTGTCAAGGTATTATTAAAAAGGAGAAAAACGTATATGTTTCTAGGTCTTTTATTGATTTCTCAGCTGATTTTGTCGATTATCTTGTCTATCTTCGCCTTGTGATACTCAAGGGCCAACTCTTTAGGGTCGATTCCTAAAGCTAAACTCAATAGCTCAGCGTAGTGAAGCACTGGCATATTATAGTCTTCTTTGAACTTCGATCTTATCTGAAGCTGCCCTAAGTCCAATGCTATGAAGCAGAATGGACATAGAGTTGAGATGCAGTCGGCACCAGCCTTCGATGTATTCATAAGTTTCTCTTTGGCGATGCTTAAGGCCAAGTCGTCCGAATATCCTCTGAGAAGCCCGCCACAGCATTTGAGTTTATGTCTGTAGTCTATACTCTTTGCGCCCAAGGCTTCGACTAAATCGTCGAAGATTCGTGGTCTCTCAGGATCATCAAGTCGCAAAAGCTCACTTGGTCTGAGCAGGTGACAGCCAGAGAATGACGCCACTTTCAGATTGTTCAACGGTTTGGAAATCTCACGTCCTATGCGTTCTAGGCCAACATCATTTTTCAGAACTTGCAGGTAGTGCTTCACTTCCTTTATGCCTTGGAATCTCTTTCCGGCCTTGGAGAGGATCTTGTTCACCTTTGCTTTCAGTCTTTCGTCTTCTTTCAGCATTGTGTTTGCGATTGCGAGGGATTCAAAGCAGCCGGTGCACAACGTAACAATGTCCAGATCAGCTTCTTCGGCTAGACTGATGTTATATGCAGCCATCGATAGGCTTGTTCTCATGTCTATGGATTGTATTGGAGGAGGGGCGCAGCAGGTCATGTTTGCCACATCAACAAGTTCGATTCCCAATTTGGAAAGAGCTTTTCTAGATGATAACTCGTAGCTTAATTGACGAGCAGGTATGGTGCAGCCTAAGAATAGGGCATAGCTTGTCATGATTCTTCCTCCTTTATCTGTAATTTTCTGAATCCTGTTGCGGAGAGAATTTTCTTAAGTGCTTCTGTGCCTGTTGGTTGAAGAGGAGGTAGACCCAGCTCAGGTCTCTTCTTTTCCAAGAACTTGGAGATCTGGACTATTCGTCCATTATTAAGGATGGCTGACGCAAATTCTGAGTAGATACCAGGGATGTGACCTTCTTCGAAAGCTAGATTTCTCAACGCGTAGATCACGTCAGCTATTTCCACTTTCTGAGGACACCGCTCCTGACAATTGTAGCATGAACAACACAGCCATATGGAATCACCGGAAAGAACCTCTTCTTTCATTCCCAGCAACGAGAGCTTTATGACTTCTCGGGGGTTGAATCTGTCTGTAAGTCTAGCCACTGGGCAGCTACTTGCACAGGTGCCGCATTGGTAGCATAGCGGCATGGTCTCGCCGCCTATCTGGCTGGTCACTGAATCTAGAAATACTGGAGCGGATACTTCGTGTTGTTTCTTACTCTTCATTCAGTACACCTTCTTGCTAAGGCATGCCTTTCAATTGCAGAGGACTCATCTCTTCCAGTCTCTTTGTAATCATCTGGGCAGCCTCTGCGAATTTGTCCCCTTCAATATATACCATGTTGAACATCTCCAATCTTTCCTGTTCTATTCCGTATTCCTTCATCAATTTCTTGGCAAGATCTAGCTTCTTTTCAGCCTTCTGGATGCCGATTTCATAGTGGCAACCGTCACTCTTACATCCTACAACCATAACTCCTTGAGCACCTGCTTTAAAAGCTTCTAGGAATTGATGGACCTGAAGGATTCCTGTACATGGAACTTTCATAATCCTCACGTTGGGTGGGTACTGCATCATTGCCATGCCCGAAGAGTCTAGCGTTGTACCGCCGCATTCCGCGCAGCATATGGCCAAAACCAATGGTTTTGATGTTCCATT
>CAYGAG010000010.1:21004-49196 GCA_964347765.1 uncultured Candidatus Bathyarchaeia archaeon
TCACAGCCATCAACCCTTTCATTTGAGCAAGCATCTGGTCTGGTGTTGAATGTCTGAGTTCGATTGCATTGAGGGGACAGGTGCCCACACATATGCCGCAACCTTCACAGAGTAGATCGGACACCTTTGCCACAAGATGGCCGTCATCTTGCTCTTCCAAGTTTATGGCTCCATAAGGACATGTGACGGGGCAGAATTCACAGTCACCGCAGTATTCATCATTGACTATAGCTGTCTTCTGATCTTTGATTATGCGGCCTGTAGATAGGAATTTCGCAGTTTTCAAAGCTGCTGAATGAGCATGTAGGGAAGTCGTAGGAGCGTCCTTGGGAAAAGTGGCTCCTCCCGCGAGATAGATTCCCCTCAGTTTAGTCTCAGTTGGTCTCAGCTTGGCGTTGTACTCCTTGAAGAAGTCGTCTTCTTCCAGTTCTAGATCCAGAATCTCTGCGAGTTTCTTGGTGCCTGATGCAGGAATCATAGCAGGAGCTAACACAACTAGATCAGCTTCAAGTTCTAGGAATCTACTCAGAAGTGCATCCTCAACATCAACAATCAGCTTGCCAGTCTCCGGATCTCTAAGGATCTCAGTTGGCCTGCCTTTAACAAACTTCACTCCCATCTCTCTAGCTCGTTCATAGTAGTCCTCGTGCTCCCTTCCTGTAGCCCTTATGTCTATGTAGCATACGGTGAGATCCGCATCAGGATGTGTTGATTTGATCAGCATAGCGTGTTTAAGAGAGATCATACAACAGATACCTGAACAGTAAGCATTCCACCGTTTGTCCCGAGATCCTACACATTGGATCATGACTATTTTCTTTGCAGGTCTATGATCTGAAGGTCTAATGATGTGTCCGCCTGTTGGTCCAAAGCCGTCAATCATCCTTGCCAGTTCAAGATTGGTTATGACATCGCGATAATCACTGTAATGATATTCTTCGATGACAGCAGAATCGAATTCTTGAAATCCAGTAGCGACTATAATGGCGCCGACGTTTAGGATTGTTTCTTCACTCTTCTGATCCAGCTCAACCGCATTGGTTGGGCAAACTTCAACGCACTTTGCACAATCGTGAAATTTGCACACGCTTTCATCAATAGCATAGACTGGTGGATGCACGTTGGGAACGTTCATGAATATGGCCTTTCTAGTACTAAGCCTTGCGTTGAAATCATCTGGGACCTCAACTGGACAGACAGTGGCGCATAGATCGCACAGAACACATTTCGTTTCATCGACGTACCTTGGCTTCTTCTTTATTGTAACCGAATAGTTACCAGGGACTCCTTCGACATTCATTATCTCCGAGTTAGTCATTATGTTCAGATTGGGAATCTCGGTGAAGCCTGAACGGTATACACACTTTCGAGATGTATGCGTAATGGTTTTCACGTCTGAGGCAGGAGACTGGATACAGATTGCACAATCGTCTGTGGGGAAGAATCGACCTGCGCGAGCAGCTAAGCCACCGAGAAACTGTTCTTTTTCGACCAGATGCACGGTGCATCCGAGATCAGCCAGATCTACTGCGGCTTGCATGCCTGCAAGGCCACCGCCGATGATTAGAGCAGATCTGACAGCTGGAAACTCCAGCTTCTTGATGGGTTCAAGAAGCTTGGCACGCTCGATGGCGGCGAGAAGCATGGCCTTAGCTTTTTCAGTGGCTTCGGAAGGAGTGTCCCTATGGGGCCGAGCACAGTGATCTTTTATATCTATGACTTCGACCAAATAGGGGTTGACCCCAGCTTCTTCAACGGCTTCAACAATCTTGACTTCGCTGAGTTTGGGTAGACCTTCAGCGACTACTACTCTGTTGATCTTACCAGCCTTAATGGCATCTATGATAGCTTGTAGTCCTTTGCCGCGCCAGAATTCCATGCTCCTTACAATCAGTGATACACCAGGAATCTCCTTCACAAACTGCGTCAGGGCGTCGAAGTTCAATATCTCAGAAACTTGATCTCCGCAGGTAGACAGAAAGACTCCAACTTTTGTTTCATTCATTCTGATTCTCACCTTTTCAGTTCTCTCAACAAGTTTCTCTCATGATCGTATATCTTCACTTTTAATGGCATCTCACCGATTGCGAAATGAGTTGCGCAAGCGAAGCAGGGGTCATAAGCACGGAAAGCCATCTCTACCATGTTCAGTATTCCATCGTTGACATCGCCGTCGTGGATCAGGCCTTTTGCTGCGTTCTTTATCGACATACAAATACCTGGAGCATTATGCGTTGTAGCTACTATGAGGTTGACCTTCTTGGCTAAAGCGTTTTCGTCAAGAATGTAATGATGGATTAAGGTTCCCCTAGCAGCTTCAACTATTCCCACCCCCTCACCTGGTTCTCCTGGTTTGTTTCTGATGTCTTTCTTTGTGATGTCTGGATCTGTCACCAATTCAAGTGTGCGTTCAGTTGCATACATCAGTTCTATAAGACGAGCCCAGTGAAACGCCAACGTAGCGTGAACCGGCTTGCCTCCTAGAGTTTGATACATTCTCTCATATTCTGCTTGGGCTAACGGTGTTGCCATACCATCCGCTGCATTCAGTCTTCCCAAAGGTCCGACTCTGTAGATTCCGCTTCTTGGACCGTCAACAAGTCCTTTCCACCCGATCTTTTTCAGGTAAGGTAGTTTGACATAGGTCCATGGTTCAACATGCTCTTCAACTACATCCAAGTAGTCTGAAGGAGCGAACTTCACGAATTCGTTTCCCTCCGGGTCAACTACTCTCACATCACCATCGTAGAAGTTGACCTTGTTGTTTTTGTCCACAGTTCCCATATAATGGGTTTTCAGGGTGTAAGGTTCACTGGTGATCAGGTTCACATAATCTTCATTCTTAAGAACTATGTCATCGAACAGCTTCAGAGTGAATTTGGCAAAGTCTACACAACTTCTGACCATCTCCTCTATGCTTTGCCTGTCCTCTTCAGACAGCGCTTTTGCCATGCCACCTGGCAGAGCGCTGACAGGATGTGTTGGTCGTCCTCCTAGAATGCCTGTTATCTTCTGTCCGTAGGCTCTATGTTTAATTACTTCCTTAGCAATATCTAGGCCAGCTTTTTCTATGACTCCCAAGATATTTCTTTTCGCTACTGGAGAATCAGGACCTACTACAAAGTCAGGACCTCCTAGGAAGTAGAAGTGGAGGATGTGATCATAAATGTAGTAGGCGGAATACTCGAGTTCCCTCAGCTTCTTGGCGGTTTCGGTTGGTTCGACATTGAAGGCTGCGTCGCAGGCCTTTGCTCCAGCCATATGATGAGCTACGGGACATACTCCGCAGATTCTAGTAGTTATTATGGGCAGATCTTCAGCTCTTCTTCCCTCGCAGAACTTCTCAAACCCCCTGAGTTCGGGAACTTGGAAGTAGGCGTTTTCTACGTTTCCATCGTCGTTCAGGAATATCGTGATTTTCCCGTGGCCTTCGAGTCGGGTTATCGGATCTATAGTTACTTCTTTCATTATTTCATCACCTTCCTTCTAAGAATAGAGTTAGCCAAAGAGTATTTGTAGAACGTTCCAATCGGATCTACTATCTGATCGATAACCTCCAGATCGGTGGCAATGGACGCAAGGGCGCTGACTATGGCAGCTCCTTGATCGTTTACGCGGGGACCAGGGCCATCACAGCCTGTGCAGGGAATGTTTACGCTTGGGCATTGAGCACCGCAGCCTGCTCGAGTTGCAGGTCCCATGCATATCACTCCTTGATCCCAGAAGCATGTTTCGCCGTCGTCTTGTATTTCGTAGATCCTTCTTATCTCGGAGAGTCTTCTGTCCTTTTTTTCTCGGGGGCATTCATCACATATGGATTTGTTTGGAAGCAAGCCTGATCCTTTTGGTGGAAGATTGTTGTCAACTATGGCTTGGAAAGCTTGCTCTATACAGGGAATCGGTGGTGGACATCCTGAAAGAAAATAGTCCACATCCACCGTCTGAGCTAATGTTTTCACAGTATCATAGAATTCAGGCAGTCCAAGTTCGCCTTCGTCAACGTCCACTTTGGTTCGAGGGGTGACAAATTGCGGATTGTTTGTGGAAGGTGTTTCAGAATAGGCGCGTTCAAAAACCTTCTCCTTGTTCCAGAGATTCCCCAGTCCTATTACACATCCGTCGCAAGCGCATGATCCGAAAGCGACGAGAATCTTCGATTTCTTTCTCAGAAGCTTAGCCATATGTTCGTTTTCTGAGGTTCTTATGGCCCCATTGAAAAAGCATGCGTCTATGCTTTTGTCTGGCATAGCTTCGACGTCCTTGTACTTCACGTCCATGGCCACTGGCCAGAAGACTATGTCCGCTTTAGCAACCACGTCCAAGATTTTCTCGTTCATATCCAGTACTGCTATTTCACAACCACCACAACTAGCCGCCCAATAGAAAGCGACCTTCAGTTTCTCTGACATGAATTTCACTTAACCTTAATTCAAAGAGTTATTAAGGAGATGAAGGAAATTATTTAATTCTTTCCTTTCACGGATACATATTTGTCCAGCATATGCAAATCGCCTACAGGTTGTCTCCAGAGTGAAAGATTCTGAATATGTGATGACATGGCGGGGGAATTTCCTACTAAATCGGAAGAAATCTTTGGAAAAGCTTCGATGAACCTGACATGAAAGCACTTCCTGACCCCCAGGGCTCTGATAATCAAGTCAACTATTTATTGCAGAAAACGGAGTCTTGTAATCTGCACATGGGCGGTTCTGCCCTATCCAGCCTCCGATTGAGCTGAGAATTATGCGAGTGAAGATCAGAGTAGCGGGAATAGTTCAGGGCGTGGGTTTCCGACCTTTCGTCTATCGAATCGCTTCGAAGAATCATCTAAATGGTTATGTTAGAAACAAAGGCGACGCAGGAGTAGAAATAGTCGTGGAAGGCAAAGAAAAGCATATTGAAAAATTCTTATCAGATCTGGTCGAAAAGAGTCCTTCGATGGCCCGGATTCATGATCTCACAACTTCACGATCTCAAGGGAGGAAGCGTTATGGGACTTTTAGGATTCTAAAGAGCTCTGAGGAAACTGAACAATCAGGCTCAGTGATCCCCCCGGACATAGCTACCTGCAATGAATGTTTGAAGGAGCTCAGAAATTCCGCCGATCCACGATATGAATATTTCTTCATTACTTGCACAAACTGCGGACCAAGATTCACAATTGTCGAGCAGCTCCCCTACGACCGTGAGAATACAACGATGCGTCAGTTTCCACTGTGCAGCTTCTGCAGGAAGGAATATACGACTCCTGCCAACAGACGATTCCACGCTCAAACTGTGGCGTGTTCCAAGAGGGGCCCGAAAATCTACTTAACCGCCAACAAGGGAGAAAAACTAGAGAGCAAAGACCCGGTTCGAGAGGCTGGGAAATTTCTGTCAGAAGGCTCTATCGTGGGCATTAAAGGATATGGAGGATTTCATATTGCCTGCGCTACTACTCAGGATGGACCCTTAACCCGACTTCGACAAGCCAAGCACAGAAGGCAGAAACCCTTTGCAATCATGGCCCGAAACCTGGAGATTACGAGATCATTTGCAGAGATAAGTCCCAAAGAGGTCGCGCTCTTAGAATCTTACATACGTCCAGTAGTGCTCTTGAACAAAAGAAAGGATTATAGTCTTTCAGACCTGATTGCCCCTGGGCTTCACAATTTAGGCGTCATGCTTCCATATACCGCCTTGCATTGTATGCTCTTCGATGATGTGGATGATCCAGCCTTCGTCATGACAAGTGCCAATCCGCCTAACCAGCCAATAATAAACGATGACCAAGAAGCTTTGGATAGGCTGGGCAGCACCGTCGACTATTTCTTGTTTCACAACAGAAGAATTGCCCACAGATGCGATGACTCAGTTATCCGAATACACAGCCGCAGACGTACTTGCTTGACTAGGAGATCAAGAGGCTATGTCCCTGCGCCAATCCATCTAAAGATCAAGTCTGAGAGATGTGCGTTGGGTTTAGGTGGAGAATTAAACGTTACCTCATGCATAATCAAGGATAGAAGGGCGTTTCTATCCCAACACATAGGAGATGTCGAAAACGTCGAGACCCTGAAGTTTCTGGAAGATGCGACCCGACATTTGGTCAAGCTCACTAGCAGCAAGGTTGAAATTGTTGCGTGTGATCTCCATCCAAGATTCAACACCACAAGTCTTGCCTATAGGCTTGCAGAGGAGCTTGATTGTCCAATGAAGCAGGTTCAACATCACCATGCGCACGTTGCCGCCCTAATGGCGGAACACAACTTGGATGAGATCATCGGAATTGTCTGTGATGGTTACGGCTACGGACCAAAAGGCGAGGCTTGGGGGGGAGAAATATTGCACTGTGATCATAACGGTTTCCGGCGGCTGGGCCATCTAGAAGAGCAACCAATGCTGGGAGGAGACTTGGCAACGTATTATCCAATCAGAGTAGCTGCTGCAATTCTCAACAAGACTATGGATATTAAGGAATGGGTCCTTGAAAGAAGCGAAACCTTGCCACATGGAAGAACTGAAGCTGAACTCATCATTGACCAGCTTGACAGAGATATTGAGCTACGTACTTCCAGCTGTGGAAGAATTCTAGATGGATTGTCCTCTGTACTAGGCATCTGCTATGAAAGGACTTATGAAGGTGAACCAGCCATGAAGCTCGAGGCTGCTGCAAGAGGTGGCGCAGAAATACTGAGCCTGGAACCCAAGATTAAGGGCGACATCATCTGCACAACTGATATGCTTTACGCAGTGTTCTCGAATGTCAAGAAGCTCAGAATTAGAGATCTAGCATTCTCAGCAGAGAATTATCTTGCGAAAAGTTTGGCTGCATTGGCGATTGAGAAGGCACAAGAGCTGGGTGTAACCAATATCGGCCTATCGGGAGGAGTGGCCTGCAACGAGCATATTTCCACCACCATGCTGAAGATCGTTGAGGGAAACGGTTACAGCTTCATCTTCCACAAAGATATTCCCCCAGGAGATGGCGGAACTTCACTAGGTCAAGCAATCGTGACTAGCCTTCATTCCTGTAGATCATGATGAAATACGAGGATAGGAGATAGATCTTCTCTCTCAATGCTGAGCACAACGAATTTATCTTTGCGCAGACGCATTTAGGTCGATATCAATGTGCTTAGCAATTCCAGCGAAAATCGTTGAAGTCAAAGGCGACAATGCTCGAGTAGATTTCGGTGAAGGCGTCTTAAGAAATGTAGATATCGCTCTTGTGGATGCACAGATAGGGGACTACGTTCTTATTCATGCGGGATACGCTATTCAAGTTCTGGATGAAGAAGAAGCCAGAGAGACTCTGCGTCTGTGGAATGAACTTCTGGAAGCAGCAGAGGCATAGATCAATGGTTGAGGGCCTGAGGTTCAGAGATGCGGACCTTGCTAAACGTGTAGTTAAGAGCATTCATGAAATCGCACCAAAAGAGAGTGTAATCAAGATATGTCATGTTTGTGGCACTCATGAGTGGACGATAACTCACCACGGGTTGAGAACGCTACTTCCTGATAATGTTGAAGTCATAGCGGGACCTGGATGTCCTGTCTGCATCGTTCCAGCTTCCGAAATTGACCAAGCAGTACAACTAGCTTTTAAGAATGTTGTCGTCATCTGTTTCGGCGACGTCCTTCGCGTCCCTGGTTCTAGTATATCGCTTTTAGATGCCAAGGCTGAAGGTGCCGACGTCCGTGTTGTTTATGGGGTAAGTGACGCTGTCAAAATGGCTGGAAAGGAGAAAGCCAAGCAATTTGTCTTCTTTGCCATAGGTTTTGAAACTACTGCCCCTTCAACAGCCTTGGAAGTCATGAAACAGCCACCCACCAACCTCAGTTTCCTAGTCTCCCATCGCGTTATCCCTCCGGCCATGAGACTGTTGGTTGAGATGAAAGACTTGCGTCTGAATGGTCTTATTGCTCCAGGCCATGTTAGCACGATAATCGGGGTCAAGCCTTACACAATTTTTCCAGAGCAGTACAGCATGCCAACAGTGATCGCAGGGTTTGAGCCCTTGGACGTCTTGTTCAGCATACACATGATCTTGAAACAGTTGAATGAGAATAAGCCTAGGTTACAGAATGAATACGTGCGAGCCGTCCGTCCAGAAGGCAACGTGAAAGCTCAGGAAATGATGAAAAGAGTTTTTAACGTGGTGGATGGCAGTTGGCGGGGCTTAGGAACGATTTCCTCTTCAACTTTCAAACTTCGTAAGGACCATGCTAGATTTGATGCATTATTACAGCATGACGTGGAAGTCAAGGAAGGTCGAGATATTCGACCTGGCTGCAAGTGCCATCTTGTAATAATCGGCAAGATCAATCCTACAGAATGTCCGTTATTCATGAAATCCTGCATTCCACAGAAACCTGTTGGTCCTTGCATGGTAAGTAGCGAAGGAACTTGCCGAATATGGGCGAAAAATCCAGAAGCCAGCTAATGAACTACTACACCTCAATCCCCAATCGGAAAAGAATGAGCTAGAGTGAACTGTCGACAAGAGGATTGTTAGCTCAGACTCAGCAGATTCTTGGAACAGGGTCTCCCACAGGTCTGCTTATTATTCTTTTACCGCCGACTGCAGTCTGCATCGCTACAGCTGAAAACTCTCCTGTGGCTTTCCCGATTATCTCGGCATCCTTTCCTTCCTCAGTTGTCCTCAAAAACTCAAGAACTTGTGTAGCCTTCTCTTCTGCTACTCCTAGGAGTATTTTTCCTTCGTTGCCGATCTCAAGAGGGTCTAGGCCTAGCATTTCACACGCTGCTTGTACATCTTTCCTGACTGGAATCTTGTCTTCATAGATCAGGATGCCTACTTGAGACTTTTCACTGAATTCGTTCAGCGCGTCAGCCAATCCTCCCCTTGTGGGATCTTTCATCGCCACTATTCCACCAACTTCTTCAAGTAGGCGTTGGACTAAGTGGTTTAATGGTCTGACATCTGATCTTATTGCGCTTCCAAAGCTCAATCCCTCTTGGGCGGATAGAACGGCTATGCCGTGGTCACCGATTGAACCGGATAGTATGATACTATCACTGGTGTCGAGGCTTGAATCTAGAATCCAGCGTTTGGAAAAATTGTTTCTAAACTTTCTGACGATCTCAAGATTGTGATCTAGAGCGGAGGTTCTTCTGCCGATTCCTGAGGTGTTTATGACGCAGCCGCCTAGACTTCCTTTTTCGATAACTTTCGTGTCTCCTGTAATGATCCCTACACTTGCCTCTAGACATGTGTCTCTCATGCTAGCTAAGACACGTTTGAAGTCGACGAGACTTAGCCCCTCCTCCAAGATGAAACCACAAGCTAACGCGTAAGGTTCTGCTCCTAAGACTGAGATGTCGTTCACAGTACCTGCCACAGCTATTCGTCCAATATCTCCACCTGGGAAGAAGATGGGCTTGACAGCATGCGAATCGCTTTTGAACACTACGTCATTCACTACTGCAGCGTCATCTAAAGCCTCAAGAGGCACCTCCACATCAGTCGTTTCGCCAAAATATCTCAAGATGTGTTCCTTGACAAGATTGTGCATAAGCACTCCTCCTGCTCCATGCAACATGGTAATATGGGCACTCTCATTGTTCGACATCTTCCTACCTCGGCTCTGCTCAGAGATATGACAGCTGGCTCTCTCTTGAATCTCTTTCCCTCAACAGTATTCTTAAATAAGCTCTGATCTAGACTCTCCGTATGCATGAATGGGCGTTGGCTGAAGCGATAATATCAACTGTTTCGGAAATCGCTAAGAAAGAAGAACTTGTGGAAATCAAAGAAGTCAAGATCAAGATCGGTGAATTACAGCAGATAGAACTGGATATAATGGTCTTTGCCCTGGCGCAACTGAAAACTCCGCATCTGCGGAACGCAGAGTTTGACTTCAAAGCAGTCCAAGCTGAGCTTCGATGTCGGAACTGCAGAAATCAATGGGTCTTCAACAGAGATGAATTGAATGCAGATATGGCAGAGGCCATACACTTCGTCCCAGAGATCGCCCACACGTACATCAAATGTGCGAAGTGTGGTAGTCCGGACTTTGAGGTTGTCAAAGGACGCGGAGTCTGGGTGGAGAGCATAGTAGGCGTCAAAAAAGATGACTGATCCTCGAATAGGCATAATAAAGGATAGAATGAAGGATATCGACCACATTATCGCTGTGTCTAGCGGTAAGGGAGGCGTCGGCAAGAGTCTGATCGCCTCAACTTTGGCGTTGACCATGGTCAACAAAGGCTGTAGAGTTGGACTCTTCGACTTAGACTTCACAAGTCCTTCCACACATATCGTCTTAAACATACCTGAGCTGTATCCAGAAGAGGAGAAGGGTATAGTTCCTCCGCTGACGCGAGGGCTGAGATACATGTCAATAGTCTACTATTCAGGAGAACACGCTACGCCTCTCAGAGGATCTGACGTCTCAAACGCCCTAATAGAGCTGCTAGCCATAACTCGATGGAACGCCTTGGACTTCCTAATAGTTGACATGCCTCCTGGTATAAGCGACGCGACCCTCGACATTATCAGACTCATAAAGAGAATAAAATTCCTTCTAGTCACAACACCTTCGCAACTGGCTTTCGAAACAGTCAGAAAACTAATGGAGCTGTTGTCCCAACTGGACATCCCCGTAATAGGCGTGATTGAAAACATGAAGATTGAAAGATCACCTCGGACTAGAGAGCGAATCGAAGATAAGGGTGTCAAATTCTGGGGAGCGATACCATTCGACGTCACAGTTGAACAAGCAATCGGCGATCCAGACAGACTGCTGCAAACAAGTTTCGGACGAGAATTACAGGAAATCGTTCAACACAGATTAGGCTCGGGAATTCTTGACTCTTAAAATAGATCTCCACGTTCATACCATCTACTCATACGACTCTCTGATTACGCCCGAGCAACTGGTCTTTTACGCTAGGAAACGTGGATTAGATGGGGTGGCAATAACTGATCACGATCGACTTGACAGCGCGGTAAAACTGGCTAGAGAATTGAAGGAACTCTTGATAATCCCAGGAATGGAGATCTCAAGTAAGAATGGACATATCATAGCGTTGAATGCCACCGAGATGGTTCCGGCAGGGTTGAATGTCTGTGAAACCTTGGACAGAATACACAAAGTTGGCGGCCTAGCCATTGCTTGTCATCCAATAGGCATCTTCAAAGGAAGCTTACAGAGACACATGCACTCGCTTTTTGATGCTGTTGAAGTTGTGAACTCTTCAGTGTTCCCTTTTAACTATTCCGTGAGACGCAGCCGAAGGATGGCATCTCAGTACAAAATTCCAATGGTTGCGGGAAGTGACGCTCATTACGGTCCGGAAATAGGGTATGCCTATACAGAAGTCGATGCTGACCCTGAGATCGAAGAGATAACAAGTGCTATAAAGAAAGGTTTCTGCTACCCTCATGGCATGTCTATACCCATTATGACTAGGGTTAAGCGAAAGATACTGCTTCTCAAGAGAAGATTCAGCTGATACAGAAAATCGAATATGACGAGCCTCTAGGAGTTCTCCATTTGGTACAAAGGCAGATCTATATTCAATTGTCTCTCTGGTTCTGCGTCCGGCTCCAGATTGAAGAGTTGTGGTGCTAGAGATCTAAATCCGCTCAAGATATGGGGTGACTTCACACCGGTCATCACTAGAGTCACTTTCAACGTATCATCTAGTCCAGGGTTCACTCTTGCGCCCCAAATGACCAAGGCGTTGTCATCCATCATTTCCGTGACTATCTCTCCAACTCGATTTGCTTCTTCCATCGTCATATGGCTGTCTCCGGAAACGTGGATTAAGGCTCCAGTGGCACCCAGGTAATCTACGTCTAGCAGAGGACTTCCTAAAGCACTTCTCACGGCCTCTTCTGCTCGGTTTGGAGCATCTGACTCGCCTACCCCGACCAAGGCAACACCGCCCCGCCCAACTATTGTTTTGAAGTCCGCGAAGTCCAAGTTTATTAGGCTAGGAGCTGAAACAGTTTCCACAATCCCTTTGATCATATTCGCCAGAACTTGATCAGCGACTCTGAAGGCTTCGTTTATGGGTAGTTGAGGCACTAGTTGCATGAGCTTGTTGTTGTCAATGACGACTACAGTGTCACATTGCCTTCTCATCTCATTTAGAGCGTTAGCTGCATATTCAATGCGTCCTTTTTCTATGCGGAAGGGCGTGGTCACAACTCCAACAGTTATTGCTCCCTTTTGTCTTGCAGTTCTTGCGATAATAGGCGCTGCTCCTGTTCCTGTTCCTCCTCCGAGACCAGCTGTAACGAAGACTATATCAGAGTTGGCGAGCAGATCTTCCATATGTTTTTTCGATTCCTCAATAGCTTCTCTTCCAAGCTTGGGGTTTCCGCCTACTCCCAGACCTTTGGTGAGTTTTTCTCCTATCAAGATCTTCTCGTGAGCTTTTGAGGCATAGAGATGCAAAGCGTCAGTGTTTATAGCTATACATTCTGCTCCGGCTATACCCATCTCCATTAGCCTGGTTACGGTATTGTTGCCGGAACCTCCGACCCCTAGGACTAGTATGCGGCAATGGCCCAAGGGACGGACGCCTGCGTTCACAGCATCATGCCAAGCACACTTTAGCGCCTGCTCCGTAGGACGCAGTTCAGTCAACACTTTTCCTCCGCCAAACTTCAACGCTTATCAAGTCACGGATAGCTACTCGAATCGCTTCAGCTCTGTTTGGATAGAACTTCTCATCCACAAGCTGATTCAATGCATCAATATACGGTTCGGGAAGATAGAGAGTAATCATCTTCATGAAATTTCCCTCCTCAAGATTGTCGTAGAATAGTTCTTGTAGGTTATAGTTCTATATGATATACTGCAAATATGAGGCAAATATGCTGGAAATATATATATTTAAAGTTTTCTCTCATCTCGTTTCAGGTTTGTGTTAAAATAAGAAGGGGAAGACCTCTACGTTTTTATTGGTTGTTGACGCAAAGAGTCTGTTGTCATGAGAAGGTTGCGAGTCTTTGTTAGAAGCTTCGGCTGTACGGCGAATCTGGCTGACGGAGAGGTTTTGAAGGGTTGCCTTGCACAAGCAGGATATAGAATTGAAGATTGTATTGAGACTGCAGATATAGTAGTCTATAACACTTGTGCCGTTAAAGGTCCTACTGAGAATCGCATACTGAATGTTCTGAAGCAGGTTCCACCGGGGAAAAGATTGGTAATCGCTGGTTGTCTTCCTTTAATAAATTATCAGCGGCTATGTGAGGAAGTACCCTTCTTCGACGGTGTTGTAGGTCCAGCGGCTGCCCAAGGAATCATTGATGTTGTTGAACAGGTCTCCAATGGTAGGAAAACTGTTGCATTGGAACAAGCTGCAGAGGCTATGCCTAGCCTGGTTCTCCCTAGGGTTCGCCTGAATGCTCTTGTAGGGATCGTCCCTATAAATTACGGATGTTTGGGTCAATGTGCCTATTGTTGCGTGGTCTTTGCGAGAGGACGCTTGAGAAGCTATAGCATACATAAGATTGTGGAAAGAGTTGAGAAGGATCTTTCTTCCGGCGTCCAAGAGTTATGGGTGACTTCCCAAGACACTGCGTGTTATGGGATAGACTTGGGCACAGATCTTGCTGTCCTGCTTAAGGCATTATGCAAAGTCGAAGGTGACTTCAGAATCCGTGTCGGCATGATGACGCCGAACATGGCAGAGAATATCCTTGAAGACTTGATTCAGACGTACAAAAGCAGAAAGATCTTCAAGTTTATTCATCTACCTGTTCAGAGCGGCGACGATGTGGTTCTAAAGAGTATGCATCGTCCCTACTCCGCAGATGATTTCAGACTCGTAGTAGATTCATTCAGAGACAGCTTTCCTCGAATAACATTGGCTACAGACATAATTTGCGGATTCCCAGGAGAGACGAGAGAGGCTTTCGAGAGATCGCTCCGGCTGATCGAAGAGATCAAACCAGATATTGTAAACATTTCGAAGTTCTTCCCCAGACCAAGAACGAGTGCCGCTACCATGACGAAAGATTTTGTGCCTACGTCAGAGATTAAGGATAGAAGTAGAGCGATGACCAAACTCGCTAGAAGAGTGAGTTCTGAGAGGAACCGACGTTGGCTAGGCTGGACTGGCAGAGTCCTTGTAGATGAAGCTGGCACGATTCCTGGTTCTTGGATTGGCCGGAACTTTGCCTACAAACCCGTTGTGATCAAGAAGAACAGCCGTCAAGATCTAATTGGCGAGACCCTTCGTGTAAAAGTTATCAGGGTCTACAGAACCTATTTGCAGGCGACACTTGTTGGATAAATTATTTATGCACTTGATGTCACATCCTAAAAGCAAGAGGGTAACTGATGGCTGAAGAACCTCTTGTAGAAGTGGGACGTGTAACTCACTACTTCGCGAAGATTAGTGTGGCTGTTGTGGAACTCAGCAAGTCCTTGGCTGTAGGCGATACCATATCAATTGTAGGACCTACAACGGATTTTCAACAAGAAGTGGAATCAATGCAGATTGAACATGAGACTGTTGAAAGAGCGGAAGCCGGCCAAAGCATAGGTTTGAAAGTCAGTGATAGGGTGCGGGAAAAGGACACAGTATATAGAAAGAAATGACTCCTTAACGAAGACAAAAGATAGGGATATCCCGGGTAATAACTTACGCAGATATTGTGCACTGAATCCTGTGGCTGCTAAATGTAAAGCGGGCATTTCCGAATATTGTGGGATCCTATAGCGCCGCTTAGATATGTTACAGGAACACAATACTTCGCGCGCTAAGCTCAGTGATAATGCAAGAGTAGCAGCGAAAGGGTAGGGTTGAAAGGCCCAGATTATCGACTAATACTCGTGCTTCAGCTTCTACGCTATCGTCTTCTTCATGCTTGCCTGAAACATGCCCTGTAGTTATGATCGCAAGATATTATCACGTCATGTGCTGCTACAAAGGTGTTGTATCAGCATCTTCTCCCTCAGAAAATATTCCTATACGCAAAAAAAGGAAAGGATGAAACGAGGACTATTGAATCTCTGTGACTTTGAGTATATGAAGACTAGTATCTACGTCTCCTTGTTGATCTTCTCTTTGACCAACAATCTCGACAATAGACTGGCCGGTCAGGATCAGGTTTGAATGGAACCTCACATTCTTGACCACAATCGGCACATACGGCCTTGTGCATCTCCCGATCTTCTCTATATGACAACTGGATTCCACCTCCATATTATGATCAACGAAAAACCAGCATTGTTGTGCAATTCTATTTCTCGCGTACTCAATCAGTTGAGTACTGCCTTATTAAAGCTTATGGGAGATAGGCAAACATATGCATGTACGGGTGCCCGAAGATCTAGACTACTGGAGAAGAATTTGGGTCGCAACAAATGGAGATATGTGCGCATTTCATAGCGCTTTATCTGTCTACATACACTGTTAAATGCGTTCGAGCTTAAATATCACTGGTCTCAGTCCGTCAGTGCAACAATTGATGGCGACACCTTTCTCCTTGACCCAAGGGAGATCTCCACCAAAGCTCAGGACCCGGATGTTACCATACATAGAGACCCAAGCAGAAGTGCAGAAGCCTTCAGGCATTCTGAGATTCTCGACGATGAATTCTTGACCATCCCTAAACAGTCCACAAGCTTCAACAGCATGCGATGTCGCAGGGCTTCTTTCAAAAACCTCAGATGGATGAAACCTTTTCAAGACTGTAATCTTGACTTTGTCAAGCTCAACCATTTCAACCACAACTAACTGTCAGGAAAGATCATTGCAATATACTATAAATTTTTCGCGCCCAGACTTGAACTCTGTCCACGATAGAGATATCGCCCTCACAATCGCCTTCTTGTGCTGGCCACTTGATGCCTTGGTTTCTGTCAAAGCGCGCGCTCTATATACCCGATCGGAAACACCTGGAGCATCTGCTCGTTCATGTCTTTGGTCACTTTAATCACACATTCGATTTGAATCCTAATACTAGGTCTAATCTTATAGCTCTTCTACCAGCAAGCGACAGCCTTCTTTTGGAATTGGGAGTGTGAACATTCAGGAGGTTGCATCCCTGAGTTAGCCTGTCTGACCTTGATGGGAGAGTGGGTTCGGACCTACCAGAAATGGAGTCGTTATAGGCCTGTCAAGAAAGAACTAGAGGGGAATCATTTGTTATTCAGATTCACGTGAATATTGTCCGCACGAAGATAATGTACGAGTAAGTTTTAAATCCATGAAGGCTAACTACCAGAAGGCAATGAAAATGAAGAAAATTCTCATAACTTGTGCAATGATCTGCGTAGTGGTTCTTGCTGCTGCATCGATATCTCGACCTGCTAGGGCTTCAATAGAGAGTCATAATTGGGTTGGGGCGTTAGTCCATGACAGCTATGACTCTTTCTATGGAACAAGTGTGACCGCTTTTGAACAGGGTTCAGCAGTTAGGTTGATGGTGAATGTATACAGTGACTATTGGTACATGGGAGAATATCGTCAGGTCAATGTTTCTGCAGTAATAGTGAATTTCGATTGGGGAATGAACTATACGTCTGGTGACGTTAGTTTGTCAGATCCTTGGGAAATACCTTACGGACAGTCTCATGTCTTCTCTGTAACCTTCGGGGCGCCTGCTCCATCTGTTGCTTCTAACTATGTGACACACAGCTACAGAGTTTATGTGGAGCATGTCAACGCCTCAGATGGTGAGATAATAGATACTTGGGTTTCGGGAGGTTCAGGATTTGTCGTCTTTTCTTCGAATCAGGCAGATGCATTCAGAGCTAGAAGGGAGCTAGAGTCATATCCATATACTTCTATCCCGTTCTTCACGGCCCAGGCAAGGGAGTTGCTGACACAATCAACTGTGGCAAGCTCGCTTGGAAGAGGCGACTACGAGGCTGGGAATTTCGAAGGTGCCAAGACACACTATGAAAACGCGTTAGGCCTTTTGCAGCAAGCATATACCAACGAGACAGAAAGATGGGGCTCATTTGAAGATACTCTAGAGGGACTGCTGAAAGGAGCTGAAGGCCTCCTCATGTACCAGGGATACGCGTGGCTTATCATAAGCATCGGTTTCTTGCTGATGGGCATCGGCGTCATAGTTTACCTCGGAAGAAGATCAGGTTCACCACCACAGACAAATGCAAGCTAGTGGACCACTTTCTCTTTTTTTTGTGTCGCACGCGTGTATGTTGAAGAATGGTGATCTATATTCTTCTGCGCATCTCTATTGCCCATATCCAAGAATCTCCTCGAGATTAGCAATGGTCCCAAAGACTAGCGCGAGAATGAATCTCACAATGTTTTCCTTTTTGCTTCCAAGTTTCCTCCAGAAGCCATAAAACCTGCCGAAAAGACTGGGTATACGTGATAGAAGATTGGAATTCCTTAAGGCAACCGTGGATGAGCTTCAATATGTTTCCTATCTCTGTCTTTGGGGTATAAGTCGCAGACAGAAAGAAGCCATGAAAGGGCACATGGAGAAGAGGCTTAAGTGGATTGAAGAGATGTTGTCAAAAGGATTGGACATAATAGTAGCCTTGGGTCCAAGAAAAAGCAAGAAGGGTCTTATTGAATACCTTCCGATTGAGATGGCTCCTGAACCTGTGAAAGGAAAGAACTCCTTGTTGATAAACTGCATCTGGGTCCTGCCACGCTTCATGAAAGCAGGTATAGGAAAGGGCCTTATGCAACATTTTCTTGATGATGCTAGAAAAGTGGGCGGGGCCAGTGTGTTGTCCTATGAAGATGACAAGTGGTTTGGCTATTTTGACTATATGCCAGCCAGCTTCTTCAAACGATTTGGATTTAGAGAGGTCTCAAGAGATGAAACTCGCGTTCTGCTTCATCTTAACCTTGGAGCAAATATTACACCAAGACTTCTGACTCCAAAAAGTCGAAGAATCGAGAAGAAAGGTAAGCCGGTAGTTGATATCTTCTGCAACAGCCAGTGTCCTTGGTGTGGATGGATGGCGGACGAGACCCGCAGAAATATGAAGGGGTCCAACACGACACTTAGACTGATTAACACTGATAGTAGAGAGGCTATTGAGGAGTTCGGGTTGGCAAGAGGAATATCGATCAACGGTAGCCCGGTAATTAAGAGAATGGCAGCCTGGACAGAAATCAAATCAGCCCTAAATAGAGCCCTGTCTGGCTAATAGTAGCCAATTGACCGATTTCTGCCAAAAGCAATAAGAACAGAATCTGAGCACATTACAAATAATAATATTTCATCGATGATGTTCAAACTATTCTTGTTGACCTAAGAAACACAAAGCGCTTGAAACCATTCCACCCGAAATACTTAGCAGAAGTGAAGTAGTCTTCCCTGTTGAAGAACAGAAGAACTGATTGAACGTAGTTGTATCAATAATTTAAGAGGTAATCTTCTATAGGAGAATCTTCCAACATAATACTGCAGTGTTGAAGATGAGACGATATCTCGTCATAGGTCTGATTATCGGGATTCTAATAGGATCAGGACTGGTCTACGTTCTTCTTCTTCTTCCACCGATAAAGAAGCCTGGAAGGCTGTGTCCTATCCAAGTCGGCACGTTCTACTACGTCTGGTATAACTCCTCCACTGATGGGTATTCATGGGAACGCCCAAAAATATGTGATGAGCCTGTCTTAGAATACTATAATAGCTGTGAATCAGAAATCATCAAGCATCATCTTGCATGGATGAGCAATTTGAGTATAGATTTTGCTGTTGTTTCATGGTGGGGTCCCTATAATCAGTCTGGATGGCATTCTTTCGTCAACAGTGCAGTGCATCAAGTCTTCAGGATTGCGGGAGAAAACATGATGAATGTCAAATTGTGTGTAATGGTAGAACCTTTCAATGAAACCGGAGACTCAACATATAACTACTCAGAAATCTACGATTACGTTTACAATGATTTTGTTACACCCTGCCCCACAATTTACTATGAGTATCTAGATAGGCCTCTGATCTGTTTTTTCAACGATGACTATTTGACTTCTAGTGGAGTAGTCCCCTCAGATGACCGTTTCACGATGAGGATTGTAGGAAACAAAAATTATGCGGACTGGGTATACAGTGACTTGGTTCCAATAGAAGGATGTCTGCCGCGTAATAGGCAGTTTCCTGTTACTCCGCGTTTTGATGATACAGGCTTTAGAGAACCAGGTCATGTGATTGACAAAGACTATAGTGCAGGAGTCTATGATGAAAAATGGAAGAAAGCTATTGATTATGCTGTAAATGATGTTGTTGATGTTGTGACTATCTGCTCATGGAATGAATATCCAGAAAGGACAGCAATAGAGCCTCATTTTGATGCTGATGCGTATGACGATAACCCATACTTTCTGTATAACAAAACTGAAGACTACATTATTGAGCTGAAAGAGAAATGCGGCAACTAAGCGTTTTAAATATAGAGAGAGAACCTGGTCTATGCCGATGCTACTTGTCCTGGTTGCTTACATTCTTTTTCGGCAGCTTTCTCAGATTCAAGAGTGTACACTCTTACGACTTTGCTTGCTGGGAGAGACATTCTCCTATAAGCTTCACTTCTTCGTGTAGTTGTCAAAGCGTTTAACTAGGAGACCATCTCTTTTCTGCAGAGGTCTATTTAGGTATGTCGAAGACAGTAAGACAGCTTTCAATCATTTCCAGGGCGGAGTTTCTCTTGCCCAATCTAGGCTCGCTCATTATGGGACTTGCATGGGGCGCTAGTCCACCCATGAGTCTCTCAGAGCTGGTCTTTTTGGTAGTACTCTCGTTTACAATAATAAATCTCAGCTCAGCCATAGGAGCACAAGCCAACACGATTTCTGACCATGAGCTGGACTCGAAAGATGATCGCAAAAGAGAACTCGTTCAAGCATTAGAAAGCTTTGGGCACAATCGGCTCAAGCTGGTCTTGATCGTCGAGTTTACGGTCACACTGGCTCTAGTTGTGCTGTTCATGTTTGTGAAGGCAAAACCTGCTTTACTTCTTCTGTGGGTTGTTGGAATCTCCTTAGGCTGTCTCTACTCTGCTCCGCCACTGAGAATAAAATCCAGGTCCTGGCTGGCGCCGGTGGCACTGATCCTCGTACTTGCTGTTTTCCCAATTCTATTTGCGTACTTTAGTTTCACATCCGAGCTTAATCCTCTCTTCCTACTTGCTCTCGCTGGATTAGCTTCAACAGTGTATGGGGTAATAATCCCAACTGAAACAAGAGACTATTTCGGGGACAAAGCCATGGGCATCGAAACAATGACAGTGCGCTTGGGTCTCGCCAAGGCTTCGCTCCTCGGCATCATACTTCTAGGCTTGGGAGGTACACTCATCGCGATAGCGTTTTTTGTCACTCTCATCTATAGACACTACCCTGTGTTGAGTTTGTCATTGCTTGCAATCGCTGTAGCAGACGGCATTGTGCTCCGAAAATTCAAGAAGCTCTACATGTTATCCAAGGAATACGAGCGTTCTGACCCGGAAGCAACTGCTCAGAAAATCACAAGCTTCTCTGCAGAAAATCCGAAATGGATAATGCTTGTTACCCAGACCTATAGCCTCTTATCAATTATAATGCTGGCAAGTAAATTCCTACACTGAACGTCTTGTGGAAATTTCACCAAGAATTGTTCTGACACTCGGCTATCGTCAACCACATATAATGAACCTATGCTATCCTTAACCTTTAGTATTGAGACCTAGCCGGCCAGTAAGCAGTTAGAGTGGATGGTACTACTTGTAGGTTATGACTACCTGCAATATTGCCCTCATTAGTAGAGACAGAATAGCGAATGATGGAAACAATAATTAGCAGTTGATAAGAAAAGATAGTATCCGACTAATGGAGCGGATGAATTAATGGGTAGGAAAGAACGATGCCCTCAATGTGGAAGCAAAAACATTAAGATGACGGGAAATCTGAAAAAATGCAAGGTCTGCAAATATGAGTGGACAGGAAGACCTCGAAGGAAAACCTCTAAGAAAGGAAAAGTTAGATTCTAGATTAGGGTGGCGCGCGAATCGGTCATAATACAATATAATTCGATACACTAAACTGAACGATTGTATGTGCGCACATCTCTCTCTGTGGGTTCTTGAAGAATATAGAGGAATTTGTTCGCCTTCTTTGAAGGAGGCTTTGAGCTGAAAGATCGGAAGAAAGGACCTGATAGTCGAAGAGACAAAAGATTATCTTGAAAGATCAACCGTTGATTGAGGTCAAATATGACAACTATGTTTCTAAGGCATTCAGCCTGTAATCGCTTGCTAGAGCATGTGCAAGGTTGAGATCTGAGATTTATATCCGTCTGAACGCGTGTCACTTTCTGAGTCGAGGTGCGAAATAGATCATGAATGCCACTATCGCCAGAGCGACTGATATCAACCATATCCATCCTGACTTCAAAAGGAACCTGTTTAGCATGAGCAATACTACGGTGAACCACATTATAATCGCTGCAACCGTCCTAACGTGCAACTCTACAACCCTCGTTCACTAAACTAACGTCAAGTCCTGACTGAATGAATGACCTATTGTTCCAGAGGTATTCTGAGTACCTAAGTCTTCTGACTATTCCTCGTTCTGCTAACTTCTTCAGCTTTCTAAACTGTGTATGTTGTTACAGGGCGCGGGGTGCAGGATTTGAACCCTCTTATACTGGAGATATCGCCCATTTTCTCTTTTCTATATGGTTGTGTGCACGCGTGAACTGACCTTGTCAAATTATCTCTTCTTCGCGAAAAGGAGCATGATGCCTGTAATGATAGCCAATGTAGGACCGAGGAAGAGCCCAGCCCACATGAACAGAGCTACAACTCCTAGAATGATAAAAGAGATTTGCTTCTTCGCACTCAGTTGCTCGGGGTCTCTAAATGACAGAAGGATAGTCGCCAGTCCGAGGGCGATCGGGATTAAAGCGAACACAAGCGTAATTACAACTTCTGAGCCAAACGTTGTTTGCATGATGGAGTAGATCATTTGGAACAAGATGAGGACTCCCGATCCTATGAAGAGAAGACCTGCCAAGACTCCAGTCCAAATCGTTACTTTTCCAAGAGCTTCTCGTTTCTTCAGTTGCCATCCGACTAGCACTGCTCCAGCTGCGACTGTGGCTATCATTGGCGCAAGCACCATTGCGAGGCTTTGGCCTTCCCACTGGTATACTCCTAGTAGACTGAGGGGAATTAGGATCCATTCATCTATGCCATAGGTTTCAACGTCGCCTATTGCGAGGCCGTAATGACCGCCTATGTTCTGTTCGTAAACTGCCACATAGTAGGTTCCTGAGCTAGGTGCATCGATTTCTACCTCGCCTAGAGAGTAGAAAGTGCCTGGAGAGAAGGGTTCATAGGTGCCCTGCGCAGGTTGATCTCCTTCGAACACAGACGCGTTTATCCCTGCGGGTCTCTCTACGTAATCCGGAACAGTGCCTTGGTCGCTCAAGCTTGGACCCATAAGGACGAATCCTGGCAAGAAGTCAGACTCTTCAGGACGCATGGATTTGAATAGCATGATGTGTATTCTTTTTCCAGTAGTTATGTTGAAACGGTAGTATTGGGCTTCTCCGCCTTCATGCAGTTCAGCATATATTGCCCAAGACTTTGTTGGGTCCGGTATGAAAGTGGCTGTCTCTATACTTTCATTATCACCTATCTCTAAAGGAGCATGAGCTAATGCAGGTGGAATTGAAATGGACAATGCAAAGACGCAAAAACAAAAGATAAGAAATGCCCTATAACTCGTCATTGTTGCACACCGCCACTCTTCTTGTTTCTGACTATCATTCGGTTTACCCTAATATAAGTAGCGTACTGGTATTTGCCCATTTGAGGAAATTTGGGTTTAGGGTAAGCCCAAGCACCATCTACCACCAGCTTGGCATGTTGTCTAGAAACGGAATTATCACCTAGGAAAGACGAAGCAGCAAAACCGTCTACGAAATACCCAAAAGGGCATAGGAGTCTTCGAGGAGTTCAAGGAAAATTGGGCGAACCCCCTAGAATATACATACAGAAATCTACATACGTAGACCACATCTAAACCACGATCCTTTCTAGCCTTCGTTTACGGTAACCTTGTGCGTGCAAAAAACCGCCGAATTGATCTTAACGTGTTACATGTGTATTTGGACAGTCGGTATATCGCGCGCTCTAAGTTTATAGTGAGTAGACGTTAGCTTTATAGGGTCTGATCACAATACTTATAATCGGAGTGAAGCGTCTTCTGAGCTTTTCTTGGTTTTAAGTAATTAATGAAATTATCCAGGTTCTTCAATTCATTCGATTTTCTCAATGATATCTCCAGACCAAGTCTAAACTTCCTGAAAACCATGAAACACCAAATCAGAACTGAGGCTTGGACTTGTTCATCTTCTTGTCTAAACATGCTTTGACCAGACCGTAGTATTCTGGATCCGGTTTTCCAGGGCGGCTTTTGAACTCTCCATGAAATTGAGACGCGAAGAAGCAGAATCGATTCGGCAATTCTAAGATCTCCATTCGTCGTTCGTCAGCGCTTTTTCCTGAAAACACCAAACCGTGCTTTTCAAATTCATCCAGATAGTCAAGATTCACCTCAAATCTGTGTCGATGGCGTTCAACGATTTTAAGACGTCCATAAAGTGACTCTGCCAGAGTATTAGGTTGCAGCATAACTTCGTGCGCTCCTAACCGCATGGTGGCACCCATGTATTCTATTCCTCTTTGCTCTGGCATTAAGTCAATAACTGATTGGGGGGTGTCCTGATCGATCTCTATGCTATTTGCACTTCTCAAGTCACAGACGTGACGTGCAAACTCGATAACCGCCAACTGGAAACCATAGCATATCCCCAAAAAGGGTATATCATTTTCTCGGGCAAACTTGATCGCTTTTATCTTCCCTTCGGTGCCTCTCGGGCCAAAACCATACGGGACGAATATGCCATCAAACTTCTCAAGGATCTTTATTTCTTCAGGCTTTCTTTCAAACCTTTCAGCCTCTATATAGTTAAGGGCCACTTTGGTTCTGCAAACTGCGCCTGCTATTCGAAAGGCTTCTTTCATACTCACATAACTGTCCTCTAACCCAGCATACTTGCCGACTAACGCGATTTTAATCTCATGTTCAGGATTCAGTATAGCATCTACAAATCCCCTCCACCCTCCATAGTCGGGTTCCCCTTTCTCGAATCCTAATCTCTCGCATATGAACGCACCCATCCCTTGCTTGTCTAGAATTAGGGGAACTTGGTAAATGGATTCCACGTTGTAAGAGCAGAAGACAGCGTTCTCAGGTATAGTTCCAAACAAGGCTATTTTTCTCAAAGCCTCTGAGTCAATCATCTTTTGGCATCTAGCCACTATGATGTCAGGTTGAATGCCTATCCTCCTCAATTCGTTAACGCTGTGCTGGAGCGGTTTAGTCTTCATCTCACTCGTGACATCTAGTATAGGAACCAACGCCACGTGCACATACAAAAGGTTCTGGAAACCTTCTTCCAGCCGCATTTGTCTGATGGCTTCAAGAAAAGGCAAGCCTTCTATGTCTCCGACCGTCCCTCCGATTTCAGTCAAGACTATGTCGACGTCAGCGTGCTTGGCAACAGTACGTATACGACGCTTGATATCATCAGTAACATGTGGGACAATCTGGACGCATCTCCCCAGAAAGTCTCCTTTCCTCTCCTTTTCTATGACTGCTTGATAGACTAGTCCAGTAGTAATGTTATTCTCCTTTTTCAGGTTCAAGTCTAAGAAACGTTCATACCACCCTAAGTCCAGGTCAGTCTCGCCCCCATCATCGGTAACATAAACCTCACCATGCATGTAAGGATTCATAGTTCCCGCGTCCACGTTCACATAAGGATCGATCTTTATGGCCGTGACTCTGAGGTCCCGACGCTGCATCATCTTTCCGATGGAAGACGTGATAATACCTTTCCCAACAGAACTTAGGACGCCGCCGGTGACAAAAACATACTTAACCATGCGATTTTTCCTCTACAATAACAAAACCTTAACGTCAAAGTCAGCATTTAAATCCTTTTGCTGAACAGAAATGAGCAAGAAACTGGCTTAGTGTTTGAATTCATCATGCAGACTTCAAGGAAAAATGATTGCTGTTTACAGCCAACGTCTTCTATAGAGAACCCCTAGGACTATAAGCAAGCCGAGAATTATTATGAGAGTGGGGCCTAACCATCTCCATACGTCCACCTGTAGAAGTATGGATATACCGATGACGATTATGAACAAGCCAAAGATGATGCCTGCGATCAGACCGCCGTGAGGCAGTCCGAAACATTCATCTTCAGATCTCGGCCCAAAGCATCCGTCACTAGATCGATATCTCTTTTCAGGTCGAGACACCTTCAAAGATGCTCCGCACTTCACACAAAACTCGACACCGTCCTCATTCTGATGTCCACACTTTGTGCAGTAGACCAAACTACTCTTCACCCAGTTCTAGTCTTTCCCATCTACGGTTAGCTTTCACGTATTTATATTTATTGTCAATCAAGACTCTTTACAGCAGATTCTAAGACACAGAGTATTTATCAGAGAACAAGCAGCTTTACAAGATTCGTAAAAGAGGCGGACGATGCTATATGTCTCATAGAGCACAACCGAATTTCATTCTTTTGTTTCATATCACTGTCTCTTTGTTCGGACTATTAACAACATTGATGCTGGTGTTACGAATGCCAAACGGATACGAAAGCTCATTTCCGATGAAACCTATGATCGGCACTTTTTTCAGTCTTATCTGCGTATTCGGCCTTCTTGCTGCTCTTCTTCCAAGACATTGCTCAAGAGGATTCCACTTTGTCAAGAAGAATGCAAAAAAAGCTGTTGCAGACACAAGCGCAGTCTCTATAAAGGGACATCACCCTGACTGTGAAGGGTTCTCAGCCCACGTCATACGGATAGACAACTATGTACTGTGCGCTGCATGCGTTGGCCTATCTCTAGGAGCCCTAATCTCACTTGCCGGAACTATCTTTTACTTCTTTTTGGGATGGAATATCAGCGAAACAAGTCTTCCAGCTGTCTTTATAGGAGCCCTAGGCGTAGCTGTTGGCTTTATCCAAATGAAATTCAAAGGTCTTCTTCGATTAGCTCTAAACGCAATATTCGTCATAGGAGCCTTTCTAGTATTGATCGGCGTCTGCGAGCAAACCCAGAGCCCATTTGCCAGTTTATTCGTGATCGTCCTGATTGTTTTCTGGATTCTGACAAGAATATTGCTTTCTCAATCAGATCACAATAAAATCTGTCGCAACTGTAAATCTCCGTGTGAGATCTATTGATGAACTAGTACCTGCTTCGAAGGCCGTAGACGGCGCCCAGAATCAGAAACACTCCGAATATGATAACTACAAACGGCCATATCTCTACAGTTTCTGGGATAAGTTCTGCTTGTTGCAGAAACCATATGGAGCCGAACAATAGGACAATGAAACCGATAGCCAATCGAACAAACATGCCTCCTCCTGGAATCCCAAAACATTCATCCCTTGTCCTTCCGTAATGTGCTTGCAGATAATGTCCAGACTCTCCTTCAGGATAAAGGAGCACCCTGCATTCGGTATAATGCTCAGCTTCATCGAGATTCTGAGTGCCGCATTTGACGCAGTAGACCATATATCTTCACTCTGCCCTATCGATTCATGGAAATAACGTTTTAAGGCTTTTGGCGTCTCAACGATCCACCAATCCTCGATATTCCGCTTGTCGGGTCTAGACCATAGATCAGACCGAGAATACAGGATGTCTATATCAAAGGCCGAAGCCAGTAGACAAGGATGTGAAAGTCAGAAATGCCCGCCTCAGACAGAAACACTGTTGCTCTTGAAGATGCTAAAGAGCAGATTGAGAAGGTAGTCCGAATGTTACCTCTCCTGCACCTACCCTATGCCACGACCTTTTAGAAGAACTAGGCAAAGAAAAGGGAAGGAAGTTGGTTTTGAAGGCAATCAAGGATTTCAGTATTCGTATTGGAGAAAAAACAAGGCAAGGCGAAGCGGATTGGCCAGCATACAGTGTGCACAAGAATATGGAATGGGCAGATGAAAATGGCGAAAACAGAGCAAGAATTCATGGCTGCGTGCTTGCAGATGAATGGAAGACGAGGGGAGAAAACGCTGTTGGCCGGTTTTACTGTTACTTGGATGTGGCAAAAAGCATGCGCGGAAATTCAAATGAGAAGATTGTCCACGTGAGCGCTATTCCTGACGTGATGAATATTGTGAGTTAATATTCCAACCCACGACAGAAACAGAAAGAGAGGAGTTCGCGGAGAAAGAAGCAAACCTGAAACAGCTAGACCAATTATAGAACTGGCTGTGCAGCCTGCATCCAGGAAATATAATGGTTTTATACCGCGGAGAGAACTAGGGAATGATCGCTATCTTTATCTCGTTTCTTGCTGTGGAGAGTGCTTGAAAAGCCTCTAGGATTTGGTCCAATCTCATTTCTCTGGTCACCAAAGTTTTCACATCAATTGTTCTCGAAGCTATGAGGTTTATTGCTTTCCTGAAATGCAGAGGTGTTGCGTGAAAAGCGCCACAGACCTCCACCTCATCATAATGGAGTAGTTCAGTGTCGACTTTAATCTCTGTTCCTGGTGGGCATCCGCCAAATTCCAAAACTCTTCCACCTTTGCTGACAAGTTTAAGGGCTTGCTCCCAAGTCTCCCTTAATCCAACAGCCTCGATCACAACATCTGCCCCATAACCACCTGTCAACGCATGAAGGCTTTGTTCCACATCTTCTTTTTGAGCATTGATCGTTTCATCTGCGCCCAGTCTCTTGGCAAAGTCCAGTCTTTCCTCGACAAGATCTATGCAGATGGTCTTTCCAGCCCCTTTCTTTCTGGCCATCATCAAATGGAGCAAGCCGATAGGTCCAGCTCCCATTATGGCTACAGTGTCTCCTAGTCCTAACTCTGTCTTTTCAGAACCGTGTAACACGCATGCTAGGGGCTCTGTGATCGCAGCTTCTTCATAGGAAACATTTCGCGGGATCTCCTGCATGTTGACCAGGACTGTCTGGGCTGGAACCTTAATGTATTCTGCGTACGCTCCCCACAGCCAGATCATGTTTTCGCAAAGATTGTAGTTGCCTTTCTGACACATAGGGCAGTGCAGGCAGGGGGCACTATTTCCTGCACGAACTCGCATTCCCTTCTTCGGCCATTCCAAGCCTTCCCCTACTTCTGCAACCTCACCAGCCCATTCATGACCGTAGACATTTGGTAGCGTTATCAATTTTTCAACATAGCCTCTTA
>CAYGAG010000011.1:0-41302 GCA_964347765.1 uncultured Candidatus Bathyarchaeia archaeon
CCGGAAATAGATTATGACTACTGTAAAGGTTGTGGTGTATGTGCTAACGAGTGTCCCGTCAAGGCCATACGTATGCACCGGGAGGAAGAGTAGGATGGCAAAGACGATAATTGATACGGCAAATCATATTGCCGCATATGCAGCAAAAGCTGCGAGGGTACAAGTAATTGCTGCATATCCGATAACGCCTCAAACATCAATCGTGGAAAGAATAGCTGAGTTGGTTGAAGGCGGAGAGTTGGACGCTGAATACATTCGTGTGGAATCTGAGCATAGCGCCATGGCGGCCTGCATCGGGGCCGCAGCAGCTGGAGTCAGAACGTTTACAGCGACCGCGGCTCACGGTTTGGTGCTTATGCATGAACCTTTACATTGGGCGTCTGGTTCACGACTGCCAATAGTGATGCCGGTAGTTAACCGATCGTTGGGGCCTGGCTGGAATATATGGGCCGATTATACTGATTCTTTGTCCCAACGGGATACTGGATGGATTCAGTTTTATTGTGCTGACAACCAAGAAGTGTTTGACACCATCATTCAAGCCTATAAGCTTTGTGAGAATGAACGGGTCCTATTGCCAGCTATGGTCTGCCTTGAAGCCTTCATTCTGTCACACACATATATGCCTATAGAAATTCCAAACCAAGATGCGATTGATGATTTTCTTCCACCTTACAAACCTAAATGGTTCTTGGACGTCAACAATCCGCTCTCTCACGGGAATATAGTTACGCCGGATTGGTATATGGAGCTTCGTTGCATGATGCAAGAAGCCATGGAGAACGCCAAACAACTCATTCCAAAGATCGACGAAGAATATGGCAAGTACTTTGGTCTCCAACATGGAGGACTAATTGAGAAATACAGGTGTGAAGACGCAGATCTCATATTGTTGGCTATGGGCACAATAGCGAGCGAAGCCAAACTGGCAGTGGACAATCTGCGCAAGGAAGGCCTAAACGTCGGTACTGCTAGAATTCGGGTTTTCCGTCCATTCCCAAAAGAAGAGATCAGAAAGCTGGCTGGGCGCGTGCAGATGCTTGTGATAATCGACCGTGCCATATCCTTCGGGATGGGTGGTTTTCTAGCTGAGGAAATCAAGGCGTCGCTCTACCGCCAGAAAGACCGACCTTTGATCTCAAGCTTTATCGCAGGCTTGGGTGGGAGAGACGTGACTGCGGAGACGATCGAAAGAATCGTCAGGAAATCATGGCAATGGCTACACGCAGGTAGAGTTGAAAAGGAAAGTGTTTGGGTCGATTTGAAGGAGTGATAATGATGGTTTCGGTGAAAGAACTCTCAACGGAGGAGTATCTACTTAAAGGTCATATCGCTTGTGCTGGTTGTGGTGCAACTATTGCCTTGCGGTTGCTCTTTAAGGCTTTGGGAAACAAGGTAATCTTGGTTGTTCCAGCCTGTTGCTCTTCAGTTATTCCAGGACCGTTTCCATACACATCTTTCGAAGTGCCTGTTCAAAACGTGATATTTGAGGCAACAGCAGCGACTGCGTCCGGTGTAGTTGCAGCGTTACGCAGGCGAGGTGTTGGGGAGGTTACGGTTATAGGCTGGGCTGGTGATGGTGGAACCTTTGACATCGGCATCCAAGCTTTGTCTGGGGCGGCTGAAAGAGGTACAGACTTCATCTACATTTGCTATGATAACGAAGCATACGGGAACACAGGAGTACAGAGAAGCGGGGCTACTCCTTATGGTGCATGGACAACCACAACTCCGACAGGCAAAAGAGAGCGTAAGAAAGATATGGCTTTCATCATGGCGGCCCACAGAGTGCCTTATGTGGCAACTGCTTGCCCATCCTATCCAATAGACTTCATAAGAAAGCTTAGAAAGGCCAAGGAGATTGAAGGTACCCGATTCTTTCATGTGCTGACCCCGTGTTCCACAGGATGGCGTTATGATGCAAGCAAGACTGTTGAGATAGGCCGGCTTGCAGTGCAGGCTGGAGTATGGGCATTGTTCGAGATTGAGAACGGTGAATTCAAACTGAATCCGCCAAGCGACAAGTTGATCGATAAGAAAAGACGGAAGTCAGTTGAGGAATACTTGTCTATGCAAGGCAGATTCCGCACATTGTCAGAAGAAGATGTTGAGAGGATTCAAGGCTGGATAGATGAAGACTGGAAAAGATATGTCAAACACGCAAACTGCAGTGTGTATTAGCTAGCGCAAAACGGAAAGACATAAGAGTGTTGAGATTCCTCATACAATTTACTTCACACAATCTCGTAAGTCGACTTATGTTAATGAGGAATTGATATGCCAGAGGGCGAAACAAAGCGAGAACAGGCAGAGAAACCTACCAAAGAAGCGCCAGAAAAGAGACCAAAAAGAGCTCCTGAGAGAAAGGAGGTTGACAGGAATACCGTGTACATTGGAAGTAAACCAGTAATGAACTATGTAGTTGCCTGCCTAACTTTTTTCAACTCGGGCGTTAAAAAAGTGGTCTTAAAGGCTAGGGGAAGGGCGATCAGCAGAGCAGTGGACACGGCGGAGCTGCTGAGGCGAGTCTTCGTGAAAGATGCGCAAGTGCAAAGCATCTCTATAGGCACAGAGCAGGTTGCAAGAGTCGAGGGAGAAACCAGAAATGTTTCAACAATCGAGTTAACAATATCCAAGCCCTAAGCATTGTACTTTATTGAAGTAGAACCTGTCGCAACAGGAAGATTCATAGTATACCAAAAAGGCAAACCTACGTAGTTTCTGATGCAAGGGTTCAGATAGCTATATAAAATCGTCTCTTCTAATCGATAGTCTCAACGGTGGGATTGGATGAGCGTTTATCCGAAAATAGTTGTTACTCCACCTGGACCTATAGCCAGAGAACTTGTCAAGAAGGATGAGAACCTAATCTCACCTTCTTACGTGCGCTTCTACCCACTTGTGGTTCAGTCTGGGAAAGGCTCAATAGTAAAAGATGTAGACGGAAACGAATATATTGACCTCAATTCCGGCCTAGTATGCTTAAACGTTGGCCACAATCACCCTAGAGTCGTTGCAGCCATAAAAAATCAGTGCAATCGGTTCTTGCACTATTCAAACACGGACTTCTATTACTCTGAAGTGGTTAATCTTGCAGAGAAGCTTGTCGAAATCTCGCCTGGAAACTTCGATAAGAAGGTCTATTTCGGCAACAGCGGAGCAGAGTCTATTGAGGCGGCTGTCAAAGTCGCCAAATGGCACACCCGTAAACAACAGTTTATTGCATTCATCGGTGCTTTTCATGGGCGGACAGTTGGAGCTCTTTCCTTTACAGCAAGCAAACCAACACAGCGGCGGTACTTCTTCCCATTGATGCCCGGAGTCATTCACACTCCATACCCCTATTGTTACAGATGTCCATTCAAGTCGACCTATCCCGACTGTCATTACTGGTGTGTAGACTTCATCGATGAATTTATCCTACAGAAGTACGTGCCCCCTGAAAATGTGGCTGCCTTACTCTTTGAACCTATCCAAGGAGAAGGTGGATATGTCGTTCCACCCCCAGGATATTTCCAACGTCTAAAGAGGCTAGCCGATAAACATGGTTTGCTACTTATAGATGATGAAGTGCAGTCAGGTATGGGTAGAACAGGAAAATGGTTCGCTATTGAACACTGGAACGTTGAACCGGACATTTTGTGTTGTGCAAAGGCATTGGCCTCTGGGCTACCTTTAGGGGCGACAGTCGCCAAGTCCAAGGTTATGGATTGGGTGGGCGGTTCTCACGCCAGCACTTTCGGAGGCAACCCCATCTCGTGTGTAGCAGCTAGCGAGGTTATCGATATCATAAATGAAGAACATCTTCTGGAGAACGCGAACAAGCAAGGCATCTACATCATGAAGAGGCTTGAAGAGTTGAGAGATCAAAACGAAATCATGGGTGATGTAAGAGGCAAAGGATTGATGATAGGTGTTGAAATCGTAGAAGATAAAGATACCAAGAAACCAGCGCCTAAGAAAGCCATGGAGATCATGACAAGATCTTGGCGACGAGGAGTTGCCATAATCACATGCGGGGTCTCCACAATCAGAGTGGCGCCTCCACTCAACATATCAACCGATCTTGTGGATTCGGCACTTGAGATAGTCGGAGACGTAACAAGACAAGTGGCGAAGCAGAACTAGATCTGCCAGCGTGTCTGCAGTGGAAATCAGACAGCTGACGATAGACGATTACAAGCGCATTGTGGGACTCTGGAAAAAGGCGAAGTTACCATTCAAATGTAAAGGGAGAGATAGCGCAGAAGCAATTGAAGTGCAGATGAGTAAGGACTCCGAATTTTTTTTGGGAGCCTTTGAAGGCGACGAGCTTGTAGGTGTCGTAATTATAAGCTGTGACCAGCGAAAAGGTTGGATCAACCGTCTGTCTGTGCATCCAGAACATAGACATAAAGGAATCGCCAAGGCCTTAATTGCAGAATCAGAGAAAAAGCTGAGAAAACGGGGAATTAATATCTTCTGTGCACTAGTCGAGGACTTTAACGTAGCTTCAAAGGAATTGTTTAAAGAATGTGGCTATACGGAACATGGTGATATAATCTATTTCAGTAAGCGTGACAATGATGAAGCATAGCCGCGTTTTGACACGCAATTAAGAAATCTATCAAGCTTCCAAGAGGGCTCGAGTAAGAATCTGATCTGGATTTTAGGTCATATACTGAACATTTCGAAGCAAGATACATATGATCGAGGTTCAAAACAATGATAACGCGCGCGCAGAATAAGGGGCGAAACAATATCATCATCAGCACTAACAAGCAGATATCCTTCTCGTCGCCCGCGCTTTTCTCGTCGACTTCCATTTTTCTTCGGTACTCTATCACTTAAGATTTTAAGCGCTGCGTTTGGAAAGACCCGCATCTCTGAATGAGGCGATTCTATTACAGCTCTAGAAGGCTTGTGGTTTTGCGATGACTTCCTTTATTTTCAGATCGAAGAACGTCCTGGTATTTGCTGGTCGTATGCGAAGAGCTGTATCGGCACCCTTGCCCGTTCCTGCCACTGTTACCAAGTCTCTGTCTGCTGCGACTAGTCCTGCGTCCACAGCCATCAAAGCGATCTCCACACACACCTTTACACCTTCTCCAAACAGTCTCAGAGTGTTGGCGATTATCTCTAATGGTTGGATTGAGCCAAAATTCTTACGTATAGCCCTTTCTACACTGCTTAGGGCATGGGTGCCTGTGAAGATTTTCGCGCCATTGGCCAGAATTTCTGTTCTGCATTTGTCAGTAAGCTCGATCTTGCCTGGTTCACGAAAGCCGAAGTGATGTGTGACTATAACAACATTGCATTCTTTGAAGACTTTGGATGCTTTTACACCGGTTTCCCCGGTAGTAGAAGCAACTACGACGTCCAATATATTTTCCTTCTCGATGTAATCTTTCACGATCTTTAGGAGAGTATCGGTGTTGTGTTTGCCTGCCGTTTCGAAATATCTAGTTCTTCTTTCAATCACACTCATGCGTTGCCACTTCTTCATTTAATGAAAAGCTTCAGCTATTAGTTTTGGCCACTTTTATCGGTCGAGCAGTTTTCTCTTCAATGGTTTCCTTTTCAATTCGGTATCACATACGCTGCATTTGTTGGATCCATAGTTTGCTGGATACCTCTTGTGGCATGCTGGGCAGTACCTTTTCCATTGAAGACGGAAGCGGATGCCAAACGTAGCCAGCGAAGCAAATTCTACGTCCATCTGGTCAGCAACATTCTGTATGGAGTAGTCATCCGTCGCTATCAATGGCGAAAAACCTTGTGTCTTAAGTTGGAGGGCCAAGGCAAGGACTTGCTGATCTACATTTGACAGAAAGAATGAATCTCCGACGAGAGTTGCTGACTTTTTAACCTTGCAGACGAAGTCTTCTTCTGGGGTCCTCACCTTTAGTCTACCAGTGTCGGCTGCTGTCTCAAATCTGACCCATGCCGTAGAGTCTTCCAGAATTTCCTTCTTGACGGCAGCAACAGTAAATAGTTCTTCCTTACTAGAGAATGGGTCAAAACCAGCCACAAAAGCTGATGTATCTAGGATTATCACTCTTTTTTCAGAGTTGCCCGTTAGATTTCGCCTCTCAGTCCTTTGAAGAGTAACCTATCTCGTAATCGACGATAGAAGTTCTCTCTAAACCTTACAAATGACGTTACATTTGTAGAACGTGTGATTGTTATGCTTGCACGGTCAGAATCTAAGAGTTTGCGGTATTGCCCATCAATCACTACTAGAACTTTTCTTGGTCTGAGAACTTCAACCGTAAGGCTCGAGTCTGCCGGAAAAACAATCGAACGAAAGACGGTCAGAGCACATACAGGCGTCAAAACAAAAGCATCAACATTCGGGTCTAGGACAGGTCCTCCAGCTGAGAGGGAATAACCTGTAGAGCCCGTCTGCGTTGCCACCATTAGTCCGTCCGCTTGACAGTTGAGAATTCTGTCTCTATCTTTTTTGATTCGCGTGTAGAGCAGCTTCGCTGGTTCATCAGCTGTGATTAGAACCTCGTTCAAAGCGTCTGGGAATCGTATGTCTTGTGAGGTGATAGCCAGTTTCATGCATTTTTCTAGATTGAAGTCGTCGTTTAGACACTTGTCGACAGCTTCAAATGCGTGTTCCGGTTCCACTTCAGTCAAAAAACCTCGAACACCTATATTTATGGCCAGCAAAGGTGGTTCAGGCTTGGGAATTGAGACGCAGGTCCTTAGAATTGTTCCATCTCCACCGATGGTTATCACAAGACCAGTCTTCATGCGACTCAAAGGGACACAGTTTTCGTCAGTGTCTATTTTCTTCGCTAATGTGTCTTCTATGTACACCTTCAATCCTTTATCTTTCAGATATCTAGCTAGGTCCTGTACGAGTTCTATAGCTGCTTTTTCGTCGAAGCGAGCAACGAGACCTGCGGTTTTTAACATCCTGTCACTTTCTGACTAGTAGCGACACCTTAATCTATATATGAGTGTTGTTTAAAATTGCTGTGACTGAAGGAGACTCCGAGTAGGTGGTTGTATGAGCAAACCCGCTGATGTTGGAACCCTGCGTGAGGGACGTTACATCATCGTAGATGGCGAGCCTTGCCGCATCGTGGAAATAACAAAATCGAAACCAGGAAAACATGGGTCAGCTAAAGCGAGAATAGTTGCAATAGGCATCTTTGACAAGGCTAAAAGAAGCTTCGTGAAACCCGTAGACTCCTCTGTAGAGGTGCCGATGATCGATAAAAGGGCAGGACAGATTTTCTCAACTACGCCTTCCGGTGTCCAGATAATGGATCTAGAAACCTATGAGTATCTGGATGCTCCTTTTCCAGAGGACGAGAAACTGAGATCAGCACTTACCTCGGGCACAGAAGTCGAATATTGGCTGATACTTGGCAGAGTAAAGATCATCAGAGCCAAGTGAAACATAAAGCTGAGTTTTGAACGCTCTCTGACTTACTTTCGTGATTTTTCTTGAAGGCTTCTTGTCGTTGGGAACAGGTCTTACAGTTCCTATCTGATCGTCGAATTGGGGGATAACAGTTGAGGAAAGTCAAACAGATGAGGCTGCATCGAAAGATCACTGTGGATGAGCTTGTTAAGGAAATGCAAGACGCTGGCGTCCTAGGCGCCGGAAGGATGGGAAAAGCCGCTGAGCTGATTGCTGAAATGTTCTCAGACCCAGACTACACGGTATTTCTTTCCATTGCAGGCGCAATGGTGCCCGCGGGGCTAAGAAATATAATTTCATATCTTGTTGATCAAGAATTTGTGAATGCTATCGTCTCCACTGGAGCAAATATGGTGCATGACATGGTTGAAGCCTTAGGCTTCGACCATTATATTGGGAGTTTCATGGCTGAAGATGAGAAGCTCAGAAGGAAAGGGTTTGGACGCATAGGTGACATATACGTC
This sequence comes from uncultured Candidatus Bathyarchaeia archaeon, assembly GCA_964347765.1. Taxonomy (GTDB): domain Archaea; phylum Thermoproteota; class Bathyarchaeia; order Bathyarchaeales; family Bathycorpusculaceae; genus CAYGAG01. The sequence goes on from CAYGAG010000011.1 coordinate 7,885, forward strand.
TCCCAAAAAGCTTTTCAGAACCTAGAGAAATGGTTGAATAAGATCCTGAAAACACTACCCGAGCACAAAAGGCGGCAAATCGCACCGTACGAGCTCTTGAATGAAATAGGAAAAAGAGTAGAAGATTCAGGCTCCATATTGGCAAGGGCTGCCGAAAGAAGTGTTCCAGTGTTCTGTCCGAATCTTGCAGACTGTATTGCAGGTTTTCAGATGTGGCTGTTCAGTCAAGAAGAAAAGCTTGTGGTAGACCCTTTACTGGATACAGCGAAGATAACCGATATCGTCTTCGACGCGAGGAAAACAGCAGCTATTATTCTAGGCGGTGGGTGGCCCAAACACTATACGTTGTTTGCCAACACCTTCCGCGAGGGTGTGAATTGCGCTGTGCAAATAACCATGGACCGGCCAGAACCGGGTGGTTTGAGCGGCGCAAACCTAGAAGAAGCGATCAGTTGGAGTAAGGTCAAATCTGGAGAAAAGACTGTGACGGTTATCGCTGACGCAACAATAGTCTTTCCGATCATTGTTGCTGCAGCGTTGGATCGAGTCTAGCCCCACCATATCCAATTGAGTTGTCTAAAACCTAGATACAGTATGGAAAGTATAACTCCCCAGCTTAGAGCTGTTCCTGCTACTGCCAGTATCAAATTATCACTCAGATAAGTATAGCTTGCCCAAGCGCCTATTCCGCATAAACCTACCAATAGAAGGATGAACATTGCAAAATGTAATACTCGTTCTACTACCATATGCTTCACCCGCCAACCAATTTGGGGAAGTTAGCATATGTTATTGTTAAACCTTTTCATCAAGACTTATTTTGATGTTTTTCATGAAATAAGCCATGAAGCCGATGATGCTAAAAGAGCCTTCTGATTTGTGAGGATATAGTAAAAACCCAGCGCTGAGGCTTCGACTAGTCATCACTTAACTGGTATTTCATGTTCGTGTTTCCTGGGCAAGCGAATCTCTAGAATCCCTCTCTTGAAGCGTACTCGAATTGTTTCCATGCACACAGGTACTGGAATTCGTGTCTGGCATTGAAGTGTCTGAAATTCACCCTTGAGATGCGTTATCCCAAGATCGTGAAATCGAATCTTCCTTCTCATCTTGGCCGATATATCAACCGTATCTTTCCCTAAGGGTTTGACTTGGATCTCGCTTTCATTTGCATAGGGCAAGTCGACAGTGATGACCACTTCTTTAGAAGTTACAGCAATGTTGCGGAGAGGTTCCATCGTGCAAGATCTTCGATTCCAGCTTGGTTTCTCAATTAGTTCTTCTCTGAACCTTTCAAACCAGTCATCTAGATCTCCAAAGTATTCATTGATGACGCTGAAGATTGAACGTTTCTTCTTTTCCGACATTTGTCCTCTCCTACGAAACATACAACGGAATATCATACTCTTGCGTTTTCTTCATTTTCGTCATTTCCTGTTGGGTTCTCCTCATTACATCTCTAGCCCTTAACCGAATCTCTTCCCCCTTCTCCAAAAGCTTTGAAACATCTACTCTTATCCGTGTGATCTTAGCTAGTTCATCCAATAGTGCTGCGGCTGCCTTTGGATCTGGATAGTTGAAGAAACACTGTGCAAGCAATGTGATGGCTGGAAATCCTATGTTTGCACAGTACTGCATCATAATGGCTTGAGGGCCAACCATATATCCTTCTTTCAACACCTTTACAGCTTTGTCTTGAACCATCTGAAGCATCTCTGGATTTGATGCCGTGGCGAATACTTGAAGCTCCTCAATGTCTTGCCTGTCCTGGACGGGATTGCCGCTCATCGAGAGCATCATTCTGACGTTCTTGCTTATTCCCCAATCCACCAGGGCATGCATTATGGCATACACTGTATCTAGCTGTATGGCTGTTTCAGAAACGGCGAGAAGAACGTTGTGGTCTCCAAAAATTCTCACTGGTGAATGGGGCAATCCTTCATGCAAAACGATCAGAGGCGGCAAAAGCTCAGAATCTACGTATGCTACTTCTTCCAGTTTAAGTTCCGAAACCAGATGTGAAGCTGCTATGACTCCTACCAAGCCGACATCCGGAAGGCCAAAGAGCATCACGGCACCTTCTGGAATCTCCTTTCTTTCTAGAATCTTAACTTCGCTCACATTTAATCCCTAGAAACTCTAGAACCTGATAGTGTAAAAAACTTACGGGCACCAGAAGGTAAGGAACCACATATGATCGAATACCTATTTAAAGGGGTAAATATCTTACTGTCTGGATGACCCATGGCTCTGGAACGATTGGGCTCTTCGCTTCGTTCTGCTCTAAAAAAGGTCTTCCGAGCTTCAGTTGTAGATGAGGCTACTGTGAAGGAGCTTCTGCGGGACATACAGAGAGCTTTACTCAGAGCAGATGTGAACTTCGAGCTTGTGCTTGATATCTCCAAGCGAATAGAAACGCGAGCACTAGGCGAAAAAGTGCCCCCCGGCATCTCAAGGCGAGAACACCTTGTAAAGGTAGTGTATGAAGAGTTAACGCGCTTCTTGGGAGAAAGAACAGCTAAAATTACAATAGAACCTGGGGAAACGAAGGTAATAATGCTGGTCGGAATCCAAGGCTCGGGAAAGACTACGGTCTCAGCCAAACTTGCAAGATATTTCCAGAAAAGAGGTTTCAAGCCTGCCTTGATCTGTGCGGACACGTACCGCCCAGGCGCCTATGCCCAACTCCAGCAACTCGCTGGAAAAATCGGTATACCTCTGTATGGAGACACAAGAACTGATGATCCTGTCAAAATAGTCCGTAAAGGTCTGGAACATTTCGGCAACAGTGATCTGGTGATCATCGATACAGCTGGTCGCCACAAAGAAGAGCAGAAGCTTATCAAGGAGATGAAGACGCTTGACAAGAAGATTGGACCCGACGAGATCGTTTTAGTAATCGACGGAACAATTGGGCAACAAGCAATGGTTCAGGCAGAAGCATTCAACAACGCGACACCCATAGGCTCTATCATCGTAACGAAACTGGACGGATCAGCCAGAGGCGGTGGCGCCCTTTCAGCAGTTGCCGCAACTGGCGCGCCCATCAAGTTCATTGGATCTGGAGAGAAGATACAGGATATCGAAGCCTTCACACCCTCACGTTTTGTGGGCAGACTGTTGGGTATGGGCGACTTGGAGACGCTGCTCGATAAGGTTCGAGACGCGGAAATGAGAGTTCCTGAAAAGAAAGCCAAGGCCATTCTGAGCGGCAAGTTCACTTTGATGGATATGTATGAGCAATTCGATGCGGTTAGAGGCATGGGACCGTTTCGGAAACTTCTGAAGATGATTCCAGGGATGTCTTATGACATACCTGAAGACAAGCTGGAGATGGCTGAGGATCGTCTAGAGAAGTGGCGAGTAATAATCCAGTCTATGACACCAAAAGAGAGAGAAAAGCCTAAGATTCTCAATTCATCAAGAATAAGACGCGTGGCAAACGGATCGGGGACAGCAGAGAAGGAAGTAAAGGAACTCCTGAAACAGTATTCGATGATGCGTCGAATGTTGAAAACTCTACGTAGAAAGAAGAAACTGCCCTTCTTTAAAAAGGGCTTCTCAGGCCTCAGGTGACGTGGTTTTCTGACTGAAGGAAGAAACGAAATGAGCATGCTGGAAAAGGCCTTGAAGATGCTCGAGAAGTATCCGTTGTGCGACCACTGTCTGGGGAGGCAGTTTGCCCTTCTTGGGCACGGTCTGGAAAATCACGAACGAGGAAGAGCGATAAAAACGGTTTTAGTACTTGAAGCCAACGCACAATTCCTTTCTGGAAAGAGAAAAGGCATAAAAGTCCTAAGAATCTTGGCCAAAGACGCGCTCTTCAAACAGGGAAAAATGATGTTGCATAAGCTCAAAAAGCATATGTCAGGCGACACCTTGCCCAGATACTGCTATCTCTGCGGAGATAGGTTCAAAGCCACGGATAGACTTGTCGACAGAATCATGGAGAAGCTCGAGAAGTATGAACACCGCAATTTCATAGTAGGCGTAAAGCTTCCTGTTGAGGTTGAAGAACGCGAAGATGAGTTCAAGGCTGAATTCGAAGTACAACATGGTGAAAACATACGAAACGAGTTTGGTCGCACAATCGGAAAGAAAATCGCCGAAGGCACTGAAAAAGCCGTTGAACATAGGAAGCCTGAGATAGTCGCAATTGTTAATCCCATGACTGAGGAGATTAGGCTCAAGGTAAATCCACTGTATGTGGCTGGGCGTTACAGAAAACTAGTTCGAGGCATACCCCAGTCAAGATGGTTATGTTCCCACTGTAGAGGAAAAGGCTGTGGGGAATGCAGCGGGACGGGGAAAATGTATTCGGAATCAATTGAAGAGATAATAAGGCAGCCTTTTCTAGATGTGACCGGAAGCGTTCAAGCGTCATTTCATGCTTCGGGAAGGGAGGATATTGATGCTCTCATGCTGGGTGAGGGCAGACCTTTTGTAATAGAGATTAAAGAACCTAAGAGGCGATTTCTAGATTTCGGAAGACTTCAAGAAGACATAAATGTTCGTGCTGAGGGAAAAGTGAAAGTCTCGGACTTGGGATTCGCTGACAAAGAGGCTGTAAGAGTCCTGAAAAAAACTGAGTCTGCCGAAAAAGAATATCGTGTACAAATGGAATTTGAGGACCAGATTACGCCTGAAGATATGCTTTTATTGGAAAGCAGGCTGACGAAGATAACGATAAGTCAAAGGACCCCGACTCGAGTCTTGCACAGACGGGCCAACCTGACACGAGAAAGGTACATATACGAGGTTAAGGTAAAGACGTTGTCACCAAGGAAAGCAGAGATGAGAATACACTGTCAAGGAGGATTATACGTAAAGGAATTGGTGACGGGCGATGAAGGAAGAACCAGACCCAATATCTCAGAAATTCTTGGGAACAAAGCATGGCCTCTAGAACTTGACGTTTTGAATGTGATCACAGTAAATTAGAAGGGTGCAAAAGTGAAAAAGTCCAAAGGATTTAGATCTGGAACACGTCATCTTCTGAAGAAGAAGCCAAAGGAAAAAGGCAAGATGACGTTGAGCAAACTGCTCCGCGAATATAAGCTTGGAGAGAGTGTGATAATCAAGCTGGAACCAAGCGTCCACAAGGGCATGCCTCACAGGCGCTACCATGGCAGAGTTGGGACTGTTATCGAAAAGCGTGGACGCAGCTACTTAGTAAGTGTTACTCAAGGAAAAACCGTTAAAGTGATCATTGTCAGACCCGAACACCTAAAACCCCAAATGAGTTGATCAACTTGACAGAAGAGGAGACTATTGAGAAGAACCTTACTATTGCCCAAGTGAAGAAGTTACTGGAATCCTTGGAAGAGGAAAGCCTCGACCAATTCCAACGCCGCACCTTGGATCATGCTTCAAAATTTTCTAAGGTAGATGCTAAAACAGCTGAGGAACTGATGAAAAGACTCGTAGAAGATATGGGACTGAAAGAGAAAGAAGCGGTTCAAATAGTCAACTGCATGCCCAAAAGCGTGGAAGAGCTGAAAGTCTTCCTCTCCGGCGGCCGCAAAATCATTGAGGTCTCAAGACTGATAACCATACTTAGTCTTCTAGACGAGCACCGAAAATCGAAATAGTAGTTTAGTTATTATTAAGAGTAGAAAGGCCTAGGGTAGAGACCAGAATGATGGAGAAGCGGTACGAAGAGCACGCTTACGTCTTGGATTTTCTTCCCCATGGACGACCAGGACTACGCCCTACTGGAAGGGCCAGCTACAAAGCAGGAGCCCTTGTTCAGCTTATAGGCGAAGCCTTTTTCACACTTCTAGAAGCCCTAGCCAAGGAAGGCATAGTAATGAGGCCAAATGAACGCATCTATGTTGGAAAGGAAGCCCGAAAAGAAATTACGTATATTATTGGGCGAATAGGATATGATGAATTAACTGCTACAGCGAAGATAGAGCTTCCTACGGTTATCAACAAAATAGTGCTCAACCGCGAAAAGTGGTTTGTTAACTTCTTCAACACAGCCCAAGCAGTAACGCCTAGAATGCATGCTCTGGAGTTGATTCCTGGAATAGGGAAGAAGTATATGTGGCAGGTCATTAATGAAAGGGAGAGAAAGCTTTTTGAAAGCTTCGAAGATCTGCAGCAACGAACGGAAATCCCAAGTCCTGTTAAGTTGGTCACTAAGCGAATTCTAGAAGAGTTGGCAGGCGAAAGTAAATATCAGTTATTCACAAGATTCCGCTAGACAAGAACTTGTGGTCATCAGATAGAATGAGTCTCCTGAAGAGAACGAAGTCTTTACTCCGAGAACGTCGAATCTTTCCGCGGAGACGTTCAGGGCAGAACTTCATGATCGACGCCTCGATCCTTCATCGAGTTGTCGACTATGCAGCTTTAAACCAAAACGATGTGGTGTTAGATATCGGTGCAGGTCTGGGTTTCTTAACACGATTCCTTGCTGCCAAATGCAGATGCGTTCTGGCTGTAGAATCCGATAATAGACTCGTAGGAATACTTCGTGAACAGCTCGATGATCTTTCGAACGTGGAATTAGTTGAGGGCGACATATTGAAGGTGCCTGTGAAACAATTCAACAAGGTTGTGTCGATCCCACCTTATTACATCTCTTCTCGTCTGCTCCTCTGGTTGTTCAGCAGGGATTTCGAGCTTGCCGTACTGATCCTTCAAGAGGAGTTTGCCGACAGACTCGTGACATCTATCGGACGTGAAAGATATGGATGGTTATCTGTTGTCTCATACTACTATAGTCAATCTGATCTTCAGGACAAAGTTCCCAGATGGATGTTCTACCCACAGCCTGAAGTAGATTCAGTCATCACGCTCCTAAGACCGAAAAAACCTCCACCGTTTACCCTTAGAGACGAACGCCTCTTCAAAGAACTAACTCAAAACCTCTTCACACAGCGAAACAGAAAGGTTAGAAACGCCATCCAAGCATTCATAAGGGTCAGAAACATGATTTCAAAGGAAGATGTTGTGAGTTTCGCCGATTCTCTACCGTTCAGCGAAAAGCGAGTAAGAGAATTGGCACCGGAAGACTTCGGAGCGTTAGCAAATGCTCTCGCAAACTAGCAGAGTCTTCTTCGAAGACTACACCTTTATCGTCCACCAAGACGTGTATAGGCCAGCTGAGGACTCATTCCTCTTCGCAGAGAACTTGACGATGCAAGAAGGTTTGTCTGTTCTTGACATGGGCACGGGATGCGGCATCTTGGGCATCATCGCTGCGGCACAAGGGGCAAGGGTTATAGCGGTCGACATAAACCCTTATGCTGCTGCGTGTGCCAAGGAAAATGCTCGGCTAAATGGGCTTAGCGATAATATGTTCTTGGTGCAGGCGGACTTGTTCACATTTGCCGCGAAACGGAGAGCCTTTGATCTGATAATGTTCAACGCTCCTTATTTGCCATCAGAACCTTTTGAAGACGAGTCCTGGTTGAGCCGATCTTGGGCCGGAGGGAGTACTGGTCGGCAGGTCATTGATCGTTTCATTTCAGAGGCGCCAAACTATCTGAGAGCTAGCGGACGGGTTCTCTTGATGCAGTCTACTCTGTCTGACATTGCAGGGACTGTACAAAGTTTTCAGGAGAAGGGATTGACGGCCGCAATTGTTGCAAAGCAAGTTTTGCCCTTTTTCGAAAAGGTCGTGCTCATTGAGGCATCACGCTGACTTCGCAATGGCTAAAAGAGTAGATTGGCATCATCTAAGCTGCTGTTCTGCATGCGAACGAAGATCTGTATTATTGGTCGGCTTGTTCACATATTCCTTTTCTTATGGGAGCAAAAAGGAGACAGTGGTTTGGAGAGAAAATGTGCTAACGATTATCTGACGTGCGAGAGAATTTCCGACAGGGCTTCTGTAAGTGCGATATTGGAAGTGCCAAACTGTTCAGAAAACGGAAGTGACCTTACGAAAGCCATGTTAGACGGAAAAAACTTGTGTTGAAAAACTATTTAACGTCAGATTCCTTATTGCTAAGGAGATAACGGGGGTCTGGTTTGTGGGAGTCCTAGGCAAAGACAAGTTAATAGAACTCATTGAGAAGTACAAGTGCATCTACCCATATGACCATAACCTGCTTGACGGGGACAGCTATGTCTTAACTGTCAGAAAGGAAACCACTTTGCACTATTTGGAACATAAGAACCTAATATCTCACGAAATAGTCTTTACGCCGCCAGATTATGTGGCCCACCTGACGGCCAAGAGCAAGTATGGTCGGATGGGATTGTCCTTTTTGAACGCTGCCAAGGTTCACAGCGGATTCGTTGGAAGACTCGCGTTAGAACTTGTGAACTTAAGCAATGATAGAATTCCCATAACCATCAAACGAGGAGACCCCTTCATGCATATAGAACTAATCTCAAGGGAAGGAGAACCCTCGCCATATACGGGTGAATACCAATTCCAATACCTAACGGACGAGGAGCTGCAGATGTATATTCGGATACTTAAAGACATTTTCCCAAACTATGACCAGCTGACCAAGATATGGTTCAAAAACAAGCGTTTACCCGTCTAGGAAAGCCCACATGTTTCCCTTATTTTGAAGATAGATCCAAGATTCATAAGCTTAATCAAAAACTCGCCATCAACAAATCGTTTAAATACCGCGCTCTTTGTAAGCTGAGAGGGAATATCCATGCGTGCACGCAATTATAGGGAAGTTAAGGGGCAGCCCTATACGAGGAAAGAGTTTGTCAAAGGCTTCCCCCCTCCCAAAATCACAAAATTCACTATGGGAGACCCTTCATCAGAGTTCGAATTCAAGGCAAGACTAGTTGCTCTAAAAGAAGCTCAGATACGGCATAACTCTCTCGAGGCAGCTCGAATAGCGACAAATCGGCATCTAACGAAAGAACTTGCAGAAAACTACCACTTGCGAATTCTGCCATATCCACATGTAATACTCAGAGAGAACAAAATGATCTTTGGGGCTCACGCAGACCGCCTGCAAGATGGCATGCGAAGATCCTTTGGAAAACCTATAGGCACTGCAGCGCGAGTGACATCTGGCCAGACAATCATAGCAGTTGGTGTAGATAGGGAAGGCGTCAGAACTGCGAAAGAAGCTCTGAAGCGCGGAGGCGCGAAGCTTCCAGTTCCTTGCAGAATCTTCGTTGAACAGGAAGACCTTGAAGAAGTGAAACCATGACAGAAATGAGGAAAGAAATAGTAATATGGTTTGAGGACCTCAGCAAAGTGGATATTCCATCTGTAGGAGGCAAGAACGCCAATTTAGGTGAGATGATAAATGCTGGCATACCTATTCCCCCAGGCTTCGCCATAACAGCGTACGCGTATAAGAAATTTATTGAGGAAACAAAAATCTCCAAGGACATATACAAAACAATAGAGGATATAGTGACTGATCCGAACAACCCGAAACAATATGAAGAGGCATCTCTAAAAGTTCGTGAACTGATAGAATCAACCGACATACCCAAAGAAATTAAAGATGCCATCAAATCCTCCTACAATGAACTGGACAAGCGGCTGGATTCCAGCAAAGTCTCCGTTGCCGTGCGTTCAAGTGCCACAGCTGAAGACTTGCCGGATGCCTCCTTCGCTGGACAACAGGAGACCTTCTTAAACATAAAAGGTACGGACGAGCTTCTCGACAAGACCATAAGATGCTGGTCAAGCCTCTTCACTCCTAGAGCCATCTTCTATCGAACCGAGAAGGGGTTCAAGCATGAGGATGTGCTGATAAGTGTCGGCGTTCAAAAGATGGTCAACGCAAAGGCTGCAGGTGTATGTTTCACAATTGACCCTGTAAGCGGAAACAAGGATCAAATTATTATAGAGGCCAACTGGGGTCTCGGAGAATCTGTAGTCTTGGGTGCCGTTACGCCTGATCATTACGTAGTGGACAAGAAAGACGTGAAGACCACTAAGAAGAGGATTGCCAAGAAAACTGTGGAGTATGTTAGAGATCCAGAGACTGGAAAAACAGTGCATAATCCTGTCCCGCCTGATCGTCAAGATGCAGCATGTCTTACTGATGAAGAGCTCTTGGAGATTGCCAAGCTGGCAAAGGAAATCGAAGAACACTATGGGAGGGCGCAGGACATTGAATGGGCAATAGACAGAGACTTACCGTTTCCCAAGAATATCCTGATAGTCCAGTCTAGGCCTGAAACAGTTTGGAGTCTGAGAAAAAGAGAAAAAGAAGAGATAGAGGAAGCAGAAGAGGAATTGATGAGAACGGCTACAGTCGTGACAAGAGGAATTGGAGCGGGACAGCGAGGCATAAGCTTTGGTAAAGCCCGAATAGTCTTGTCACCCCAAGACGCTGAAAAACTCATGCGAGAAGATGATATACTCGTAACAACTATGACCAATCCTGACTTTGTACCTTATATGAAAATGGCCAGCGCAATTATAACAGACAAGGGAGGAGTAACTTCTCATGCGGCAATAGTCAGCCGTGAGTTAGGAATCCCTTGCATAGTCGGCGCTGAAGACGCAACTGAAGTAATGGAAACTGGAAAAGAATACACGATAGACGCCAGAAACGGAGTAATTTACGAAGGTAGAGCCACAAGAATTCTTGAACAAGAGAGATTCCCTACAGTTTCAACGGGTATTTCGAGTCGCACGGCTGCTGTTCATGTGGCCCCGGTCACTGCCACAAAAATATTCATGAACCTAAGCATACCTGAGAAGATAGAGGACTATCAGGATCTTCCCTTCGAGGGAATTGGCTTGATGCGCATCGAATTTGTGCTCGCCAGCTACATTGGCGAACACCCGCTTTATCTGATTGAGAATCATAAATCACAGAAGTTCATTGACAAGCTAGCCGAGGGAATTTCAGTGGTTGCCAGAGCAATCCAACCCCGCCCTGTTGTTGTGCGTTTCAGCGACTTCAAGACGAATGAATATCGTGATCTAAAGGGTGGAGAGAAATATGAGATTGTGGAAGACAATCCTATGCTTGGCTGGCGGGGCTGTAGCCGTTACATAAGCAAATGGTACAAAGAAGCATTCAGGTTGGAATGTAAAGCCATTGGAAAGTGCAGAGAAGAATGGGGTCTCAAGAACGTATGGGTTATGCTTCCAGTTGTACGCACGATCTGGGAGGCAAGAGAGGTCCTAGAAATCATGAAAGAAGAGGGCCTAGAACGTTCTAGGGACTTCCAGATCTGGTTTATGGCTGAGACACCGTCGATTCTAATATTGGCCGACAAATTCTCGAAGTACTGCGACGGTTTCTCAATAGGTTCAAACGATCTCACGCAAGGAGTCTTACTGATAGACCGCGATTCTGAACGCTTAGGCTTACTTGGATACTTCGATGAAAGAGAACCAGCTGTGAAGAGAGCCATAGCCCACCTCATTCAGGTAGCTCATGAAGATGGGCGTACAGTATCGATCTGTGGCGAGGGTCCGTCGAATCTGCCCGACTTCGCAGAGTTTCTAGTGAGGGCAGGAATAGACAGCATTTCAGTCAACGCTGACGCAGTGATAGCGACTAGAAAACTGGTCGCAAGTATAGAGCAGAAGATGATTTTAGATCAGCTGGCAGGAATAAGGATGAAGACTAGAAGTTCAGGTCAGAAACCGAGATCGGATTGGGAATGGAAGCCCAGATGGGATGAATCGTTAGAATAGTGAAATCCCAAACCGTTCTTCACGCTTTTTCTCATGGTCTGGTTGTGCACACATATGAGCCAGTATGATTTTGAAGAGAAGAGAATAAGAAAAGAAATAGCGAGATTGGAAGCAGTTCGTGTCCTGATCCAGCTTCCAGAAGGTCTCAAGCCTGAGGGACCTAGACTAGCTAAGATCGTAGAGAAGACTGGTGCTCTTCCAATAATCTCGGCAGATTCATGTTACGGCGCGTGCGATTTGGCAACCGTACAAGCCAAGAGCCTGGATGTTGACCTGATAGTACATTATGGTCACTCAAAACTGTTGAAACATGAACCTATACCCACAATTTATGTCGAAGCCAGAGCAACTGTGAAAGCAGAAGACGCTGTTGAGAAAGCATTATCCTTGCTGGAAAGATGGCGCAAAATAGGTTTAACTACAACAATCCAGCATGTCCAAACGTTAGATAACACAAGAGAGATCTTGCTCCATGCAGGAAAAACCGTCATAATAGGGGACACAGGAAACGGAAAGTATCCGGGGCAGGTAATTGGATGCGACTACTCTAATGCGAAATCCATAGTCTGCGAGGTCGATGCATTTCTTTTCATTGGTGGAGGGCGGTTTCATGCTCTAGGCGTTGCGCTGTCTACGTCAAAACCAACCATTATCGCTGACCCATACGAGAACAGAGCCTTTTCAATCGGAAAGGAAGCCATGAAAATCTTTAAGCAACGTTGGGCCAGTATTGAGAAAGCCAAACAAGCTCAAATTTTCGCAATCTTAGTTGGATTGAAGCAAGGGCAAACAAGATTAGACAAAGCAATCGATATTAAGAAAAGACTTGAGAAAAGAGGAAAACCTGCCTACCTCTTTGCCGTTACAAACATCACTCCGTTGATCCTGATGAACTTTCCAGCGATAGATGCGTACGTGAACACGGCTTGCCCTAGGTTATCATTAGATGATTCCTCAAAGTTCCAGAAGCCAATGCTTACAATAAACGAAACACTTGTAATGCTAGACGAAGTATCTTGGGAAGAGTTATGCGAAAAAGGCTTGTTAGAAAGTCAGATCTAGAGAGACTGCTGTCACAGGTCGAGCCTCATCCGTCGCCAAAACCACATCTTGAGCAATATACAATACCCGTAGATGTAGCCGCCACAATACTGTACATCGCAGCATACCACTACAATGATATTATTGACCGAACAGTTCTCGACTTGGGGTGCGGCACTGGTAGGCTGACGCTGGGAGCCGCATTCTTAGGAGCAAGATTGGCTCTGGGTCTGGACACCGACAACGCTGCGATACAAGTCGCTTCAGCGAATTCGGTGAAGACTGGATTAACAGAAAACGTGCAATGGGTCACCGGAGATCTGAAAGCCATACACGGAACATTCGACACCATCCTACAGAATCCCCCATTCGGCATACAGAAACGAAAAGCTGACCGAAAGTTTCTAGAAAAAGCCTTGGACACCGGCCAAAGAATCTACTCTCTACATAAAAATCCAGATAAAGACAGAACACTACTTAGGCGACTAAAGTCCGGTCAAACGAAATTCGTCCCTTCATCCCCACACCCCTTCATAGAAAGCTTTGTGAAGAAACAGGCTGGGGAGATCCAAGCAGTTTATACGATCTTGATGAAGATACCTTATATGTTTGAATTCCACAAAAAGCAAAGACATGACTTCCTTGTCGATTTGTATATCATAGATGGTTTCAGAAGACGCGGTCATGATAAGGTTCTTCTCCAATAATTCTTGGCCGAAAAAATCGAGGTTCTAAGTCCTTTGTGAATCAAAAGACTTATTGAGAAGTGTGTCATACAAATGCATCCAACATATATGCTCGATCTACTGCAATCATCTTGCGGAATACACGTTAAAAGGCGAATTTGAATGAACCAGAAATCATCCTCAGATAGGGAAAGCGGACAGTTCGTGTTTCCAGGAAAACGTCTTGGAGTAATTGAAGAATTCGTTGCCGATACTGGCACATATGTTCAGGACGGAATAATCTATTCCACAATCGTTGGCCGTGCCTTGTTAGATTTATTCAATAAACGCGTTTCAGTCTACCCATTGGTTCAGATGCCAAAGGTTCCAAGAGTCGGTAGCACAATTCTCGGCCAGGTCTTAAGTGTTCAAAAGCAGAATGCATCTATCCGCATACATCAGATAGGTGGAACCCAACTCTCTGGCTTTTTCACCGGTCTGTTACATGTCTCCGACGTACAAAGCAGATATGTTGAATCTATGTACAACATCTGTAAGCCTGGGGATACAATTAAAGCCAAAGTGATAAGCGAGAAAAACGGGACCTATCATCTGTCCGTGAAGGATAGAGATCTGGGGGTGGTTCACGCTTCTTGCTCGCGCTGTGGGTACGTGTTGGAGCGAAAGCAGTATAGGATGAGTTGTGCAAGATGCGGGAAGATTGAAAAGCGCAAGACAGCGCTAGATTATGGAAAAGAAGTAATGATGCAAAGAGGGATGCATGATGAAGATCAAGGTATTGAAGAGAACCGCGGTCGAAATCGAACTTGAAGTTGAAGGCGTCGGGCACTCGCTTTGTAATCTCCTGCAGGAAAGGTTATTAGAAGACCAAAACGTGGACTTAGCGGGTTACGACATACCTCATCCCCTAGCTTCTAACCCAGTGATCTATATACGTACAAAAAGGAGCGTAGACCCCGAGAGAGTTCTCCAAATAGCAGTGCAGAAAGCGCTCAAAATGAACAGAGAGTTCAAAGAAGAGCTTGAAAAAGCCTTCAAAACCTGATATTTTCCTTCACAGTTAGAAGAAGTCTACCCATCCCCTCAACGAGGTCTTTGTGTCTTGCCAATATAGCAACACATTCTTTCAACGTCACATGATGACAAAGCCAGCCATATACAGCCAACGCCTCTGCGGCATCCGCAAGCATGTGGCGCGTCACTCGCGAAGGCATATACCCTCTTAACCCACTCTTCCTAAAAGCTTCAGCAAGTGTACGCCCTCTAACCTTTGCGCCTGAAGGTTGATGTTTTCTTTCAGATAGAGCTAAAGAGTAAACGAAATTGATGAATGCGTCTCCAAGAGACGCTAGTTCTTTATCTGTCAGCACTCCAGCAAGATCCGCATAATTCTTCAAGAAACAAAATCTCTTTTTGTCAGCATTCAACAATATACACTTCAACTACGAACATTGTTCATTATGTTTATAATCTGTACTGCTTATATTCAAGCGCCATATCCAAAGGTAGTCTTGATGATCCAAAGATTTCGCTCAATCAAACCGGAAATTCGCATCCTAGGTGTTGATGATGGGGTTTTCTTTCCTCATACAAAAGGGTTCGTATCTGTTATCGGAGTCGTTTTTAGAGGTGGATATTGGCTTGATGGCGTGATGCATACCAAAGTTGAAATAGATGGCTATGATGCTACGGAGAAAATAGCATTGATGATCATCAAATCACCGCATCACAAACAGCTAAGGGTCATAATGTTGGACGGGATAACCTTTGCAGGGTTCAACATTGTTGATATCAGGGTACTCAACGAAGAGACAGAGCTGCCTGTTATAGCGGTTGCACGGGAAAAGCCAGATTTCAATGAGATCCGAGAAGCCTTGAAGAACTTGCCGAACAGTGCAAAACGCTGGAAGATCATCCAAGACACAGGCCAAATAGTCGAAGCTTGTACAAGGAGTAAAAGGGAAAAAGTCTACATTCAATTGGCAGGAATCTCGAAAGAGGATGCGCGCAGGATTCTACAATCAACTTCGACTCGCAGCAGTGTACCTGAACCGCTCCGGGTGGCTCACCTCATTGCTTCAGGCATAACGGAGGATGTTTAACATGAATATTTATTGGCATGAGAAAAAGTTTAAAAGTAGCCATGTTAAGGGACACCAAACAAATAGCGTGTGATAAGCTATGGAGTTCTGCCCTGAATGTGGCTCTCGACTTGTGACAAAGAAACAGAAGGCTGGCAAGAAGACATCGCTGGTTCTTGTCTGCTCAAAATGTGAATACAGCAAGAAAACCCCAAGTGGAACGGTAGCCAAGCCTGCAAAAGTCATACAACCCAATCCACAAAAACTGGTCGCCGTAATAGGTAGAGAGGAACAGAAACTGCGCACCTTGCCAACAGTCAGGATTGAATGCCCAAAATGTGGAAACAGTACGGCCTATGTCTGGCAAGTGCAAACGAGAGGAGCTGACGAATCTTCAACGCAGTTCTTCAGATGCACAAAGTGTAGATATACTTTTCGGGAATATAGCTGACACCTACTGCAGGTGTAAACGCTCAGAAGCATGTTCCTTCCTGATCTCTACTATTCAGGCAGTTCAGAACGTAGTGCCACCAAGAAATCTCTTCTTGTCATCAAAAAACTTCCAGACTGTGATGAGAGAGGCATAATCAGTCAAAATTAAAGGCTCCAAATGCCCAAGTGTAAAGTCTTTTATAACGACATAATATATCCATAGAAGGGAGCTATTATGTTCAACCTGAAGATGTCTGATGCGAAATTGCTGAGAGATATCGTTGGAGCCATATCTATACTTGTGGATGAAGGTACTTTCAAGATTGGCCCCGAGAACTTGAGATTGCGTGAAATGGATCCGTCTCGCGTTGCGATGGTTGACTTTGAATGGCCAAAGACTGTATTTGAAGAATACACATGCACTGAACCCACAAAGATGTGCATAAACATAAGTGAACTCCTGAAACTGATCAAGAGATCGGGGAAGAACGAAGTAGTAGAATTGTCTCTTGACGAGAAGACTGGTCGTTTACTAGTGAAAATAACTGGCAAGTATATGCGAAACTTCAATATGCCAACTCTAGAAGCCGCTGAGGAGGAAGTGCCCACTCCTAAAGTCACCTTCAACGTAACGGCAAAAGCCACGACAGATGGTTTACGCCAGGCAATCGAAGATGCCCAGCTGGTTAGTGATCACGTTCGAATTGAGGCAGACTCTGAGCAGCTTGTCTTCCATGCGTCAGGAGACCTGATGGGTGCAACGATAAGTCTCTCAAAAGGCAGCGACGCATTACTAGATCTAGATGTCAAAGAACAGTCAAAAGCGACTTTCAGTCTAAGCTATCTTTTGGAGATAATAAAGGCGGCATCCGCCACATCCGAAATTGCCACTCTAGATTTCTCGTCAGATATGCCTCTAAGGCTTGACTTCCAACAGGCAAAAGAGGGAAAATTGACTTTCTATCTAGCACCAAGGATAGAAACAGAATAGACGTGAACCAGTAGATGCTTGTCTCGACGTCCAAATTCACGAAGAACGACATGGCGAAATACCCGTTTTTGAAGGCGTCTGCAAAATATGTAAGGATGTCCGATTTAAAAGTCGAAGACTTATCGAATCCAGAGTTGAAGGAAATTCTAGCAAGGGCGGAAGAAAGGGTAGAAGAGGCGATTTTGTACGGTCGGGTCAGCAGGAAACTGAGACGTGAAGATGTAGAGATCTCATCATACCCTGTGGCCATTGTTCTAGCAGCCGCGACTGGAAGTTCCTTCATCAAGAGACGATACGCTTTGGCTGAGGCAAAACAAGTCTGCAAAGACTTGGAAGAAGAATCAAAAGAAAAAATCTATTATATCGCAAAGAATTTTCAATGGAATCCTTTGTATAATAAAGACTCTGCAATCCCATTCGAATTTATGATCAACTTCACAGAATACTTGAGGAACATCGCACACTTGAAAGGGAAGAAATGGAAGCTTGTGAACCGTCTACTGTCGGATGGGAACGTCTATATTACGAGAAATGAAACCGCAAGGCTGCTAAGCGAAGAAGTCCGGAAACACATCGAAGAAAGGCTAATGGCAACAAAACTACCAAGGCTTCCATCCAACGTAATGGAGATAGCTGAGAGAATAAAAGAACTTTGCACAGAGAAAATCGATAAAGCCAAAATGGAAGGCTTTCCTAGAGAAGTCGTGAGCTCAGCCTTTCCTCCATGCATAGAGAACCTCTACCAATCAGTCTCATCAGGGCGTCATATTTCCCATGTAAGTCGATTCACACTCACCTCGTTCCTCATCAACGTCGGAATGCCAACCGAAAACGTGATTCAATTCTTCAAGAACTTCTCCGACTACAATGAAAGAATGACTCGTTATCAAATCGAGCACATCGCAGGAGAAAGAGGATCAAGGACAAGATATGTTCCACCGAAATGCGACACGTTAAAGACTCATGGGGTCTGCAGAGATACGGACCAACTGTGCCAGAAAATAAATCACCCATTAGCTTACTATAAAATAAGGTCAAGACAGCCTACGCCCGATAGGACAATGCCGCAGAGTTTAAATAGTAAGTGATAGTTACCCAAAACCATTCGTAAAAAGGTGCGAAGCCCAATATGAATGTTCAGGTTCTCCTCAGTGCTGGCTCATTAGACAATAGCTTTGCAGGGGGCATGAGCTTTGAGATGGACTCATCTCAGTCTCTTGAAGGAATTTTCAATGAACATTCTGAGGTTGGTGTTCTTCTTCCTACCTATTGTGAAGCGCAGAATATCGAGAGATTGATCGATGAGATTGAGGATCTGGACGTCAATACTTCGATACTCGTAATAGATGATTCAAGCCCTGATGGAACATCAGATATGGTAAGGGACTGTCAGCGAAAATACGATAATATTCTGCTCTTTGTCAGACCCAAGAAGTCTGGACTGGGCACAGCAATAACCGATGGTTTTAGAATCTTTTTGTCAATGGAGGCCCCTCCTGAATATGTCATTACGATGGATGCCGACTACTCGCACAACCCTAAGGATATACTTCGCTTGGTTTCTGTCGCTAAGTCAGGGTCAGGTCTTGTTATAGGAAGCAGATATTGCAGAGGAGGCAGTACATTAAACTGGGGGCCTTTGAGACTAGTGATAAGTAGAATCGCCAACACTCTCGCTTCGCTCATGATTGGCGCAAGAATACATGACTACACAAGCGGTTTTCGTTGCTATTCAACAGACCTGATTAGAAGAATAGTTGAAGACTTACACAGTCAAACTTATGAGATCCAGATAGAGACGATTAGACAAGCGTGGAAGAGAATGTTTAAAGTTGTCGAGACGCCAGTCGCCTTTGTGAATAGAAAGAAAGGCAAGTCAAAACTGACTCCAAATGAGATTAGAGGATTTCTTTCATATATAGTGAGTCTGGAGTGCAGAAGAGGGTAAGCATCACGTATAATAGCCTATCTAAGTCACAGGCTTTGGCTATGCTTCAGCAGTTCTGAGGCAAAGATTTTATTTTCATTGACACATAGCTGAATATGCAAACAGGATAGACATGTTTAGAAAGGTGCACATATGACGGCATCGGCGAAAATTATTGTTGGGGCTTGTGCTTATAACGAAGAGAACAACATTGGAAATCTACTTCAGAATCTTACTACAAAGCAAGAGTTGCCTGAAGATAGCCAAATCTTGGTGATATGCTCCGGTTGCACTGACAGAACGCCTGAGATAGTCCGAAGCTTCGGAGAGAACGATGGTAGAATCAGACTCATAACCGAAAAGACCCGTTTGGGTAAAGCTCATGCTCTCAATAGCCTTTTTGGGATAGCGCGGAAGTCGGCTGAAGTTCTAGTTCTGACCAATGCTGACGCGATACCCGGTCCTAGAAGCATAAAAACTTTGCTTTCTAGACTTAGAGAAAGCAGGGCAGGTGCCGTATTTGCGCAGCCTATTCCTAATGGTGTCACTGGCGGACTCTGCAGCAGGATTGTTAATGTTATATGGCGTCTACATCATGTTATCTCTCTGCTACAGAGGCCAAAATTTTCTGGCGAACTCTGTGCAATCTATACACGTTATCTTCAGGATCTGCCTGCGAACGTTGCTACTGATGAACCTTACATTGAGTTGGCTTTATGCAAGCATGGTTCGCATGTGCTGTATGTTCCCGAGTCTGTAGTCTACATAAGATGCCCAACGAATGTTGTTGACTTGCTGAGGCATCGTAAACGGATATGGACTGGTCATAAGCAACTTCAGAATGTCACCGGGGCTAAGGTCTCGACTTCAAGCTTTCTTAATGTTCTATTGGCAATGCCGGCTCTGAGGGTGAACGAGATTTTCTATGCGTCCATAGGGGCATTCTTGGAAATGATTGCCTATATAGGAGCCAAGATAGCTCTCAGCCAAAGCACAATACCCTATGTTTGGGAGCCGATAAGAACCACAAAGACTTGATTTCTTGACTGATGAGACGTAACTATGGGCTGCTTATGCGTGTATTGCAGGTCACTCCTGAGTATTTTCCAAACATTGGGGGCGTAGGAATAGTTGCGCAGAAGATAAGCGAATCGCTTATTGCAAAGGGAGCATCGGTCTGCGTTTGCTCCGTAGATCTTGATAATGGACAGCCGAAACAAGAGACAATAAATGGAGTTTATGTGAAGAGATCCAGACCCATTATAGGCAATCCTCTATACCTCCCCGTGCCTGACTTCATAACGTATATCAGAGGAGAAGATGTCGATGTGATTCATGTTCATAATATTCACACTCTTCTGCCGTTTCTGGTGAGTCTTCTGAAACGCGGAAACGAGAGACTTATCTTACAGCCTCATTATCACCGGTTCGGCCAAACTGCTGTTAGACACTTTCTTTTTGCGAGATACAAGCAACTTATTCGTACTATGGCTTGTCACCGTGTAGACTGCGTTGTGGCGAATTCTGGTTATGAGAAGAGGATCTTTTCTGAGGATTTCCCAGAGTTCACGAATGTGGTCCTGGTTCCGGAAGGTCTTCCCCTTCAAGAACTTGAGTCAATCAAATGGAACCCTGTTAAGCCTGCTAGAATTCTTTGTGTTGGGACTCTAAGAGGTTATAAGAACATTGACAAGGTTCTTGCAGCATTTTCGAAACTTATTAAAGATTGTCAAAGAAACCTGAGACTTGTTGTTGTCGGCACAGGTCCTGAATATACTAGACTTGCGGGGCTGTCTCGAAGGCTTGGGATTGCCGACCAAGTCTATTGGAAGCAAGACCTCTCTAGGAGTCAACTGTTGTCTGAATATTCAGAAGCTAGCGTCTTCGTCTCTTTATCTTTCCTAGAAAGCTTTAGCCGAGTTATTTACGAAGCGCTCTTAATCGGAGTGCCCACAGTAACTGCTCGTTTCGGAGCCACAGCAGATCTTGTTAAATCCGGTTTAGTTATCGGGGTGAATTCGCTTGACCCAGACGAAATAGCGGAGAACATATTGAAAGCCATGGAAATGTCCAGCTCAAAGCTAGGTACAGATCCTAGGTACTTCCTTAGCTGGAAGAAGTATGTGGACCGGATCTGGGAAACCTATAATGACCTCAGATGAAAGCCTGATGGCCCTAACGATCTTATATGATCGGTGTTGTCGCACACAATGTTTAAATCAACATTTCTAAGTAGGGAACTGGAAGCTGTTTCCTTATAGCCAATGGATGTGAAGGAATGCTATTACTTCAGAATTTTCTGGTAATGCTCTTGCTGCTATTTATAGGCGAACCATTTAGAATTCTTCTCTCAAATCTAAGAGCTTTCAAAGAACTCGATATTTTGCAGGCATCCATTATTGATGTTTACCTAGGCGGACTCTTTCTTTACATGATTGCCCTCATACCTCTCCCGATATTCACGGCACTTACCATACGGCTGTTAAGCGCTTTGTTCATTTTTTTTTCCATTCTTGCACATCTGAAATCTATCAAGAGGTTGATGCATTGGTTCAGGATTGGGGAAAAAAGACAACGTGTTAACACGTTCTTGAGTACAAAAGGAGTTCCCTTGTTGAAAGGTATCACGGTTCTTGGCATGTTCACTTTTTCCTTAACCCTGCAGTTAGAGCCTGTTTCCAGTCTTGTTTTCGGAAGCATTCACGATACGTCGTTGCATGCACTTTTTGTCGAGTTGATTCTGGAAAACGGTCACATACCCGCTACACATGAACCCTACTTACCTGCCGCCATAATCTACCCTCAAGGAGCACATGTCATATTTTCCTTTTCCAGTCTCGTTCTTGGACAACTTGCTCCGAAAACGATTCTATTTGTATCTCCTTTGTTCAGTTCAATGACAATACTAGCAGCCTATTACCTAGGAAAGAAGGTGGAACCGGCAGGCAATCTGGATATCGTCCTACCTTTTGTTATGACGTTTGTGTCTATGTGGCCTGCCTATGTCACGTGGGGCAGCAATCCTTGTATTGTTGGCTTCCCATTATACTTGATTTGCTTAGCTCTGCTCCCACATTTATATGAATCGCCCAGCTCAAATATCAGAGAAATTTTTCTAATTGGCATTTTGTACGGATATCTAGCCTCGATACATCTTGCGTTCTACCAAGTCGTAGTCACTTCCGCTTTTCTTTGGTTGCTGATTGTCATTACCCGTGAGACCCGAAAGACACAGTTGGTTAGAAACTTCCTTGCCACTTGTGTTTTCAGTCTGCTTCCAATTGCTCCCTTTTTCTATAGATTCTTAAAATACTATCCAAACCCAGGGCATAACATTGGGCTTCCGAGCGACATGGTTTTAGATGTTTCATCTCCACCAACTCCTCATGGTCAACCATCTCAATCTCCAGTGTTTCCGATTCTGATGAACTTCTTTGAATGGGTATCCGCCAATTTCAATATACATCCCGATCCGATTCTGAGAGTCCTGCTAACAATTATCATTTTTGTTGCTGTGTCCGTTTCCGTGTGGTATCTTGCGAAGCGAAGGAATGCCCTAACTGCAGAAAAAATCTCGTTGGCAAGCATCACAGCTAGCGTAGTACTGAACCTTGCAACATATGTAGTTCCGGTGATAGTATGGTCGCGAATTGTTCTAGCTTTGTACATATCTTGCTGTATACTTGTTTCAGTCTTGGTCATTCGCCTTTACCCTTTGCTTTTGAACTATTTCGGCAAGGTGTTCTGCAAACTGTTCGAGAGAGACAGGGCAAAAAGAATAACTGCAAGCTACATATCAGTTTTTCTGGTATTCTCTTTGATTTGCGGTCCTTTTGTGTCTTATACCATTTCGAGCAAATCAAAGAATCTTCTAGGCTTGTACAGAATCTACGGCATAACATCAGATACTGATTATGAGTTGATGGAGTGGATGAAAACCGGTCTACCCGACAATGCTACGATACTAATCAGCCCATATGAGTCTGGTGGCTTCATACCTAGTGTTTCGCAGAAAAAAGTGATATTTCCATTCTGTGATTATTTGCTGTCTTCCTCATACCGAAGACTCATCAATCTTGTTCAGCGAGAAGTTTTGAACGAAACAACATATAAGCTAATGGACAAATTCGGGATCACTCATATTTTTATTGGTTCGAGGGCTGTTCAACAGTGGGGTATAACAGAATGCCCGGAGAATCCCAAATGGGATGCTATGCTCTTCCTTGCCAATCCTAATTTCGAGCTCATCAGAAACATAGGCGATACATACCTATTCAGAATTGTCAATGAAAGTCCCGACATTGTCTTCCAAGAAAACTTCGAAGATCTCGATCTGACCGAGAGAGGATGGCATGTTGCTGAGATAGGGAACGGCAGCTATAATTTAACAATCATTGAGGATGGGTATGGCGGTAATATGTTAATGGTCGTGGCAAAGAAAGGCGAGTTCTCTCGCTGGCTATATAGTTGTTTGCTGAGTAGAAAAATCTACTTGTGGAATTCGGAAGATGTTGAACTGGCGTTCGATTTCAATGCAAACTGTATTGAGCCACCTAGCACCATCTCCATTTCTATCTTTGATGCGGATCACGAACAGTACCTGAGTTTCGCAACGCCAAGCACCCTCCATGGAAACCATTCGTTTATCACCGAGCTTTTGAGCGATCACGGGAATCTCAATCTAAATATAAGCGATATCTGGGAAAGAATATTTGATGAACCCCTTCCCCATGTAGCAATTGTTGAGCTTGCCGTTGTAGATGTAAACTATGATTCTTCGACGAGCGTGCTCTTCGATAATATTACTGTTACTATTAAAGAGTAGAGGGCTGGCTTGAGATGCCGCATTCGGAAAGAAGACATCTAAGAGAGTTCTATGAAGAAGAAGCATCGCGCATCAATCACCAGAAGCTGATGTATGTAAAAGGAAGCAGACATGATGTGTGGTGGCACAGGAAGAGGCTACAGCATATTGTGTCCCTTCTAGGGCAAATACTCAAAGATGGTCGTGTGGACGTTTTCATGGATGTCGGATGCGCTGAGGGATACTATGTGGACTTGATCTCTTCTCTTAACAGCGAACTAGTCTGCATTGGCGTTGACATTTCAAGAAAGTATATCGAGAAAGCCAAGAAAAATGTAAAAGGGCCTAACATAGATTTTGTAGTATGTGATGTTGAGAATCTCCCTTTTCGGCAACGTTGTTTAGACGTAGTCTTGTGTTCTGAAGTGCTAGAGCATGTGACAAACTACCGCAAGGCCTTTGATGAACTTTATCGAGTGACCGAAGAATACTTGGTTCTTTCCTTCCCTGGGCATTCGTATATATACCATATTGCCGCTAAGTTCAGGTTCTTCAGAGGATTCGTCAATGACATCATGGCTGATGTTGGCCACATTTCTGAGATAAGCATAGATAAAATCAGGCATCTCATGAAGGCCTATAGGAACAATGTTTCGATAGAGACAAGAGTTGGAGGAGCCTTACCTCTGCAATTGTATGAGGCTATTCCTTCAATTAAGTTGGTCAACACGATCGATCATGCCATATGCAAAATGCTTCGTCGTCTAAACATTGTTGAATACACAACAATTCATGTCATGAAGATAAGAATTCAGCGGAAGCCCTAGACCTAAGCATAGAGAATATGAGTTTTGGAACTACTTACATCGCAATGTAAGTGCCTTAAGTTTAAGGTATATTGAAATCAAGATCCGCCAGTGTCTTAGACTGTTAGAACAGACTAGAATCAGTTATATTTAACTCGGGGCTATTGATGTACGGGTCACCTGATAGAGCAATAACTACCCAAAAATCATGGAAAGAATCGAGGACCATTTGGGATAGTGCGTGTGTGTATGGAGAATATTAGAAGGACTCTGATGAATCTCTCTGTCTTTGTTTCTTTCATAACACCGATACTAATACTTTGCTGTGTTGACCCGGCCTCTTTTAATTTACTGTGGAAGGGCAGAGCCTTCTACATGCTGTTTCTATGGCTGGTGGCGTTAGAGATCGTGCTGAACTCGGATGAATTCAGGAGAAAGGTGTTAATCACAAGGAACACCGTCAGAATAGTGTTCCTAATTGTGGCGGCTATTATCCCAGTAATGTATGTAACATTTGTGCAAGTGTTTGGTTTCTCCGAGACCATAGTTGACTTCGGTAGGAATTTAGGTATTCCCCAAACAACGTTTGACCCCCCGTTGAATCCGTCAATGCTGAATTGGCTCCAAGAATGGTCATGGCCTCTATCTTTAGAGTATGGCGTATTAGCGATTCTCTTTATAACTCAAATCTACATCGCATACGGGACTAAAGGACTTAGGATATTTTCAATCTCCCTCTTCTTTCTTTCAGCAATAGGCGTAATCTACGGTCTTGATACATTCTATCCCTACGGATCAGGACCTACAAAACCGTTCCAAGCCATTGTCCCAGCCACTGCGTTCTTCGCGGCCAGAATTCTGAACACGCTGGGCTATCGAACATCCCTTTCTATGAGCAGCTATTATGGACTGCCGGTCCTTGGAGCTTACAAACCCTCGGTCGGTTCGAAGACTTACTTAATAGGCTGGCCATGCGCCGGAGTTGAAGGGATTTTCATCTACACTTTCGCAACACTTCTACTCTTAAAGAAAACACAAGTCTATATACCCAAGTTCCTGCATAGGGGGACGTCAATGTTTCGTGGGAAGTTAATTTGGCTAAATCGTCGCAAAAGAATGCCAAAATTGTGTGAACAGACCGGCAGAAAGGTCCTAGGCTTATTGACTGAGGGAAGATTCCTAGCTATTGTGGCCTCAGTTGGTTACTTCACAATCGGAGCTATAGGTACATACATTGTAAATGCTTTTAGAATTGCTACGATTTTTGTGATTGGCATAACACAGGGTGACTCGGCTGCCTCAATCTTCCACGACGTTTACGGTGGGCTTTTCACTTCAACGTGGATAATATTCTACATGATCATGTTGATGATCGTGTTTCGAAAAAGGAAATGACTCTCTTTATCCGAATCATTTAATGTGAACAGGCTTTTTGTATGAAGGTGAAGATCTAAATCCGAGGTCGATCAGAAATGAGGTCTGCGGCTTTACAAGCTAAAAACATTTTAGGTCGTTGACATAATATGATCTGCTAGCTTGAAATCGATTGCTTTTGTAGAACGTATGTTCGGAGACTATTACACGGAAAAATATGAAATGGTAAGTTCCATTCCAATGATGGATAGCCGTGAGTTCGGTTTTGCTTCATTTGAAGGATGGATGCGTCGTCACAAGAATTTTGAAACATTTGATGCACTCAAGGAGTTTGTAAAGGTTTCTGTGCCTTCAGATGTTTACTGTTCATGTGCCTATTATGAGGATCCCAACGCTGAGATGGATAAGAAAGGTTGGCTGGGAGCAGATCTGGTCTTTGACATAGATGCCGATCATATTCCGACAACCTGTGACAGAATTCATGATAGTTGGGCCTGTGGTGTTTGTGGTCTAACTGGCAAGGGATCATCTCCTAGAAGATGCCCCGCTTGTCATAGTAGGAATTTTGAGACGAATACATGGCCGTGCGAATTCTGTCTCAACATCGCGAAAGCAGAAGCGGCGAAAGTGTCAGATATACTTATACAGGATTTCGGCCTACCCAAGAAGGACATACGATTGTTCTTTTCTGGACATCGCGGCTATCATGTTATTGTAGAGAGTGAGGTGACAAGTGCACTTGACTCGATGGGCCGTAAAGAAATAGTTGATTATGTTTCTGGTTTAGGTCTGGATCTGGCCTTTCATGGTCTGGCTGGAAAGAGTTTGAGGATACTATCATCGCCTCGAGAATCGCGGCTCAGAAAGTTGGGCTGGGGCAATCGTCTGGATCTGGGATTTCGGCATTTCATGAAGAATGCCGGTGAGGGCGATCTGAGTGAAATCGGGATCAAACGAAAGATTATTGAGAGAATTCTGGCAAACAAGGATATCATTGTGGAGAAATGGTCAGAGCAAGGGACATTAGGCGCCGTCAAAGGGATAGGAGTAGAATCTTGGGGAAGGATAGCTGAACACGTTGCGAGACTGGAATCTGCCAAGATCGACACAGTAGTCACAACAGATATCCATCGCTTGGTGAGATTATCTGACACTCTGCACAGTAAGACTGGGCTAAGGAAAACCGAGTTTCCCATTTCAGCGGTAGATGATTTCGATCCTTTTAGAAGTGCAGTAGCATTCAAGTCAGGTGCGACGAAAGTCCTAGTTTCGGATGCCCCAGAGTTCAGAATGGGTGATGAGACATTTGGACCCTACGCGAACGAGAGAGTTGAGTTGCCTACTGCAGCTGCAGTGTTGCTTGTGTGCAAAGGTAGGGCAGAGGTGACAGAATAGAATGTACGATCAACTTTATGAGGCTTGGAGACGAGAACTTGAAAACACCGAACTTCAGATGCTTCCGACTGAATTCTACAGAACAACTGCTAAATATGTGAAAAGGTTGAAGAAGGAGAGTCGAATGCTTGACAGACGATCGCTGAGAGCTCGGCTCCTTGAGAAAGAGATGCGAAACGTCAAGCGTATGATTCGCGGTCTGGTTCGGACCAGATTTCGAAAATTGGTTGAAAGAGGGAGTAGAGGGAAAAGAGTGAGATTTGATTTCTTGACCTCTGAAGAGAAGAAGATCTACAAGGGAGTTCAACCGCTTGCAGAAGCATATCAAGTATTCATTGAAAGCACACTCAGGGGCAACACCTCTAAGCTGGATGTCGAGCAGAAACGCAAGAGAATTGTCCTGCGTTTTCTGGAATCCGTTCCAGAAATCATTGGAAGCGATATGAAAGCCCATGGACCTTTCAAGGTCGAGGATGTGTCTTCTCTGCCAGTTGAGAATGCGAAGATCCTGGTTAACCAGAATCTAGCGGAAAGTGTTGAAGTCCTGCTAACTGGTGAAAACCTATAAGAGTGAGCATGTTTTCTTTATGCAAAGCTGGTCGTGACCGGGTTGAATGTTCCAAAGGAGATCAGGACATACTGTCCCAGATGCAGCAGACACCAAATTCACACAGTTGCTTTATATAAAGCTGGAAAAAGAAGAACCTTGGCTGAAGGAGAACGCCGGCACAAACGGGAGAAGCAGGGGTACGGCGGACAAAAATATCCTCTTCAGAAGCGATTCGCGAAGACAACGAAAAAGCAAACATTGAAGTTGAAGTGTAAGTCCTGCGGTCATACAATGCACAAAGGTGGTATCCGGCTACGCAAATTGGACATTGGATGAGGTATAGTCATGGATGAGTGGGAGCGACTTATTCCTAGGTCGAAGAGCAGGTTCCTCAGAATCAAATGCTTGAAGTGCGGTAACGAGCAACTCGTTTTCAGCCACGTTCTAAACAAAGTCTACTGCAACGTTTGCGGCGCCGTTGTTGCGGAACCGTCCGGCGGAAAATCTATAATTAAGGGTGAAGTAGTCGCAGTTTTTGATTGACGGTGGACTGAATGGCATATTCAAAGAAAGAATGGCCGGAAATTGGAGACTTGGTTATGACCACTGTCGAGAATGTTACAGGTTACGGCGCCTACGTGAGACTTGACGAGTACGATAAGACAGGGCTACTGCATATTTCTGAGATATCTTCTTCTTGGATCAGGAACATCCGAAATCATGTTCGGGAAAGACAGAAACTCGTATTGAAGGTCTTGAGAGTCAACCAGGAGAAGAAGCACATAGATTTGTCCCTCAGGAGGGTAACCAAAAGAGAGAAGATTGAGAAAATCATGTCTTGGAAGCAGGAAAGGAAAGCAGAAACACTGTTGCGAAGTGTAGCTGAAAGAACCGGGCTATCTGTTGAGGAGGTTTACGAAAAAGCCGGAGCATTCATGGAGAACGAATATGGTTTGTACGAGGCCTTCGAGAAGGTTGTGAAAGAAGGAACTGAAGTCCTAACAAAAATAGGCGTACCAGTTGATCTTGCAACATCCCTCGCAGAGATTGCGAAGGAACGCATACGTTTGCCCATGGTTAGAGTGAAAGGCACTGTCGAGCTTAGCTGCACAGGTCCAAATGGTGTCAAGATAATAAAGGAAGCCTTCTCAGATGTTAAGGATGCTGAAAGATCCAAAGCCAAGCTTCGTTTCTACGTAGTTGCGGCGCCCAGATATCGCATTGAAGTTCTCGCAGAGAACTACAAAGACGCAGAAGCCGTTTTGCAGAAAGTCGGTGAAAGGATAGTTACAAACGTTGTCGAAGCAGGTGGTCAGGGCCACTTTAGAAGGGAGAAGTAGTGGGTCGGCTTCTCAGAAGGTGCATGAGTTGTGGAGAATATACTTTGCAAGAAGACGTATGTCCTCATTGTGGTGGAAGGCTCCGAGTAGCTCATCCCGCAAGGTTTTCACCTGATGATAAATATCTCAAATATAGAATGGCCCTAAAGAGAGAACAGTGATGAAAAAGACTTTCGTTAAAGAACTTACCCAAGTGGACCTACAGAATCCAATCTTGATCGAAGGGCTTCCAGGGCTAGGATTGGTGGGCAAGATCTGCATTCGCTACTTGACTAAGAAGCTGAAAGCAAAGAGATTGGCTCATCTCTACTCTCCTCATTTTCCATACTTCGTGCTTGTTAACAAGAAAGGGAGCGTAAGACTGTTGCGCGGAACCTTCCATTTTTGGAAA
This sequence comes from uncultured Candidatus Bathyarchaeia archaeon, assembly GCA_964347765.1. Classification (GTDB taxonomy): domain Archaea; phylum Thermoproteota; class Bathyarchaeia; order Bathyarchaeales; family Bathycorpusculaceae; genus CAYGAG01. The sequence continues at coordinate 37,305 of CAYGAG010000011.1, forward strand.
AGAGGTGGGCGGGACGACCTTGTCTTCTTCACCGGTGATAGTCAAGCTCAGACGATCGAGGGGCAATATGAGATTTCTGATTGTATATTGAACTTTGCCAAGCAAAAGAGTGTGAAGATGATTGTGACTGTCGGAGGTTACAGAATGGAAGCTGACGGTAAGCCTAAAGTCGTTGCGTCAGCCAACGATGAAAAGCTTTTGAGAAAAGCCTTAGAAGCTAAAGCTGTGCTGAGTTCTATGGGAAGTCCCATTGTCGGTACGGCTGGTCTGATCCTAGGTCTGGCTCGTTTCAGCAGGATTGATGCTCTTTGTCTCTTGGGGGAAACCCGCGGCTATCTACCTGATCCGAAGGCATCAAAAAGCGTCTTAGAAGTCCTGAAGACAATGCTGGATCTAGAAGTTGACCTACACGATTTGGACGAGGAAATTGAAAAGGCTGACCAGATGATCGCAAGGTTGCAGGAAATCGAGGCGGATAGGGCTTTGCAGACAGAGGACATGCGAAGAGAACAAGATAAGAGAATCAGATACATATCATGAAAGATCACATCATAAAGTATTCTCTTCGTTCACCATCTGAACGAACTTTACAGTTCCAGAACGTTCGCCAACTCTATTCTGATTTATGGCTAACACTCCGTATGCCCTCCCACCAAACCCCACACGGGCGTATCAACTGCGTCTCTCCCACCCTCCGCACGTGGCATTTTGGAAGCTGGTTTTCTCCGAAATGTTGGTCGGAATGGCAAAGACGAGTGAGATCTCCCTTTGCCTAAGGTTTCCGGAAAACCCTGATCTTGCTGATTTCCGTCTAGTACAGCGAACGCCAACTATCAACTTCGGCGGACCGCGTCTTCCTTCACGTTTGGCTGATATACTTCGGGACTAAGTCAAGATCGATGCTTATTCAAGAAATATAACTCAGCTCGTTTTTTCGGGTTTTAAGTGTTGATAAACCGTGTGAATAATAATCATTGGATTGCGTTAGTTCTTCTGACATACAAATTGTCTTACTCTTCTTTTCCTAATGTTAGTGATGTCAGATTTGGAGATGGTCACGTGCGATTATTGAAGAATGAAGAAGGTTTAAGCGTCGTAGTAACAACATTGATCATCTTGGTAGTCTCTGTGCTTCTTGCCACTGTGGTAACACTCTACGCAATAAATGTGACTACGACTCGAGTGCAGGAAGAAGCACTGCAGTTGACCAAGCTGCACGTATGGTACAATACCACCGGATCTTGGTCGCAAGCAGCAGTTGTCATAGTTAATATTGGGGGAAGGGATGTTGTTCTTGACAAGGTGGCGGTTCGAGGACAAGAGTGTGCGTGGGGGGACGCCTACTATTGGAGAAACAGCAGTGTAACTATTTCAGATGACCTGGACGTTACTCCGACAAACATTTCTGGCTCAACCTTTGATATCATCGTCCAAGGGTCTTTGCGAAGCTTCCAGCAAGCCACGGATGACATAACCCTGAAGTCAGGCTGGACAATCATAATCTACTTAATGAATCCCGACAGCATAGGGTTGAATGATGTCGGGGTCACGGTGAGCCTTACAGTATTCACTTCCAATGCTCAATACCTTGAAGAAGCTAATGTTGAGGCAGCTCAATAGCAGCTATCTTTTGTGTTTTCCGTAAGAACTCGATGCTATGTCTTCTTTATATATCCGTCTCTTGGGGAGTATATTGTTCCTTCACGGAGTAATTGTCCTATAAGGCGTTCAGCTTCGCCCTGTGGAATATTGTATGTTGTTTCAAGTTCATTTAACAGAGCTACTTTCTCCACTAGTCCAGTTTCCCTTTCCATTGCCATTATTGTAGAGAGTATGGTTTGGAGTCTATCTCTCAAACTCTTAGGCTTCCCAGTCATTATCAAGTCTATATCGATCTGAGATGATGTAACGTCTATTCCAACTTCTTCAAGAGATTTTTTCATTATGGCAATGGCGGCTTCAGCGTCTTCTGCCAAGATCTCCCTTCTCAACGCTGAGCGTGCTCTCGCTTCTGATGTGCGCACTAGAGATTCGAGCTGACGCGCCGTTATGGCTACTGGTGAATCCTCTGTTTCGCTTGCTGAACGCATAGCCAGGTAAAAATCTCCAAGTCGTTGGAGAGCAGGTTTGGTTAGTACGGGTTTTATCGCCTTAGCATAGCTTATATATTTCCGTAGTAGGTCAGTCGGTATGGGTGGTTCTACAGGACTCAGTCCCTTTCTGTGAATTTCAAGGATATGTTCGGACATTTTGCTATCAGTCTCTTTTTCCGGGACATCTCTTAGGACGAAGATTAGGTCGAATCTAGAGAGTATTGTGACCGGCAATGATATGTTCTCTGCTACTGTGCGATGTGGTTCATATCTTCCCAAGGCGGGATTTGCCGCCGCAAGTATGGCTGTTCTGGCGTTAAGTGTCGCGACGATGCCGCCTTTGGCGACTGAGACTGTATGTTGTTCCATGGCTTCATGGATAGCGACTCTATCCTCCTTTCGCATCTTGTCCATTTCGTCGATGCATGCAATTCCTTTGTCGGCCAGCACAAGAGCTCCGGCCTCCAAGGTCATTCCTCCTCTTCTCTCTCGTAGGACGGCTGCTGTAAGGCCTGCGGCTGTTGTTCCGCGTCCTGAGGTATATAGTCCCCGTGGTGCGATTCGTGACACGTATTGAAGAAGCTGAGATTTGGCTGTTCCCGGGTCTCCTATCAAGAGGACGTTTAGTTCGCCTCTAATTGTTATGTCGGGCAGTGTTTTAGGTACACCTCCGAACAGGAGATACATTATGGCTTCTTTTACGCGGCTGTATCCGTAGATTGATGGGGCGACTGAATTCATTATCTTCCTATGTATCCATGGGTCTTTAGAGAGCTTGAGAATCTTCTCCTCTTCTTCTGGTGATGGCAGAATCGTTTCTGGTTCTTTGCCTAGGACTCGTATTGAGTTGGCATCTAAGTGCAAGATAAATGCGCGGAGCTTTCCGACAGTGGGAAGAGTGGGAGCTACTGCCCGGACTATACCTACAGTTGAGATGTGATCACCTGGTCTGGCCATGTCAACTATCTCACTGCCGACGATTTTGACGTTTAGGGTACGAGGGAGCTGTCCAGGCGGAAGGTCTTCAGGTCTTTCTTGTATTCTTAACTCTTGAGAGTCGATGAATGTTGATTCTTCCTGTATGAAGTCAAACGGTCCTTTTGTCCTGCAGGTAGGATTGGCACATTGGAAGGGCGCTCTCAAGAAAGGCCCTGTTTGACTCACCGGTGTCATCTCTCCGCATCTCTTGCATCTGAACACAGCTTGCATGACCATAGGGCGGACCGGAGTTGCCCGAACGACTATGCCTTCCACCATCACGAGTTTTCCGATATGATCTGAGCCTAGCTTGCGCAACCTTGCGGTTTCTAGCAATCGTACGATTCCTACGGCTACTTCCTCTGTTCTTGTCTCCACTTTTTCCGCGTATTCGGCATCTTCAATGCAAAGTTGTGCATAGGCGGCGTTTTTGGCGGGTTTCAGCCACTCATCAGGGTTTTCTACGAGATCTTTTGCCAGTTCTTGGTCAAAGACTACAACGTCCTCGAAGTCTACTATGAGAGTTCTCTCTCCTGCAACTGCCATCTGTGCGATTCTCCGGCGGTACTTCTCAGTCTTGAAAAGCTCTTGAATATGCTCCTGAAGGTCAACGATTTCCAGTTCTTCAGCCATCAATCTTTTCCTCCAGTTTTTAGTATCTGTGCTCGCCATTCACTGATAAGTGTGTAGATTCTCTTGTAGAGAAAAGCCTCCTCCTCCGTAAGATTCTCTAAAGCTTGTCTTGTCTGGGCAGGAGCAGAGGCAAGTGACATGATCTTCTTCAGTCTTGAGTTTATGATATCCTGTGTTAGATTGCAGTCTTTCTCGTATTCGCGCGCCCTCTGTGGTTTTTTGGTTACTTCCTCTTTTTGGTTCTTTAAGTATCGGCGAAGTTTAGGATAGAAGTTTGCTGGTAACTTGGATATT
>CAYGAG010000012.1:0-38399 GCA_964347765.1 uncultured Candidatus Bathyarchaeia archaeon
CCAAAGCCTATCCCCAGAAAGTTTAAAGTTGTGGAGCGGCAGCCACTCTATGAGCCTTTTGCTCATGTAGCCATTGTTCAGGACCCGAAGACGGGCGAATACAAATACATATTGGATGAGCTTCAACTGGATCCTTTGGAAAGGAATGTTTATGATCGGATCTTAGAAATCTTGTTGGCTGAGATAGAATCGCCTAAGGAGGAAGTTGTGGATCCCAGAAAGTTCTTTGCAGAAGAGGCTAAGAAGATTGTCGACAAATACCGAATAAGCTTAGGTTGGCTGCCTGACGTTTCTTGGTACAAGATTCTTTATCATGCTGAGAGAGATCTCGTGGGTTTCGGCAAGATCGATCCGTTGATGAGAGACGGCAACATCGAGGATATTTCGTGTGACGGTGTTGAGAAGCCGGTGTACGTCTGGCATAGGAGGTACGAGAGCATCGAAACGAACCTCGAATTCGAGAACGACGAAGAACTCGATAATGTGGTCGTCAAGCTTGTTCACATGTCTGGCAAACATGTGAGTTCAGCCTTCCCCATAGTGGATGCATCCTTGCCCGGCAAACACAGATTGGCGGTTTGTTACAGACGTGAAGTAACTCCTTTCGGAACTGCCTTCACTATCAGAAAGTTCAGGGAAGATCCCTACTCAATAGTGGATTTGATAAATCTTGGGACGTTCTCAGAAGAGATGGCAGCATACTTCTGGACATGTCTTGAGAACAGGGCTTCCATAATGGTGTTGGGGGGAACAGCGGCTGGAAAAACGACGGCTTTGAACGCATTGGCATGTTTAATTAGGCCTGGAAGTAAGATCATCACTATCGAAGAGACTGCGGAACTCAATCTTCCCCATGAAAACTGGGTCTCGCTTATTGCGAGACAGAGTTACGGTCTAGGCGGCAGTAGCGTTGGCGAAGTCACGCTTTTCGATCTTGTGAAAACATCGATGAGACACCGTCCAGACGTACTGATTGTGGGTGAGGTGAGGGGACAGGAAGCATACGTGCTGTTCCAAGCATTGGCCACAGGGCATGGAGGCATGTGTACAATGCACGCTGACAGCTTGGACTCTGCAATCAAACGTCTAACGCAGAAACCTATGAACATTTCATCTGCCTACATTCCATTAATGAACATTGTCTTGTCGGTGCAGAGAGTCCGCATAACTAAGGGTGAGGAAAGGAAAGCATTTAGGCGCATAATCAACATTCACGAGATCGCAGACTATGAAGACTATAGATGCACATTCAATTGGAATCCAGCGGAAGATGAGTATTTACCTATACTCAGAAAAAGCATAATGTTGTCGTCGATATCAGAGAGGGTAGGAACCAGCCAAAAGGATCTACTCGCTGAGATAGAGAGAAGTCAGGATGTACGTCACTGGATGCCGCAACGCAACATAAGGAGCTATAATGATGTTGCAGCGATAATCGCAGAATATTACGCAAGACCTCGACAGATCTACGGCAAGGTGATTGCAGGGGAAGAGGTAAGGACTGTTGCAATATCTAAGAACTCTTGAGGCTTGGTCTTTCCGCATCTTCGGAGGAATCGCTCCTTATTTCTTAGAGCATGTATTCGAGTTCAAGGACTACCTAGAGAGGGCAAGGATCAAGATCTATCCAGAAACTTATGTTTCATTGATGTTTTTCGTTGCAGTCCTGACGCTTCCTGTTTCAATTTTTGCAATTGTGCTTTTGCTCCTATGCGGTTTCCTGCCGCTCCTCTTTGTAGTGCCTCTTCCCTTCTACGTGATGATAGGGTTTCTCCTGATTCCAATGTCTAGGGCCAGTGATAGGGCTACCGATTTGGAAAGGGAGATGCCTTTTGCGTCTGCCTACATCAGCGTTATGGCATCTGGGGGTATAGCACCTTATACGAGCTTCAAGAGGCTGTCAGAAGTCGAACTCATGCCAGCGATGCGAAGCGAGGCTAGAGAGATAATAAAAGATGTTGAGATATTCGGAATTGATCCTCTAACGGCAATCGAGAACGCTTCCAAGAAGAATCCATTAGACGTTTTCAAAGATTTTCTCGCCGGCTATGCATCAACGGTGATCATTGGAGGTGATATAGGGCATTTCTTGGAGAGAAAGGCGGAAGATATCTTCAAGACCGGAGCTATGCGTGTGAAGGCTGCAGCTGAGAGGCTTGGAATGCTCTTGGAAACCTTCATTATAGTCATGGTCTTGATGTCTCTCTGCTTCTACATCCTCTTCAGCGTAGAGAACATTTACAGCACCGGCATGTCGAGTTATTCAGGCATACTTCTCTACACGTACTTGTTCACACCATTGCTCTCGGTCATGTTCATCTATTTGGCACATAGTATGCAGCCTAAAACGCCCTTAACAGATACTCGCCCATACAAGATATTTGCAGTCTGCAGCATAATAGGTCTGATGCTGTTCTTATTGCTGACAAATTTCATGGGATACATTGAACTTCCTGTATTCAGCGCTCTCCAGACGGTAGTTGACCTACCTGTAGCCATCGCCATAGCCTTAGTTGTAACTACAGCGCCGGCGGCTGTCGTGTATAGCAGAATTTCGAAGAGAAAAGAAAGTATGGAAAGGGGTATCAACAGTTTTCTGAGAGATCTAACCGAAGTCAGAAAGACTGGGTTATCGCCAGAGCGGTGCATTGAGAACCTGTCTAATCGCGATTATGGAGAGTTCAGCAAGGAACTACGCAAAATAAGCTCAGAAATATCTTGGGGAGTTGCCATTCGAAGAGTAATCATGGACTTCTTGAGGAGAACGAAGAGCTGGATGAGTCAAATCGTCATGTTTCTACTTGTAGAAACGATAGACGTTGGCGGAGGAACAATCGCAATGATAGAGTCATTGGCACGGTTCAACAATCTTACCCAAGAGGTTGAGAAAGAGAAGAAGATGTCGGTCCGACCCTACATATTGATGCCCTATTTTGCAGCGATTCTGCTCGTCGCTACAACCACGATGATGATTGGATTCACTGGCGCAACTCTGAGCGCTCCCGCTGCAGCGGGTGCAGCTGAAGCAGGAACAGACAGTGAAATGGGCTCGATGATATCGATCTTCACGACTTCAGCCATCTTCCACAGCTACCTGATAGGTTTGGTGGGAGGTAAGATCAGCGAAGAATCAATTGCTGCAGGCTTCAAACATGCTTCTCTACTAGTCATCCTTGCAGTGCTGGCCGCAAAGCTGTTGCCCATGTTTATAACGTTCGGATGAGAGAGAAGATGAGAAATAGCACAGCTAGGGAGTCTGGATTAAAGAAAGATAGGAGAGCAATTAGTCCAGCAATCTCCACGGTGATACTGACGTGCGCTATTGTAGTTCTACTTCTGGTCACAGTTAGCTTTGCAAACAGTTTCTTGACTGAACGGATTGCGGAGAACGAGTTTGAGGCAATGATGCAGTTCATGCAAACAGTGGGGCTTCAAGTTGATGATGTAGCATGGACAATCGGTAGGACTCAGACGACTCGTTATGCCAGCCAGTTTGGACGTCTAAACTTTGAATCGACAGCTTTAAACTATACCGTTTACGTGGACAAAGGCGAAGGATATGTTAATCTTGCTGAGAATTGGACCGGGATTCTTCTTTTCAACATGCCAATAAGCAAATACTCTGTCACCAACAATTACCATGAACGCCTGTTCCCAAATTTAGACAATTCCTTCCTTCAAAAAGGAACTTCTGCACCAGTAACCCATGTCTATGTGATTGAAAAGATGCCGATGAGCGATGGCGACTTCATAAGGGTTGTCGTTGCTCCGTCAATAAGAATGCTGAACTCGACGATATCTACCGGCGCAGAAACTAAGAACTATTTCAAGTTCTACCTGCCCTATCTAAGAAGCGGGACTCATCCCCACCGTTCACAATCTGTGACTCTCACGGGAAATTCAGTTTCAGTCGAGAAAGCCGATAATGTAAACAAGATCAAGATACAAGTCTCATTTCTAAAGAGTAGTCTAGGATTTTCTGAAGAGTTCTTTAACTTTGAAAGTCTCGTAGAAGAAATAGATGTTCCAGACGGATCGATCGTGGAGTTCTATGTAGGCGAAGTGAGTGCTTCGTTGGGGCTTCATGTCTAGATTTCCTATGGGGTCTGATAGATGGCACATATAACCATTGAGTATATAATCATGATTCCCATCTTGTTACTGCAGATTTTTCTCTTCCCTTTTTCCGCAGCCTGGCTTATGAATATCTGGGTGGATTCACGACGGGATCTTGCACTCCAAGATGTCGCGAGTCATTTGGGGAGTACTATACAGCAAATCTATTTTTCGGTAGACCACGAAACGATCTCGGCAGTCAAGGTGACGCATTCCCCTGGGCTTCCTCCTTTCATAGAGGATCATTACTATAAGGGAACCGCAACACTGCGTAAAGTATCGGATCCAGAACTCAACTCAAGTAAAATCTTGGAGTTAACAGTAGCTCTGGCCGCGACGACTAATGCTGTTACTGCTTCGGTAGTTTTAGGTCCCAACGCAACATGGCGCGAATCGGTCTTCATAAGCAATTCAACCCATGCATGTGTGAGTGCTGAGAAGTCTGTCAATGGAACCATATGCCTCTACTTTGGCGAATAGGAGTGATAAGATGACTGGCTCGACGATAGATCATCTGGTCTCCGTCACGGTTTTCTTAGGAGCAATCCTAATTTTTGTAGGGCTGTTTAATCAGATCATTCAAACTGCAGTAATGTATCAACGGCACAGACTTCTCGCGACGAAATGCACTGACTTACTTGACAATATCTCACTGAATCCTGGGTTTCCAGTCCATTGGGGAAAAACCAACTGTACACCCACAGGCTTCGGTTTACAGGATCCGGAATTCACTCGATATAGACTCAGCCCATTCTCGCTTATGCGACTGCGTTCTTCGACAGGAGAACCAGTATACTATCCCAAAACCGACTCATACTTCAGCAATATCAGCGTTGGGCATGGTTACCTGTTGGTACCTTTCTCTCAAGCGATTAACTACTCAACTGCTGCAAGGCTGCTTGGAGTTAACGGGACGTACGGTTTTCAACTGACTATAACGCCCATCATAACCGTAGCAATATCGGAAGTGCAGTCCAATCCGCTTGAACTTTCTGTAGACGTTTCTGGAGCTGGCTTCCCGCTAGTCGCGGCCACTGTGAGTTATTGTATGATCATAGTTACGCCGGGAGAGGGCGCCTATCCAGCTTTTAGTGTAGATTATGGCATCGTCTACACAGATGACAAAGGTTCGGCTTCGATAGAGTTCCCAGATGTTGATGGATCCAAAGAATCTTACGTATTGATCGCATACGCTAGTCTTTGCGGATTAGTCGGAATGGGTTATCACGAGCACGTCATCCACGAAGAGAATCGTGTGGTTCCGTTTGTCTCCGATTTTGGAAGAAGAGAAGTAATAATCGCCCACAGCTATGACGTTCACGGCGGCGATCATCCTGCAGAGATCGCTTACAACGCAACTTTCGTCTTGCTTAGTGATGATTTTACCCTTCGTGAACTGTCGATGGGAAATGATACAGGAAAACTTGGCAAAATCAACTATGGTGAAGGCAAACCCTACAAGATAGTTACCATTCCCACATATAGCCCCGGAATCTTGGTGATAACCTACCGGAAAAGCGCAGTAGAAACAGGTGTGGTCTTGATGCCGTGGGGAATAAGTACTATGGCTTTTCCAGTCACTTTTGGAGGTGATCCCTATAATAGGGAATGGGTCGCTACAGATATCCGCCAAGTCACAGTTAACGGTATTGCTTACCAAGCCAAACTTGCTCTGTGGAGCTTAGAAGGATACTGGGTGATTGGATAATGATGCGAACAATCGAGATATTTCTGGTGATAACCATCATCACAGGGGCCTTCATAATATCTTCCTTTTTCGCTGTATTGCCTTCACCGAGGCAAGTTTCTCCCCTCAATCTTAGAAGACTTGCGATAACAACGCTCCAAACTCTGGACATTGACCATGATCTAAGTGAGATTGTGTTCAAGGGAGAAGACGACCCGGCCTGGAATGAGCTTCGGGTTGCACTGCCGGCTTGTCTGCCCCCTAATATTGTCTTCAATCTTACGGTCTATGAAGTGGGGAGCGGAATGGGAACAAAGCTCTACACGCCAGTCATGTCGATCTCCAACGCTGAAAGCCTGGGTGTAGGTTCTGATGCTGCCTCTTATTTGACGGCATCCTCTAACGTGACCTTCAATGTGATACCTGAAAGAGTCGGAGAACATGGTGTCGGAGGGACCCTGTATATATTGAATTGCAGCGACACCAACGGATGGTGGATCACAGGGTACACAAGTCAGGGTCTCGCAATGGATCTCTACAACTTGCTTTCACCATATTTCAAGATTACAGTATTGGTGCAGAATACAACTCAGTTAGGACAGATATTGGATGGCAATCCGTTGCAGGACGAGACCCTACAACACGCAGTAGTCATAAACACACTGGGCGAAGCAGTGCCTATACCTGAAACCTATGCAGATGTGTATGATCAGGACTCATATGCTGAGTACTGTTATGAACTAGGCAAGAGAGTGCGTCAGTTCAATTGGACATGGGTCAGCATAGTCGGATATCCGCTATATTACGTGTGCAACACCGATTATTTCCCAGACAGCCATAATACATGGGGAATCTACGGAATGAGACATGTTGGTACAGGTGGACTGAATGCCTTCCTTAGAGGACTGGACGATCAGCCTTATTCCTCTAGTGGAGGCTGGATTACTGGAAGTCCTGGCGTCGTATATCTCTCTTCGGATGCAGTGTATTACTGCAACTACTATGGCGTTTACCCAGCCAGTTACCAAACAGCCACAAGAGCCTTACCCTCATGGATAACAGATGCATATCACTTGACAGTAACAACCTACATCTTCGATCCCGTTGATGGCTGGATTGCTGGTGCGGTGTATCGTCACGCTACATCAGGAGCCCTTATAGCATTGGGTCTCACTAGGTCTCCCGACATTAGGCTGACTGCTTTGGGTTTATTGTCTGACTACAAACCCCGGCTTTACAGATCTGAATATACAGCAAGCGGTACATCTCGGCTTCTCATTCTGCAATTGGGGCAGACAGGAGGCATATGATTTGAGAAATAAAGGGCAGTTCTCAATTATTGCAGCGTTACTGGTTGCAGTGGTTCTCATAGCTACAGTTGTTGTCACGTATTCTACAATACGTTATAGCCCAATTCAAGATCAACCACAACTGCTGAGCGCAATAGACGAAACGAATTTCGCCATAAAGCAGATTCTAGGCTTCACGGTGGGATACTACGGTTCAGTGCTCAAGGTAACAGGAAATCTATCATTTGCGAAGGATCTTGCAATGAGCTACCTTCACAGTGGAATGGTGAACATAGCGAACATGCATCCTGAGTGGGGAGCTTCTTTCAACTTGGCTAATTCAACTCTTTATGCATACTGGTACATGAACACAAGCTATAGTATGGGAGACCTTGCGGTAACATACAACCTGACAGGTCTGGGCATATATGGAATGGCGTATGAGACTTCCTGCTGTCTAACGGTACAGATTAGAGAGACTCTATCAGAAAATCAAACTGAGTTGATCGTGACCGTGGACGAAGGAGAGCCTCTGATAAATCTAGGCAAGCAAAAATTCAAATTCTACAGATACAGTTTCGCCAATTCTGCATGGGAACTTGTTAGTCCTACCAGTGAACCTACAATCTTTGCCAACGGCACTTACATAATAGACATACCCCCAAACGTTGACCCATATTCGTATCTTATTCAAGTAGAAGATACCAGAGGTCTGGTGGTCGTGGCTTCGTCATTCAGCCACTACACATGTACAATCACGTGGAACTCAACTCTCTACTCTACGTTGCAAGACGAAATGCTGGTGGTAGAGCTGTTGCAAAACGGCACGATGCGATGGCTTGGACAAAACCTACAACTAGCAACTCAAGCAAAACCCCTACCGCCAGTACCTGTAAGATCACTTCGCGTGAATGAGACCATAAACGGTATAGACCGAGAAGTGCCATTTCAGGTAGAAGATTGGGCGTCGCAATACAGGATACCACTCGGACTGACCAGTAATGCAAGCGTCTTCGGAAACAGAATGATGCTAGTCTTCTTGGTGAACAAGAACACCTCAAAAGCCACCATATGGTGGGACGGGAGCGACACGGCAACACAAACACCATATGGATACGTGAATCGCTACTTCAAAGGAGACGACCCCGATGGTGGGTTATTGACAAATGGAATTCTAACTCTGAATGTGATAACGTCAGGTGACGACTTTCAAATAGAGTCTACACTTGGGACATCGCAAAACACGGCTCGTTTCATGCGAATCAATAACGAGTGGAGTGTGTACGGGGCAGAACCCGCATTTGCAATCCACCACGGAATCGTGAGAGACATAATCCATCAAGAAGCCGAATGGAGCTGGGGAGCAGATAATTGCCCGGACCTGTACGCACACATAGTTCTGACAATTCCAGCAAATGTAACATACTACACATACCAGCTGAGACTCATGTTTGTGGAATCAAACAAGGATCGAACAATAGCAGATCTCTGCCCTGTAAGAATTGTAGTCTCCAATGGGCTGCCCCAAACCGAAAACGGTACTGCAAACGGCTATCCAATAGTCTCTAATGTGGGGGGTCTATTTTATAACTTCTCATTGGCAGCCTTCCAACACCATTGGAGCCAATTCATTTCAGAGTCTCAGGGAGCAGGGATAATGTACACAGACTCGGCTAATCAGATGCTTTACGTATTCGACGATCTAGCAGGATACAAGACAGCTGCCCTCAAGATATCAAATTCTACGTCCAGAACAATCGAACTGCTTCCAGTGTCAATGGCTTCGGTGTCGTTCCAGTACGCCCTTGATGTAACTTGGCATGGAGCCATAGTGACGTTTGATGACACCACTCCCTTATATGAAGAGCAGAACGGCGATCGGACAGGCATGTGGATACTTGTTGAGTATCCTCCTGAAATAACTGTCACAACAGAAAGCTAGTCATGTTTACGCAAAATGCAGATTCCCAATTCATATGAGTTAAATAAGAAATTCGAAGAATCCTAAACGGCAACAGGTGAACGATATTGACGAGAAAATCACTAAACTCTAAGAAAGCTATATCTCCTATTCTAGCTACGTTATTACTGATCGTCATAGCTGTAGCCGCCATAGTAGTCACATACGCTTGGCTGATGACTTATATGAGCAGTGCAGGACAACAAGCAGGAGTACTCCTATACAAAGCAAACATAAGATTCTACGAGGAAAACAACACGAAAAAAATCGATATTGATATAGGAAACAGAGGGACGTCGGACACAGAAATAGTCCAAGTTTACATTGGAACATCACCGACAGCCCTTCAAGACCAGACAACAACTCCATCTCTTCCCTTAGGTCTTCTCGCAGATGGCAACCCCATAAGCATGACAGTTGAATACGACTGGACGGCAGGAGCGACATATCATTTCAAAATTGTCTCAACAGGACAAACCTTAGAAACATTCGCCGAGCAAGCACCATCATAGCAGAGACCCTTCGACTTCTATCTCCTTCCCGCGAAACGGATCACGGGAATGCGCCCCTAATCTTTATATTAGAACATGCATGATCTGTCAATTCCAGATGTGCGTCTATGCAAACTATGTTTGTCGCAGCAAGAACAGCGCTTGCCATGCTCTTCCTGTTCTATGCTTCTTGGTCCGACTTTAAGACTCGAGAAGTGAGCAATGTTGTCTGGATACTCTTCGCGCCGTTGGCTCTTGCGTTATCGTTCTCTGAAATCTACATCTTCGGGTTCATGAAACTGCCCTTTTATGCTCTATCTGTCGGCTTGACAGCAGCATTTTCCATCATGCTGTTTTATGCTGGCGGCTTTGGAGGGGCAGACGCGAAGGCCTTAATGTGCTTGGCACTTGTCCTACCTTTCTATCCGGAACCCATGCAAAAGTACTTTGCTGGTTCGCTATCCCCAATATCTGAGTATTTCTTTCCGATGACTGTCTTCAGCAACTCCGTCTTGATGGCAGCAGCTTCTTCAATCTACATGATCTTGCGAAACATATGGTGGGGACGAAGGGCTGGAGAAAAATTTTTTGAGGGCGGTCAAGAGCACGAAGGGTTTGGAAGCAAGCTGTTGGTCTTAATGACCGGTCAAAAGGTTCCTCTCGATAGGTTGAAACAGAAATGGCATCTGTATCCCCTAGAAGATGTGGAAGAAATTACCAATGGGTTGAAGAGAAAGCTCTTGGTTCTTCCAAGAGATGAAGCAAGAGATGCGATTGTAGAGAGACTGGAGAGTGCTGTGCAAGCCGGCAGGATTCAGAATAGTGTTTGGGCTACGCCGGGTCTGCCCATGCTGATCTTCATCACAGCAGGCTTAATCACAGCTCTACTTCTTGGAGACATTGTTTGGATAGGAGTTAGTGCCCTGCTGGGATGACCTTCGTCACGTTATGAAAAGAGTTATCTGAATTCTGTAGCACTCTTTGTTAGGTGTAAAGTCTTTGCCAGGTCGCCCTTTACAAGAATTGTGTGATTTTCTTGAGGGAGATGTTGAAAAGTTTAGCGTTGTAGTTATGCCTGATTTCTTCCTCGACCGCATTGTGAGTCTGGATTGCAGTTCGGAGGCTTTCGCGAATTTGCTTGGGGAAGTGGTGAAACGCAAGGGCGGGAGCATAGATGGAATTGAGCAGATGGAGCTTAGAGGAGGAAACGCTGTTAACACAGCTTCGGCTTTGGCAGCTTTGGGTGTGGAAGTCACTCCTATAGTGTGTACAAACCGGCTTGGGTTGGAGTTGATGAAGATTTACCTCAGACCCCATGAAGTTGATTTTTCTCATGTAAAGATCTTTGAGAATGCTTCAATGACCACCTCTATGGAGTTTGGAACGACAAAAGGTAAGGTCAATGTCATGCTTAGAGATGTAGGGGCGTTGGGTGAATTCGCCTCTAACCATCTGGATAATGAGGATCTTAAGGTTATTGAAGATGCTGATTATGTCTGTGTTTTCAACTGGGCTGGCACAAGAAGGTCTGGGACTGACTTGACTGAAACCGTCCTCCGTCGCGTGAAAGAACGTGGTAGAGGAAAGACTTATATTGACACAGCAGACCCCGCCCCTAACAAGGAGAAGGTTCCTCAGCTTGTTCAGCGTGTTTTGAAGGGCAGACTTGTAGATATCTTAAGTGTAAACGAGAATGAGGCAGTATGCTATGCATCGCAATTCCATGATGAGATGGAAGGAACCAAGGCGACCTTGATTACAAGCGATCTAGCAAAGGAAAACGCGCGAATCTTGGCGTCTAATATCCAGGCAAGAATTGATCTGCATTGTACAGGATTCTCTGGGACCTTTTCAGAGGATAGTGAGACTGTTGTGTCGACTTTTGATGTTCCAGTTCTGAGAGCAACTGGAGCAGGCGATGCTTGGAATGCAGGAAATATTTTGGCGGACGCGCATGATCTACCCGATGAGCATAGGCTCGCATTGGCAAACGCGGTTGCCGCCCATTACATATCCAATCCTGAAGGAGTTCATGCTACGCGTAAACAGCTTGTAAACTTCTGCAAGAAGTTTCTGTAGCACACTTCCGCGCCTTTGCTAGAATGTTTAAATTGGTTATACATTTATGATGTTTTGGGAATCCATATGGAGTCAGATCTCTTTGGCAGTTCGGGGATTCGTGCTGTAGTCAATCTTGACCTGACTCCTGACATAGTCGTGAAGTTAGGTTTGGCCATTGCTACTTCGTCGAGATCGAGGAGGGCGCTTGTTGGGAGGGACACCCGAGTGTCAGGTCCGCTTATAGAGAGTGCTTTGGTAGCTGCTCTTATGGCTGGCGGTTCGCACGTTGAACGTTTGGGCGTTGTGCCGACTCCAGTGTTGGCGTATCTGACTGGAATAATGGATGTTGATGTCGGTGTGATGATCACGGCCTCGCATAATCCTCCTCAGTTTAACGGTGTAAAAATCTTTAACAATGATGGTGTGGCCTATGGCAGGGAGAGGCAGAAGGAGATTGAGAATATCATCGAAACTGGAGGTTTTCAATTGGCAGATTGGCGTTCCATTGGGGAAGATTCTGCCTTGAACCATAGTCATCTCTATACGGAGATGATTGAAAGAACCTTAAGACTGTATAAAGAGTGGCGAATCGTCATAGATCCCGGTTGTGGGGCTACCTATTCTTTGGCGCCCTCTTTGTTGAAGAATTTAGGGTGCAAAGTTGTCCCGGTCAATGCTCAGCCTGACGGCTTCTTTCCGAGTAGAAGTATTGAGCCAAATGCGCGGTCTCTGATTTCACTCGGTAAGATTGTTGACGGCTTAGGAGCAGATATCGGGATCGGTTTTGATGGGGATGGTGATCGAGTAGCCTTTGTGGATAATGAAGGGCGTTTTGTGAATTCCGATCGGGTCCTGGCTGCCTATGCCGGTTATGTCATCAAAGAACGGGGGAGCGGCGTAGTTGTGACAAATGTGGAGGCTTCAATGTGTGTTGAGAAAGCGGTTGAAGCTGTAGGCGGCAGCGTTGTAAGAACAAAGGTGGGCGATGTGTATATTATGGAGACGATGAAGAGCCAAAGTGCAGTCTTTGGTGGCGAACCCTGTGGAGCTTGGATACACCCTCAACGTCATTATTGTCCAGATGGAATTCTCTCCGCAGCCTTTCTGTTGAAAGCGTTGGAGGATGAGGGTGTAAGTCTGGCAGAGTTTGTTGCTCAAGTACCCGAATATCCTATTCTGAGGGAGAAAGTTGGATGCGCAAATGAGATTAAACACCGCGTTATGGAGAGGTTTGAGAAAAGTATGAAGGATGTCTTTCCACGTTTCCAACACGTGTCGAAGATTGATGGATATCGCTTGGAATTGGATGACGGTTGGATATTGGTGCGCCCATCTGGGACTGAACCTCTTATACGGTTAACGGTAGAGGGTGAATCATTTAAAGCAGCAGAGAAGATAATGGATAAAGGTTTGACGTCTGTAAGAAGTCTTGTAGAGGAGGTCAAGTAGTGAAGGGTGTGGTTCTGGCCGCGGGAAAGGGTGAAAGGCTTCAACCTCTCACATTGACTAGGCCGAAGCATCTAATAAAGATCGGTGGGCAGCCGATTCTGGAGCGCGGGTTGAGAGCCCTCAAGGCTGCTGGTGTGGAAGAGGTTCTGGTGGTTGTTAATTACAAGGCAGATGCTATTCGTGACTATTTCCATGAGGGAGCGAATATCGGGCTAAAGATCAAATATGTGGAGCAGCAGAAGGTTTTGGGAACAGGCAACGCCGTGAGCTCTGTTGAATCTTATGTGCAGGATGACTTTCTTCTCGTTTATGGGGATTTACTGTTCATGACGGAAGCCCTGAGGAAGATTATAGGTGTGCATGAGAAGGAGAAGCCCCCTGTAACCATCAGTGTGGTTTCCGTTGAAAATCCTGAAGATTATGGAGTAGTAGAGCTGGAAGATGGTGACACCGTAAATCGTATTATAGAAAAGCCGGCGTCCGGAAAGGCTTCTTCAAATCTGGCGAATGCAGGATTGTATGTGTTTTCAGCAGAGATCTTTGAGAAGATAAAGCGTGTCGAGGCTTCAGTCAGAGGCGAGTGGGAGGTAACTGATGCTATTTCGATGTTGGCACAGGAGAGTCAGGTTCTAGCAGTGGAGATTTCAAAGGAAGACTGGTTTGATATTGGGAGGCCTTGGGATCTACTTGAGGCCAACAGGTGGGTCCTGTCACGGATGAAACATGAGGTGTCAGGTGAAGTGGAAGCAGGTGCGCGTTTAATAGGTCCTGTTTCAGTTTCGGAAGGCGGACGTGTGCGCTCTGGAGCTTACATTGAGGGACCCGTGTTCATAGGACCTAATAGTGATATTGGTCCAAACTGTTTTGTTCGTCCCCACACAAGTATTGGCAATGAAGTGCGAATTGGAAGTTGCTGTGAAGTCAAAAACAGTCTGGTGATGGATAGTGCGCATGTCGGTCATCTATCCTACATTGGTGACAGCATAATCGGTGAACATTGTAATTTAGGTGCGGGAACGGTGACTGCCAATTTGCGGCTGGATAATGGTAGCGTGAAGATGCAAATCCGAGATGAAACAGTGGATAGCGGGCGAAGAAAGCTAGGTGTAGTCTTAGGAGATGGTGTGAAGTCTGGGATAAATGCTCTTTTCATGCCAGGGGTCAAGGTAGGGTGTAATAGTTGGATTGGACCTAACACAGCCGTCCTTCGCGACCTAGAATCTAATACGCTTCTACTCTTGAAGCAAGAACTTGAACAACGGCAAATCGACTCTTGAAACAGCCTAGGTCTTAACCCTTTATTCTTTGTGTAAAAATTCTAAATATGGGTTTGTGTATGTGTAAGAGTGTAGTGGAGGTTTGCATTTGTCTATTGCACAGAGGCGGTTCTTCACTGAGGTGGCGGCTTTGGTTGATACCAATGTTGTCGTGTTGACTACTAGCGGGAAGAGATATAGTGGGACCTTGGTGGGGGTCAATCCGGACAATCTAAGCATGTGTCTGGCCGAGGCGAAGGATGAAGAGGGTAAGGTGTTGCATCGGATATGCTTGAATGGCACTGTGGTAGCAGAGATTCTGAGTGTAGAGAAACCCTTTGATTTGAGGGCTCTGTCCGAGCGGTTGGAGAAGGTTTTTCCGACGATGGTGAAACTGTATGACGATAAAGGTTTCATCTGGGTTATGAACAAAGTGAAGGTGACAGAGGATGGTGTGGTAGAGGGTTCTGGTCCTGCGGCAGAGCGTGTGAAGCGGGTCTATGAACAATTTATCAGTGAGATAAAGGGCTAGACGTACCAGCGGAACTGGGTTCCCTTCTTTTTCTCTTCTTGTTCTACTGAATGACTGATAAGGCCGAAGGATTCTAGAATGTTTCTCGTTTCTTCAGTGGCTTTATCGAGATCTGCGAACTTGATTTTAAGCCCTAGGAACTCGGTGAGGGCTTGAAGGGCTCTTTTAGCAGCTTCAGCGTCGGGGTACCTGCCGGGAGTCTCCACAAGTAGGCTGAAAGCTTTAAGGTTGCGGAGTCGTGCGAGACCTATGGTTATACCGGCCAGACCATAGATTTGACCCACCATTATGCGGGCTCTAAGTCTTTTGGCAGTTTCGAGACTTTCTAAGTCTGAAGCGGCGCAGTAGATTTGGGGAGGGTGTTGGGTTTCTTCTTGTCTATACCCGCCCAGAGTGATTATCCATTCACAGCCCAGTTCTTGAGCTGTATCCAAAACACGTCCACAAAGCTCGTACTGCCCAAAAGTAGTCAACGCTTGAGTATTTCCATACCAAATGATCAGATTCCTCTCGGTGTCGCGGCTCTTGTAATAGTAGAGCTGATTTATTGGGGAACGAGTCTTGCCTTTTTCTGCCGTTACAGCCAAATCCTGAAAGGATGAAGAGCTTATTTCAGCAAAAAGCTTGGCATCTAGTTCATGAATTAGATGAAGAGCCGAAATATTCGCGACAAATCCTATCCCTGGTAGACCCTCGATCAATACAGGATTCTTGATTTTCGGCTTTTCATAGATATTAACAGTGCAAACCATGATTCGACTTCCCAGTTTTTCGCGGATGAATTCTACGTGTGACGCTCATCTCTTTTCTTTGTTCAGTCAACATTTTTATTCGTTTTTGTTTTTCTTACTTTCAGATGTGTTTTGAAATCAAGGAAGCAGATTTGCTTGGAAGAATTGGTAGGCTTGAGACCAAAAGCGGTGTTGTTGAGACTCCTCTATTCCTTCCTGTGGTGAATCCTTCTTCTCAACCCATTCCTCCTAGAAAGATCAGTGATCTCTTTGGCTGTGGAGCTCTGATCACCAACGCGTATATACTGAAGAATCGTTTCCAAGGTAAACCGGCAAGGGAAGGTCTGCATGAATTTCTGGATTTTGACGGCGTGATAATGACTGATTCGGGCGCATACCAACTCCTCATCTACGACGACATAGAAGTAACCGCGACAGAAATCGTAGAATATCAGGAACAAATAGATACAGACATAGCTACTATCCTCGACTATCCAACAGGCTGGAAAGTCAGCAGAAAGCACGCAGAAGAGACAGTAAGCACAACCGTAAGAAGAGCTAGGGAATACTCTCAAATCAAGACTCGAGACGACATTCTTTGGGTAGGACCAGTTCAAGGCGGCACGTACCTAGACCTTGTCGCCCAATCTGCGCAGGAAATGTCAAGTATTCCCTTTCACATTCACGCCTTAGGCAGTCCTACACAGATAATGCAGCAGTACCAGTACGATACCTTGGCTGATATGATACTTACTGCAAAGATGAACCTCCCACTCAACAGACCTCTACATCTTTTCGGGGCCGGTCATCCCCTTACCTTCAGCCTTGCCGTAGCTTTGGGATGTGACCTATTCGACTCAGCTGCATACGCAATCTATGCTAGAAACCACCGGTACTTGTCGACTCATGGAACCTATAAGCTAGACGAACTTGAATACTTCCCATGCCGCTGTCCCAGATGCACCAAAGCCACTCCCCAAAAGATCCATGATCTCTCCCCAGAAGAGAGAGAAATCTTTCTGGCTGAACACAACCTTCACACCTGCCAAGTCGAGATCCAGCACATAAAACAAACCATAAAAGAAGGTAGACTATGGGAACACCTCCATCGAAGAGCTCATGGTCACACCGCACTTCTCCAAGCCCTGAAAAAACTTAAAAAATACCAAGACTACATCGAGAAACACAGCCCTATAACCAAGAGAGGTGGCATCTTCTACTTCAACTCTTCAGACTTGGCCCGATCTGAAATTGTCAGGCACAGGGAAAGACTTCGAAGCAGGTATATAGCGCCCAAAGAAGCAACGATCCTTCTTCTTATACCTCAGACCAAAACCAGACCCTTCAGCAAATCTCGTGAATTCAAAGCCACGGAAAAGACTCTAAAAATCATATGCAGAAACGACACTCCGCGAATTCACATATGTTTCTACTCCGCCCCTTTTGGTCTGACCCCTATCGAACTTGACGAGGTCTACCCACTCTCCCAACACGAAACAACTCTCCCTCTAGACGAAGAGACGAGGCAGTACGTAGCCGCCCAAACCTTGAATTACATCAGGAAGACAAACTACGAAACTGTCATTCTTCTTCACGATCCGGAAATATGGAGCAAAAGTATCTTAACGGCGTGTGAAAAGGCCTGCGGAGACAAAAGCATCAATTTCCAATACCTCAACATCAAATCAGAGCAGACCAAGACCACTGAAACTAAACTTGGAAAGCTCCTCCAGACAATCCTGAGCGAGAAACATTGACCCTAATCGACCTGCACGTCCATACCAACCATTCTCCTGATGCCTTGATCCGCCCCAAAACAATAGTGCACCAGTTACACGTCCACCCTACTATCAAAGCTGCCGCTATAACCGACCACAACACTGTCCAAGGCTATCGCCAAGCCCAGAAGCTAGCCAAGCCTTATCCCGACATACTTGTAATCCCAGGAGTTGAAATTAGCGCTTCGGGAGGCGACATAATAGTCCTAGGTATCCAAGAATTGCCAACCCAACCTTGGACTGTGCAAAACATCATAAATTTCGCAAAAGAAAACGGCGGGATAACGATAGTAGCCCACCCGTACAGAGCGTTCGGGCTGGGTGACAATGCCAGAAACTACGTTTTCGATGCTGTCGAAGTGCTGAATGGAGCCTCAGCATCTTGGGTCAACAAGATGGCAGTGAATCTAGCCAGAACCATGGGTCTTCCCGGTGTAGCCGGTAGCGACGCCCATCACCCTCACGAGCTCTGGACCGTTTACACGGAAGTACAAGCAGACTTGAATGTTCAAGAGGTGTTGAAGGCCATCAAGAAAGGGAGGCTGAAAATAGGTTTCCCAGGCCGCGCAATACCTTTTTAAAAGAGCAGAAACCTTCAATACTGAATCAATGGAAGAAAGTGAATGAGTAAACTCCAGATCAAGTTTTTAGGGGGAGCTCGAGAAGTCGGCCGAAACGCCATTGCCGTGAAGACTAAGAAGACCCAGGTTCTGCTCGACTATGGTGTGATGCTCAACCACACTCCGGGTTTCCCTATGCACATTTCCCCGAAAAAAGTCGACGCGATAATTCTGACCCACAGCCACCTTGACCACTCTGGGGCCGTTCCGATATTCTACATCCGTGGCAAGAAGACTCTTTTTACAAATAGAATCAACGCGGAATTCAACGAACTTCTTATCAGAGACTTCATCCACCTCTCCAGCTATTATCTCCCCTTCGAGTACTTGGAACTCGAATCAATGATGAAGAATAGCAGGCACGTAGACTTTGGAACTCCCAGAAAAGTGGGCGATATCGCCTTTCAACTCCTGAACGCTGGACACATACCCGGAAGCGCGCAAGTACTCATCGAAGCCGAAGGGAGAAGGCTTCTTTACACTAGTGACTTCAACGTCGAAGACACGCGTCTCCTGAAAGGAGCGGCAATGGAATTTGGCGAACCACTTGACGCATTAATAATCGAAAGCACATACGCCAACGAAGAACATACTCCACGGCAAGAACTTGAGAAGCAATTTGTGGCTGAAATTACTGAGACTATAGAACAGGGGGGAACTGTCCTCGTCCCTGCCTTCGGAGTCGGTAGATCTCAAGAGATTGCATGTGTCCTGGCCGCCTATCACTTCCCCTATCCTGTCACAATCGACGGCATGATCCGAGGCGCCAACACCATAATGCTCAACAACGGCGAATTTCTCCGGGACCAGAAACTCTTGAAAGAAGCATTGACCTCCGCCTACTGGATAAAAGGCTGGAAAGACCGTAGAAAAGCCGCCAAAAAATCAGGAGTTATCATCTCTACCGCAGGCATGCTCAAAGGTGGACCCGCGGCTTTCTACATCTCCAGAATCGGAAAGAAGACCAGCAATGCCGTCTTCCTCGTCAGTTACCAGATTGAAGGTACACCAGGAAGACAGCTGCTCGACAAAGGTATATGCCTGATGAACGGAAAGATCAAAAAGATTAAAGCCAAAGTCGGTCACTTCGACTTCTCATCTCACTGTGGGGCAACTCAACTCAAAGAGTCCGTCAAGAGACTGAAGGGAAGCCCGAAAATCTACGTAATCCATGGCGAAGAAAAGAACTGCGGACTCTTCACCAGATGGATCAAAAAGGAAATGGGACTGAAAGCCAAAGCACCTAAAACAGGATACATTTCGAAAATCTAGCGGGAAATCATATGAAGATCTTGCTTCTACCTACGAAGAACATCAAACCAGATATATCCGACAGAATACGAGAAAACGTGAATATGAACATCCCAAACACCATCGTCGTCATGGCAAAAGACAATCTGCAAGTCCCTGAAGTGAGCTACAGCAAAGCAAGACAGCAGTACAACTCAACCCAGATATTGAACATTATTCGCAGCTATGCGAATAAAAAAAAGGCAGTAAGCAGGGTTCTCGGAATTCTGGATGTTGACATCTTCGTGTCTGGCCTGAACTTCGTGTTTGGACAAGCAGAATGCCCTGGCAGAGCAGCATTGATCTCATTATATAGATTGAGACCGGAATTCTATGCCAAGCCATCCAGCAACAAACTCTTCATAGCAAGAGCCACAAAAGAAGCGGTGCATGAGCTAGGGCACACCTTCGGGTTGGCCCATTGTTCAAATCCTTTCTGTGCCATGTATTTCTCGAATTCCATATTTGAAACTGATAGGAAGCAGGATCTATTCTGTAGTATATGCCACTCAAAGGCGGAAAAAACCGTGGCAT
Source organism: uncultured Candidatus Bathyarchaeia archaeon (assembly GCA_964347765.1). Classification (GTDB taxonomy): domain Archaea; phylum Thermoproteota; class Bathyarchaeia; order Bathyarchaeales; family Bathycorpusculaceae; genus CAYGAG01. The sequence goes on from CAYGAG010000012.1 coordinate 19,795, forward strand.
CCTAGTGTGTCATCTATGAACAACCATTTCAAGGCCAGATTCGATTATCTAGTACCTGTGTTGGCAAGCCTTTTGCTCGGAACGTTGTGTGCACTCCTAATTTCAATGTCTTCTTTAGAACTTCCAAGAGCCACAATTTTCCCTGAGGACAAAACCGGACCCCCACTCAACGCCACATACTTCGTACTTCTAATCGCGGCTGGCGCATTCATACTCTATGGGCTTATCAAAAGGAATAAACATAGGCTCATCAAGCTGATCACCGGATTCGCTGTAGTCACCGCAATATTCATGCTTTCTTACGTATACTCGTGGGTGGCTCTCTCGAGATTTGCCATGCTGAACACCGAAATAGTCATTCTGCCAATATCTATGCTTGTGACTCTCTTCAGTTGCTACGCCATTTTCCGATTTTCAGGCAGAGTAGGCAATCTGATGGTTATTCTTCTAGGAGGGGCTTTAGGAACGTTTCTGGGAGCCTCAATACCAACAGTGAGCGCGATTCTGATCCTCTGCTTTTCTGCAATCTATGATACCTTCGCTGTTTATCATGGACCTGTCGGTAAGATAGCTCTTACAGGTCTAGAAAGGCTTCCTGGCTTGAGTTTCTCCTTCAAAGACATCCAAATGGGACTTGGAGACTTAGTCTTCTATTCCATGCTCTCAGGTCATGTCTTTCTAAACTTCAGCCTCATTTCATATGTAGCAACTGTAATGGGCATCATAATCGGATGCCTATTGACCTTCAGACTACTAGAAAAGGAAAGGATGTTCCCAGGACTCCCCTTTCCTATTTTGTTCGGCCTAGCGGCGGGGCTCCTTTCCATCATCTTCTGACCATAAATTCTTTTCTGGACGGCTGCAAGAAGAACTGGGATGAGGAGGTGAGAAACAAGCTGAGATCTTGAAGACTTTGTTAGGAATGCATAGAAAGCTAGTAGGAGAAGTCAATTCTGAAACTAAAGCTATCTCTATTTTGCGTCAATGTGATAGGCAGATAGCACAGTCTTCTTTGCACCCGCTGATTGAGGATTATAATGCTGTTGTAAGCTTGGCTTGCGGTGCGGGGGTTCAAACCTTAGCGGATCTGTTTCCGGAGAAGCCTATCATCCCAGCTAACGACACGATGTTTATTGGTATGCATGACCTGAAGAAGGGGAAGTTCTATGAGATGTGCCGAGCGTGTGGAGACTGTGTTCTGTTTGAAACTAGTGGAATATGTCCTATAACTCGATGCGCCAAGAGTCTTCTTAATGGGCCTTGCGGTGGTCAAGCCGACGGCAAATGCGAAGTCGGCGGTTGGAAGAATGATTGCGCTTGGGTTCTGATCTACAATCGGTTGAAGGAACGCGAAAAGCTTGACTTGTTCAAGAAGTTCCGTATTCCACGTGATTACAGGATTTCCGAACATCCTAGGGAACTAGGTGGCGAGGTTGAGGCAGACAAAGAGAGAGTGAATGATAAGGAAGTTGCTGGAAAAGTTGAGGAAACCGCCGTTAGTTCGTTCAGAGGAGAAGCATACAGCGAGTTGATGAAGCAGATTAAGGAAGGCAAGTTTGTTTTTACCGGGGAGTTGGAGCCTGTAAAAACGACAAGTCTCGATGAGGTTTTGGAGGGAGCCAGAACTCTGAAAGGTCATGTCGTGGCAGCCAATGTTACAGACAATCCAACAGCGTTTGGTTACATGAATGCTCCAGTTCCCTGCTATATGATTCAAAAAGACGTAGGATTAGAGGCTGTTTATCAGATGACTGCCAGGGATAGAAATCGACTAGCATTGTTGTCGGATGTTTTGGCAGCAAGTGCTCTAGGGATTAAGAATATACTAATTTTGACCGGTGACCACACGACAGTTGGGGATACACCTAGTTCTAAACCTGTTTTCGATTTGGATTCTGCAACTTTCACGTATATGATGAGAAAAATCGTTGATGAAGGCGTTGACTTGAAGGGCAATGAAATCAAGAATCCTCCTAAATTCAACATTGGAATCGCAGCTGCTCCAAATGCAAATCCTCTGGAGCCTGAGATTTTAAAGATCGAGCGAAAGGTGAAGCTTGGCGTTGACTTCATTCAGACACAATGTGTCTACAGCGTCGATCAGGCTCAGCGTTTTCTTGAAGCTGTGCACTATCTAAAGACTCCTGTCCTGATTGGCATTGCACCGTTCAAATCCAAAGCTATGATGAATTGGATGATCAAATACGTGCCTGGAATTAGGGTTCCTGAAGATGTGGAGCAACGACTGCGTAGGGCAAGAGAAAAGAGCAAGGAGGCATTCAGGGAGGAGAATGTAGCTATCTTTGGTGAGCTGATCCGGGAAATTCGCAAGACCACCCGCGCCGCCGGCGTTCACACGATGGCGATTGGGTTCGAGTGGATCGTACCCAAAATCATCGAGGTGAGCGGTGCAATCTGAAACCACACCGCTTCCATATCTGCAATCAACAGGTCTGTTTCATGATAGTTTATTATTAGTTTCATTTATGTATCCTATTGAAGATGAATGTAGATGTCCAAGAAGAGTGAGGAATCCTCAACCGTTGACATTTTCCAGTTGTTGGAGGAAACCTCAGAGAGGAAGAGGAGGAAGCGTAGAGAGGACCTTCTTAAACCCCTGGACGTCACGGAATTCTTCGCGAATGGAAACATATCTGTTGACAAGCGAACATGTCAAGGGGTAGAGTGCAAGCTTTGCATAGACGTGTGTCCAACCAATGCCTTGTTCTGGAAGGCTGGAGAGATTGGGATAACACCTGAGCTTTGCATATACTGTGGAGCCTGTGTTCTAAGCTGCATAGTGGATGACTGCATAGAGATCGTTAGAACAAGAGCGTCAGGCGAAGTTGAGAGGTTTAGCAAGCCAGCAGAATTTACAATCCTGCAGAATTGTATCAACACGAAGAAGCGCCTTCAAAGAGTCCGAGACTTTCTTCCGAAACCTGAAGACTATCTTGAACGGTACGGGCAGACAACATGAAACCAGAAATACATTTCCTAGATTAGGGTCTCTTCTTGCTTTGGTCCCAAGATATTCAGGTGCATACAGAAGCAGAGGGAGAGTCAAGCTGGATTCTGCCACTTCTCTTGAAGGAATTTCGGAATGCCCGATGAATCTCTTGGACCTACAATCACTTCCCAGCCGCTGAGTTCTTCAAGTTCACCGCTCAGACGCGCTGCTTTTCCTGGAATTATTAGTTTTTTATGCTTGACCTTGCTTCCGACCCCGGATTCCTTTATGGCCTCAGCAGCATTCTCCGCAGTGAGTTTTCTTCCAGCCACAGCACTGTCTACTGCTATGCCTTCGGTGTCTACAACCAGCAAGTAACCATCTACCTTTCCAGATTCAATATCTGAAGCCACAGTATAGTACGTCAAGGCAAAATTAGTCGTCATCATTACCGGTGAATTCTCGTCTGGGCTTCCAAACAGCCGCAGACCGGGCTCAACAGCCACAGGCTTCCTGGGATCGGTGTAGACGTTGTCTCTTAGTATGACGTTTGGGAGAATGTTCCATCCTTCATTTCCATGGATCACTATGACATCAGCGAAACGGACGATTAGCATGGCTGCTAGATGTGCTTCGTTCCATCTTGCGACATCTTCTGGAGCATCGCCCCTATCTAGCCAGGCTACCATTGGAACGCCAATAATCGGAAAGCCGAAGAACTCATCGCCGGTCTTGCAAGCAGCTCGTCTCATCATTGTGAAGTTGTTCAGTGTATCGCCCAGACCATCGCCTGCTATAGTCCCGGGGTCCAAGACCAGATCCTCAACGCCAGAAGCCAGCAAGGTTTTGACCAGGCTCTTTAGCAGCTTCAAGTTGTTAGGCGCAAAGACCACTAGAGGGCAACTATACATCAACGCAAGCTCAGCCATCTCTCTCCAATTGTCCTTAGTTGCAGCATACAGTAAAGGTCTGGATTTGGGGGCAGCTATCAATCCTGCCTCTAAAACATTTGGGTCCAGTGAACATAAGATTAGAGGCAGATCCGTGTTCTCCACGACCTTCCGAACCGTGGTCTTAAACGTGTCAGGATTGTTTGACGTACTTCGTACGGCTACCATGTCAAGCTTCAGATTTTTGCCAATGTACTCAAAACTGAACGCTTGGGTTTTCTTCACTCTTTCCAAGACTTCGTCTTCAGCCATCTTATCAGTAACATCTATTGCTATCGCCGTGGGATTGAAATATGTGAACTGATGCCGATACATGACAAGCTTTCCGCCAATCTTGACCGCGTCATCTCCAGTGCCGACTACCACTTCTTTTATCGCCGGTGCCAGTATCTCTTTCAGCTTCTTGTAGGCTTTTTCATTTTCCTCTTTCAGAAGCGGTGGACAATCATCAATCGCAACCTCTCGATTCACGACTTTTGTGGCAAAAGCCATGCAGTTCGGCTCGCCACACTCCTTGCAGTTCGTCTTGGGAAGCAGTTTGTAGATGTCAATCGGACTCAGTTCACGAATGCCAACCTTTCCTTTTGTTTCTCTTTCGCTCATTCGTTTTCACATTCCAGACCTAGAAGTTCGTGGATATCCATTGAGCAATGTTGCCTGCATCAGAGGAATGTCCACTCGTTAGGCGCTGAATTGTCTCTTTGACGGTCTTGACGGCAGCTGGATGCATCATCATGAACAGATCTACGCCCGCAAGCAACAGCGTCAAGGCTGTAGTAACCTCCCACAGGGGTCCTCGCAGTTCCCGCGGTTCCCAATCCGATCCCATTTTCATCCATGCTTCCCTTGCAGCCCAAGCATTTGTAGTCCCAGAGGACATAGGATGAGCCAAATCTGGATCTCCCATCAAAGCCGCCAATCTCGCCCTTTCCATGTTCGTGAAGGCGTAGTCCAGCCCGTAGCCCAATGCAGCAGTAGTCAAGTCCATAACAATGTCCTCTTTGGGAAGAAAATCATACAGCTTCCGATTAAGCTCCCTGGCCAAGTTCAAGTCCATAGGAGTAAAGGACAATGCTGCGTGTCCATGCTCCTTCACAAACTTGGCACAACGTTCCACATCCATATCACTGGTGATTGAGCTTATCAAGAAACGTTCACCAGCGAAAGTCTCAGCAACAGCTTCAAACATGTCTGTGTCCTTCTTAGGGTCACCACATCCACCGATTACTAGAGGAACATCCACAGCCTGAACAACATTCTCAACGGTCTTCACAGCATCCGCAGGAGAAGCGTCCTTCAACAATGGATCAATACTGATCAGGTGAAGCGTTACAAGATCTGCTTCGAACTTTTCCACCGCAAGCCTAGCCCAAGCTGCAGGATCTTCCATAACATCTTTGACATGCATCTTTACAGCCTTGGCCAAGGGAACTTTCATGTCAAAAACATCTAGCGAAATTACTGGCAGATGAGTCGTCGGTCTTTCAAAGGTATAAAATGCAGGTGTAGTCTCGCCCCCGATAATCACCGATTTTCCGCGTGTCCCACCTTCACTCGTTGTGGCACCGAGCTTCACTTCGACAATCCTTGCCGGGTAAGTCTCGATAGGTGGTATAAAATCTGCCTCAAGAAGCTTTGTAGGTTTACCCTTCACAGGAGCTAACACTTTCGGTAGAGCGGGTCTTGGTGCTGCCACTGCGCCCTGTTGTAACCATATTTCAAGGTCTCCAACATCCATCTCGAAGTCTTCAAGCTCTACTTCTTTGAACTCTTCGAGCAGTTCTTTAAGGCGTGGGCCTAGTCTCAGTCCTAAAGACTGCTCATCCTTCTCCTCTTCATTCAAGCCCTTCACCTCTTGCTGGTTTTCTTGTTGTCCACTAGTCGGATGATTACCTTCTTGGCGTAGATCTTTGCGTCTTTCAGGATGATTCTGAGACCGCCTGCTGTCAGGGGTAAGGTCGCTGCTGTAGCAACAGGCATCGTTGGGGCTTCCTCTGTTTCTGCTGGTAAAGCCTCTTCAATTGCTATGGCTTCTTCTGTCCATTGTTCTACAATGGGGTGGTTATGTTCTTTCAGAAAGATCTTCAATTCCTCGATTGTCTTCGCTTCTTCTTCAGTGGCAACCTTGTCAACAATTTCGACAGGCATGAAATCTTTTACTCTATCTTTCACCTCTTTTGGCATCCACACGACGCGGTTCCATCCACCGTCGGCTTGTAGAAATTTTGGAGACCGCATGTACTCGATTGATATACCATGGAATCCGTCAACTTGACGTCCCCCGGCCGTTGAGTCAGCAAGTGTTGAGAAGGCTAGTCCGTTCACTGTTACGTCTTTGAATCCTCTGTGTACGATGCCGAAGCCATCAACTTCTGGTATGTAGAAAGCTGTGCCTTCAAAACATCCGCAAGATGTGTGGGGTCGTCCGAAGGCTGTGTAGAGGCAGACCTTTGTGATTTCTCCTAGAGTTCTCTTTTTTGCCACTTCATTTACGCCTGAGTATTCGCCCTTTTCTGGATCAAGCAGTTCTCCCTTCTCGATTGCGAAGACAGGTCCTTTGGGATCTATGCTTGCTGCGGCTCTTCCGTCAAACCAGCTTATGGCTCCGCAGTTCGAGTATCTCTGTGGTGTGATTACGCAGACGTGGGTTGGAGCGAAAGATTGGCATAAAACGCACCCGTAGAACTGGTCAACTTCTTCATCTTTAAGTCCTCTTGCTCTAGCATCCCTCGCTTCATAGATCTGTAAGGCTTCTTCGTAGATCGGTTTGATCTTCTCGGGATCTGTAATGAAAGTTACCTGAAGCTTTTCAATTATTGGCAGTTCGCTCTTGAAAAGTGTGTGTAGGATTTTTCCGATGTGTTGGAATGAATTCAAACCTTTCTCGAATGATTTCTTGCTCAGCCGCATCCAAATATCATAACGCTGGTTTAGGTGCATAAATCCTTCAATGAAGTTGCAATATTCGTGTATTCGTCTTTCGATGACGCCTTCAAGCTCTGGTTCAAGCCGGGCTCCAGCAACTTCAATCAGGATGCCTAGACCGTAGTTTTTGCCTTCCTCCATATCTTTCAAGTCTGGTCCTATGATTGTCACTTTACCGTCTTCGATCTCCTCTGCTTTCTTCACTCTTGTGAGTTCGAATTTCTCCTTGTTTTTTGGTCCTCCGAGTTCTACGTACATATCTTTTCTGCGGATTCTCTCTCCTTCGTAGATCACGCCTACTTCGACGGGCATATCTTCAAACATTGACATTTTCGTTACGTTCCTCCTAACTTGTTTACTATTACTTCAAGATTTTCCTTCCATTCCCCCACTGAGATGTTGGGGAATGACCATGATGCATGGGGGTTATAGAATCTGTCCAGGCTAATGGTTTTAAGATTTGTGGAGAAACTTTTCAGGCCAGCCAATATTACAAATCCCAGGTAGTATGGGAGTCCCATGAACAACACAAGATCGTAGGGACCATATCCGTCCAAACCTTTCCATTCTGGATCAGTAAGTCTATTACCAATATCCATTGCGGGCATGGAAGCAGATGGGTGAAATTCTCTCTTTGTGAATTCCCTTACTGTGTGGGCTGTGGCAATCACCGGGATCCCAGCAGTCTTTCCTATGCGGATTGCGTAGTCAATCATCTTTACATCCTCTGAATAATCTTGTGCAGCATGATGTCCAACGATGAGAAGAGGACGCTTAGCTTTCTTCATCATTGCAACAACTACTTCTGGCTTCAAGATTAGGAGGGCTTTCTTTGGACCTGGGATTTCCGCTGTCTGCCATGATTCTGCTCTAGTGCTCATCTCATTCACCTTTCCTTTTTCTGATTAGTCTAGGCAGAAGCGTTGGGTCAGGAATCCTCATCTCTTTCCACTTCTTCTCTTCTAGAATCTTGAGAAGCTCAGTCTTCATGGTGATTGGTATATCATTCTTGTTTCGAATGAATAGGTGTGTGTCATCAGGCATGACGCCATATAGGCGTTTATGAAGATCAATGTAGTGAGTTAGCTTTATTGCGCGTCCCTTGGATGTATCGTTCGGTCTCATACATAGCTTCGCTATGAGCACCATGGCTTCCTCTTTGGTTTCAGCCGTTGTGAAAAGATGTTCAGGAGCTGGACCAACATAGACTTTGTCTCCGGTCCTCGCATCATATACGTGCCAATCCTCCTCCTTGTCCTTTCTTCCAAGCAGCATGCGCCGATATTTCGCTCCATGAGGTCCGACGACAACAGGAACGCCAAGCCTCCAACAACCCGCAGCGATCGAAGCTGCCTTCTGAGAATAGGCTCCCCAAGCGAGACCAACCGCTCCAACTCGGTTGTAGATGTAGTCAGCAATCTCCTCGTAGTTGGCCCGAAGTTTTCTTTTTGCAAAGATGTTAGCGATCTTGATTGCTGCCCCAGCTATATGTGAGTTTGAAACGCATGAACCCACATTGAGTATCCCTCCTGCGTCAAATTCGCCTGAGTATTTCTCATAGAGGGTCTTCCCTTCTTTGTCTTTGACCATGGCTATGGACATAGCTGCACATCCAGAGGTGATGATGATGAATCTACGCTTCGCGAACTCTTCTGCAATCTCAGCTACTTCCTTTCCACCATGGGGATAATTGGAACATCCAACAATGGCTACTACTCCGGGAATCTCGCCGAAGACTATAGGCTGTCCAACCTCTCTTATCTCCACATCTTGGATGGCCCCTCGTCCAACCCGCATCTTAAATTTCTCCTGCCAAAGCTCTTCTTCTCCTGCTTTTACGATGAAGCTGTGTAGGGGAAAGTCGTTGGGACATGCACTATCGCAGCGAGCACATCCAACACAGCTTTCGAGAATTTCAGCAAGAGGATTGAGATCTCCCTTAGCTGCTGCTTTCATGGCTTCAGGTATTGGTTGATCGTTTGGACAGGCGCGTCTACAATCATTACATTCTGTGCATTCTTGGGCTGATGCTACAATTTCTTCTATTTCTGGGATGACTTTGAATCTGTTTCTTTTTGGTGCGACTTTAATAACTGTCTCAACTGCAACCTCTCCAACCTTATCAGAATCTAGAATCAATACTCCGGGAACTTTATCCTCCACGAGGTCGGATATCGATTCCTCGGGCGGCATATCAGTTCGATTTTCAAGCCCTAAGCAGTTTTTCGGGCTTGAGGCAATAACTGGTGTCTTGACTTTCTGTGCTTCAATCAACGTATCTGCTCGAATGCATTGTTCGTCAACCACGATTAGGTCAGCTAATCCACTTCTTATGTATCGAAGTTGCCACGATATTGGTCCAACAATCTTTGCCATAGAGCTGTACCGGGTGATGTCGTGAGCAGTGCAACATATGCCTACCACTTCGACTTTGCCTAGTAGTCCCTTGTCTGTCAAGTAATCGATGATGCCAACTGAAGATGGGACATTGTGGCCGATGACTAGAATCGTGGGTTTTGAAACATCTGCAATGCCAAAGCCTAGATCAGTGAGTGGGGCTTCAGGGTCAGCCTTTGGGAGACCAAGGACTGAAATCTGCGCTAAGTCCGCGACCTCCATGCCCAGCTGATCTACCATTCCAGCATGTAAGACCTTGGACTCGAAGTCTAGGTTGCTTTCCTCTTGTCCAGTGTGAGTTGACGATAAAAGATGAGTGACCTGCTGCTCGCAATAATCCAGAGCGTCTTCAAGATCTCTTAATTTTTCAGGCTTTATACCGCAAACCAGGCGGGTCACAGGAGCCTCGACTTTGATGTTCAAACCTCCAACATCGAGGTCAATGTTTGGACCGTATTTCTCTATCAGATGTTCCACTAGATGCCTTGCATGTGCAATGTGTGTTGCTGCTCCGATACAACATGCAAGAAGGACTATGCGAGATTGTTGAGCCGCCATATTCAATCCACACGCGCCACGTTTGTCTCCAGTTAAGTCGCACTTTCCAAAGGTACAAAGGCAACATACATCGCAGAAAGGAAGATAAAATGGTTTATAGCGATCAAGAAGCTTCATGTCCCAGTCTCTAAGAGTTGGCATTTGAGGAAAAGGTGTAGGTCCCATAGGCTCATCCCACTTGTCTTCTATAACTTGGCCGATAGCGAGTTCCAAGTCTTTGAAATGCCCAACACCTGTTTTTAATTCTTTAATTTTGACGTTTACTCTCTTCCTACTCAACCTCAACACTACCCAAATTTTGAAGATGTAACGTTAGCAGGGCATTATTTTAAACTTTTCCAGAAATGTATTCTACATACTGGAAGCTGTTTTAGAACAGAGATGGCTCAAGTCTAGATGGGTAGGATGAAGAAGTCATGTTCACTTCTTGGCGTAGCCTGCTTTCTCCATTATCTTCGCTACTGAGGTGTACGCGGTAGAATCGGAAGATAGATCCAACAATGACTTGCCAAGTAGAACGTTATCTTCAACATTTTTATCGTATGCTACTTTCCCTAGATACTGAAGATCCGTAGCTTTTCTAGCTTTTTCTGCTAGACTCTCTGGAAATCTGTATCCTCCGACAATGTAGAAGTTCTGAAAATCTATCTGGACTTCTTTTGCAATTCGATAAGCACGCTTTACATGATCGAAGGATTTCTTTGAAGGATCAAGTACATCAAAGATGTCATCAATTCTGGTAGTGATTCTTCTGTTTAGGTGTTCTAGTCCCGCTGGAGAGTCAATGAGTATGTATCGGTAGTTCTTTGTTATGGATTCTAGGGCTCCTTTTAAGGCTGAGTTCGGTAGACAGTAACATCCTTCTACCCATTTAGTTCCTATTGCGATGAAGTCGAACTCATCGTCTTCGTACAGACCCTTCTCCCATATCTTGCTTTCAATGCGTTCAGTAGGTGGAATACCAACGGTGGTCCCACCCTTCTCCAAAAAAGTTTCCATCACAAGTTCGGAAATTGTTTTCTTTCCCTGCTCTTCTGAATTTACTCCTATCATCTCACCGAGATTTTGGTCAGGGTCAACATCCACCAAGAGCATGGGAGTCTCTCCAAGGTTAATAAGGTACTTAGCTATCATGGCGACAAAGGTTGTCTTTCCGGTTCCACCTCGTCCCATGGTGACTAGTGTTTTCAAGTTACTCCCAATCTCCTGTGGCTTAGTCAATCTGAATTGGCTAGTTAATCTTTGTGGTCAATTTCTCGCTCAGTTCTTGTATGACTTTCATTGCACTTGACTTCTTGTATTGGAGGGGTGTTTCACCGCGCATATCCGCCTCAATCACTTTTTGGTCGTAAGGGACAAGGTCGAGAACTTCTAGATTGTTGTTATTAGCGTATTTGATGAAAGCATCTTTCTGAATCTCGTTTGCAATTCTGTTTCCGACTAGAAAGATGTCTTTGATACCTGCTGTTCTAGCTAGCTGGTGGATCTGATTGGCGGTTTCAAGGGCTTTCATGTTTGCGTCTGCTACGATAAGCATGATATCGACATGTTTTGCTGTGCCTCGACCCAGGTGTTCAACACCGGCTTCCATGTCCAGAATGACTGCTTCGTTCCGTTCAACCATTAGATGGCGAAGAAGATTTCGAACGACTGCGTTTGCCGGGCACGTGCATCCTGAACCTATGGATTGAACGGTTCCCATGACAATGAGGTTTACTCCTAATGGGGTTTCTATGGAGTAGTCTTTGACTACGTTGTCAACGGTAAAGGTGAGACGATACACGCCTGAGTAGTCGGTTGCTGTTTTGGATTCTATTAACTCCTTATTCTTTGATATTGGTTTGATTTTCCGTGTTTCATCTAATGGTAGTCCTAACGTCAAGGCTAGGTTAGGTGTAGGGTCTGCATCGATCGCTATTGTCTTAAGTCCTGCACTAGCGAAGGAATATGCTAGACCGCCCGCGATGAAGGTTTTACCGACACCCCCTTTACCAGAGACTGCGATCTTCATTCCTGCTTCACTCTTTACGTTTTGGATACAAGTTATTTTATGTTTTCTGAAAGACCCCGACTTGAATGATTGTTGCTCAGATTAAAGGAGGTGGAGTCATTGAACCAGATTCGCACGCGTGCGAGCGCGAAGATTGTCTGAGGAAGCTATACCTCCATAATTTCGCACTGCAGTTTTTTAATGAGTTCTTCGGCTTTCACTGGTTCAACCTTCAGTGTGTAGAGTCTCTTAGCTGTGCGAAGCTTCAATTTGACGATATCCTTTGATCTCTTAACTGCACAATATTCAGCACGTTCGCTAATCTTGATAAACTCGTCGTGGTCAAATATTTCCGCCGGCATGCAAATCAGCACTATTGAACAAGTTTCAGGTGCCTGCCAGGTTTTATCTGTTTTGGTTGCATCAAAATGGACATGGGCTATAAACATAGTGGGGCCGGCCGGATTTGAACCGACGACCTTTACCCGGAAACAGTGTCTTTGCACTTTTCCTACGGGTTTCTCTAACCGCTCCAGAACTTCTTCATCCCGATTGGTCCGCAAACCCGTGCCTTGCTTCTGGAGCCCGTCGTCATGCCTACCTAGACTACGGCCCCTTTTCAAGCATTTAATTTACTGCAGACAACCAGATATATGCGTTATTCCATCAAGAGAGAAGTTGAGCACTGCAGAGTGCTATGTTTACTCAGAAAGACCTTTAATATCTGGAAATTAGTGAAATTCTGGCCTCAACATCGTCAAGTCGATTGATTTGCCCATCAGATTCAACTATATTGCGCAAGATTTATAATGCACTGCCTGAGATTACTAAGGCTTTGTGGTCTAAGATGGAAATGGAAGAAATAGCAAGATGGGCATGGATCTTATTCGTAGTCATAGCCATCGTGGCAGGGCTAGGGGTTGGATGGATGGCCTTCAACAATGATCCAAATGTCGCGGAGACGAGCGGATGGATCACTCTAATTATGCTAATTCTAGGAATTATTGTCGGAATCACAAGCATTACAGCTAAAGAAATTACACCATTCCTCATAGCAACAATCGCTTTGCTCGTTGCTGGAATAGGAAATGTCTGGGAACCTTTGCTGATGGTTGATGCACTAGAACTGTTCTACTATTGGGCTACTTACATCCTGGGTTACATCATAGCCTTCGCGGCCCCTGCAGCTGTTATAATCTCGATCAAAGCCGTGCTTGCTATTACCCGAGAGAAATAGCGAAACCTCTCCCTTTTCTTTTTCTAACGGTTGATGTCCGCAGAAATCTATGAGCTTAAACTATGAAAAATGAGTTCAAACCGTTTTCGATCTATAGCGCGCGTGTGATCTGTGTTTTTTCCTAGATTCTTTTCTGGTACAAAGTCCCGTAATCTAGCTTGCCAGATTTGTTCTACATGATTTTTCCGGAATGAGCTAATAACCAGTAAGCGATAAGTTTATGAACTGAGAGTTGACGTGTATTTTGGGATTGCCGGCCATAGGGCGTGGGAACCACCTGATCCCATTCCGAACTCAGAAGTTAAACTACGCTCCGTTCCCGGCTGTAGTGTGGTCTTCGGCCCCGTGAACCCGGGAAAGCTGGCAACCCCAACTCTTTATGTTTTGTTTGATGAATTTGCCTAAAGTTTATAACTGGGCATTAACAGTCTTTTCAGAAGGTGAATCTGTGAACGAGTTGCTGCCATTGATGCTTTTTAGAGGTGATCAGATTGCCCAGTTTCCGGGAGATAACACGTTTTCTTGGATATTGAATCTGCTGATCTATGTCTTTTTTTTCGTTTTCATGTTGTATGGACAGAGAATTCAGATGTATGTGATGCTCAGAGAAGTTGAAAGCTCGCTTCACAAGCTGAAATTTCTTAAGATTGAAGGTCGTAACAAGGCGGTAGAAACTATAAAGGAAGTTGGCAAACCACAAGCAGACCCTTCTGGTAGGGTTGATCGATTCTTGGAATATTTCACCGTGATGCCGCAGAGTCTGGACCCAGCTGGTGTTGTGTGGAAGCTTGAACATGTACTGGACGTTAGAGATGTCCGCTTCAAGGATGAAGTGAAATTTATGGCGCCGGAGGCTGATGACACTCAGATCAATAATCTTGAGCACACCTTGGAAGCAGCCATGGCTCTTAACTACATCTACAAAGTAGTGCGACACTTCTACCTGCTAGGCAAGAGAACGTTAAGCCTCTATGTTATAATGCAGCTGCAGATGATATTGCCTCTAGTCATGCGGGAGGCTGAAGCTTATGCTAGTGCTTTGAAAGCCTTTGCCTATGGTCAACCTATAGGTGATGGGGTAGGAGCGTTGGTTGCCGCAAAGCTGATGCATGGATATGAAACTCGCAAGATAGCCAAAGATTGTGTTGTTGCCACGATCCCTATTGAGGGGCGGACGGCCTACGTTATAAAGGCTGAAGGGCCGGGGGGCAACGTTGGCAAGCCTGGCGAAGCAATGAAACGAGTGATTGAGGAGAACGGGGGCAAGATAGCTTCTATAATAATGGTGGATGCAGCCTTGAAGCTGGAGGGCGAAGAAGTTGGGGCAGTGCATGAAGGCGTAGGCGCAGCTATAGGTGGTCCAGGTGTAGATCAGTTTAAAATCGAGGAGTCTATACTGAAGTATCGCATTCCGATAAATGCGGTGATAATTAAGGAAGGAGTTGGTGACGCAGTCGCGCCCATGCGAAGAGAGGTGTTTGAGGCGGGCGACAAGGCGATTGATAGGATAAGACAGACTATTTTGGAGAGAACAAAGGAAGGAGATCTGATCATAATCGCTGGGGTGGGCAACTCTATCGGAATTGGACAATAGGAGAAATGAGAGATGAATGAATCATCATCTACGACAACACGCATCTCATCCTTCGTATTGTTAGTGATCTTCATAACTCTCGCGTTATCTTTGACGGCCCTCATTCTTGCAATAAACGCTTTCAGCTATGATCAGATAGCAGCCTATTACCTCTTGCTGATCGGATTCTTAGGCGCCGGCCTATCTTCCTACGTATTACTCCAAATGAGGAGAAGAATTAAACGTCTAAGCATCGAAACTCCTTCGATAACAACGACAATTCAATGTAGAAAGTGTGGGTTCAAGAACATACGGGATTTCGAACGGGGAGACTACATCTTCAAAGAAATCGGACAGTGTGAAAAATGCAACGAGAACATGTTGATAACGGCAATCTACAGAGAAGTCAAGGAGAAAAAAGAAAGATTCTAGGTTAATACCCGACAGCCATCCTCAACTATCAAAACTGTGTGCTCAGCCTGAGCCACTGGCTTTTTGGTGGCTTCAACAAATATGGGGTAACCCATAAGAACCTTAGTGGACAAGAGGTCTTCGAAGGCATCCTTGTATTGTTCTTCAGGAACGACATTCTCCAGCCAACGTTCAGCGAATGGCAGAGTTTTAAACTCCTCTCTGATATGCTTGAGGAGCTGCTTCGCATAAGTATTCCTCAACGACCTGCTCTTGCGAAGACGGAAGATTGTGACCTCTTCGCCATTCTTGACCTTGCCAGCCGCGCTTGGCATCGTTACGAAGGGTTCAATGGCATAGACTCCGTTCAACCTTACCTTTGATAAAGATAAATGCGAAACATTTGGTATAGACATACCGGCATGGACAAGATATCTGCCCACTTGGTGGCCAGTCAGGTTTGAGATTGGTTTGAAGCCGTAGGATCTTATAGTCTTCTCAATTGCAGATCCGATCCTTGAAGTTTTGACGTCTGGACGCAGTTGAGTGATGGCTACTCTCAGGGCTTCCTGTGCAGCTTCTACAAGATCTGCATATTCAGGGTCAAAGCAAATTGTAATAGCAGTGTCGGTTAGGTATCCATCTATGTGTGCACCTATGTCCACTTTGACTACAG
Organism: uncultured Candidatus Bathyarchaeia archaeon; assembly: GCA_964347765.1. Classification (GTDB taxonomy): domain Archaea; phylum Thermoproteota; class Bathyarchaeia; order Bathyarchaeales; family Bathycorpusculaceae; genus CAYGAG01. Next base: position 35,462 of record CAYGAG010000012.1, read on the forward strand.
ACTTTTCCGGGATTCTCCTCTCATCGCCAGGCGGAGACGTATAGTGTGCAGCAGCTTCATTTATCGAAACATTGCATGGAAAAGCGGGTTGACCCCCTTTCTCTCGTATTAAGCCTTCAGCCTTTTCACACACTTCGATTATTGGCATGCCCATTCGGACAAACCGCTTAATCTCTTCACGCGTTTCGCGAAGAATATTCCCACACAACCTGTATTTTTCGATAATCTCTCTGTTGATACTACTCATCAATGCCACAGGCCCAATGTCTGTTGATGCTAGCGAAGTTATAGTTTAAAAGCTTGTGTTGATACATGGATATCGTTTCGAAGAAGATGCACGACTTAGCGTCACGTGCTGATGGTGCTGCGCTTCATGCACTATCCAGGTTTTTTTCAAAATCTCTTGACGGTCTCTACCTTTCAAATTGCGAATAGCGTAGAATATAATCGTTGACGAAACTCCTCTCCGTCTCAGAGATTTAACGTAGTCAAGGATCTGTTTCCTCGCTGCTTACATATTGTCCTTGAGAGCCCAGCCTACTCCCCTTTGAACCAAATCCTCTTCATCCCAGATCAAGTTGCCAGAAATTTTCAACGCTATGTCTGTAGATTCTCCGCTCGACCCGATCTTTCTCAGAAAAGCAACGATGCTTGCTCTTCGCGTCCATACACCGTCTGAATAGTTCCTTTCTTCGCAATCTCTGAGTGTAGATCTTGAACTCTCATCATCGCCACGTACACAGATCCTACTCGACAATGCTGCGGGCTTTCACGCTAGAATTTTCACACGACAGTATGAAAACGCACACTGAAAGACGGAGTGTTTGTCCCTGATCGTCTTGCACATCATTCCAGATGTAGACACTGGCTTTTGCATGTGAAGGTACAAAGGTTAATAAGGAACACTGGGTTATCAAGAGCCAAGCAGTTAGTCGCTTTACGAATAAGGTAGAACGGTTATGGCGGTTTTACTTTTCTTTCAAGGCAAATCTAGCTGACAAATAAAACGAGGTGATACAATGTCATATTCATATGGTGGGCGAAGTAGGTTTGGAAGCAACGGACCAAGATTCAACGTGAAGAAACCTGTTGAGCTTGGGCAGGAATACGAAGCCAGAATCGAAGATGTTAGTAGAAGAGGCGATGGTATCGCAAGAATCGAGGGCTTCGTCATATTTGTTCCGGACACTAAACAAGGAGAAAGCGTGAAGTTCAAAATCACAAGAGTCGGAAGCAGGTTCGCAACCGGCGAGTTAGTGCAAGCCTGATCTGATAATAGCGAAACTCAGACTACGAAGGGAATCAAAGCGGAAAAAGGAGGTGTACTGTATGTCCAAAGATCTAAACATTGTGTACGTTGGAAGGAAACCGCCTATGAACTACGTGTTAGCGGTGATCACGAATTTCAATTCGTCTGACACCAAAGAGGTCACTTTGAAGGCGAGAGGACGAGCAATAACAACAGCTGTAGATGTCGCTGAAATCGTCAACAATCGGTTCATGAAAGACCTAGAAATAGGCGAGATAAAGATAGGAACAGACGAAATACAGCAGGAAGAAGGCGGAACAAGAAACGTTTCAACAATTGAAATAAAGCTGAAACACGATTAGAAGTCTCTCGCAAGTTACACCCCCTCCTGCAGTTTCTGCAGCAGTCTGCAGACACAGGCTGCAGAAAGGCCGAATTGCTGGAGCCAAACTACCTTTTTTTCTTGCGAAATAAACGCCCTCACTTACCTATTTCCAGAAAAACCTTTGCGCGGTCGCAGAGATCTGAATCCAGATAAATGAGATACTGGGGCAGGGCAGATTCCCTTTCGTGGTTCTTTCAAACCTGTGGATTGAGCCCCGATCAGAATCTCTTTATAACCAGAATTTGAGATATCGCATGCTCATATGAAAAAGTGGGAATTATGGTGCCGAGCGAGAGAATTGGAAAGCTCTGGAAGCAGAGTGTAGATACAGTTCCCTTCTTAGATCCTGAGAGGGCAAAACTCATTACAGAGTTCTATAGCACCGCCGCAGCAAAGGGCTTATCTGAACCAGTTCTCCGCGCTTGTGCTTTCAGATACGTTATGGAACGTAAGACCTTGTACATAGGAGACGGGGAGCTGATAGTTGGAGAGAAAGGGATCAGTCCAAGAGCCGTTCCCACATATCCTGAACTGTGTTGCCACTCTATTCAAGATCTGGATATACTTGGATCACGTAAGGTGGCACCATATCGTGTTAGCAAAAAAACCAGAAAAATCTATGAGGATTACATAATTCCGTTCTGGAATGGCAGAGATTTAAGAAGCAGAATATTCCAGTCTATGCCTGGAGAATGGAAGAAGGCTTTCAATACAGGTGTTTTTACTGAGTTCATGGAGCAGAGAGCACCTGGACACGCAATAATGGATGAAAAAATATATCGAAGGGGATTTAGGGGCTTCAGAAAGAAGATAGAAGAGAGGCGGAGAAAGCTAGACTTCGTAAATGATCCTGAGGCTTACGATAAAGATCAAGAGCTACATGCCATGGAGATATGCTGTGACGCAATCATACGCTTTGCATCAAGACATGCCGAATTGGCAGTGGAAATGGCAAAAGAAGAGAAGGACCCTGCGAGAAGAAGAGAACTTAAGAGGATCGTGGAAGTGTGCAATCGGGTTCCAGCATATGCGCCCAGAACCTTTTGGGAAGCACTACAAATGTACTGGTTCGTTCATCTCGGTGTAACGGTGGAGATCAACACATGGGATTCGTTCAACCCTGGCAGATTGGATCATAATTTGTATCCTTTCTATAAGAGAGACATAGAGAACTCCAGATTGACTAGAGCAGAGGCAAAGGAGTTGCTGGAATGTTTCTGGATAAAGTTCTCCAATCAACCAGCTCCGCCAAAAGTCGACGTAACAATGGAGCAAAGTGCGACCTACCAAGATTTTGCTACACC
>CAYGAG010000013.1:0-37448 GCA_964347765.1 uncultured Candidatus Bathyarchaeia archaeon
TTGAAGATCTGGCAGATGCAAACGTCAAAGCGAAAGTTGAAGCCACGTTGAACCCGCAAAGCTTTGACCCAGAATATCTTAGTGCGAAACTACCAGAAGATATCCTCAAAAAGCAGTGGAACATTCTGAAACAATTCAAGAGAATCGGACTGAGAATGAGCTTGACCTGCACTCCATATTACTTTCAGAAGCCAAGAATGGGATCGCATCTTGCATGGTCCGAATCTTCAGCCGTTGTCTATGCCAATTCGGTACTGAAAGCATGGACAAACCGTGAAGGAGGACCATCCGCGCTAGCCTCGGCGATAATCGGAAAGACGCCAGACTATGGTATGCACAGAGCTGAAAACAGACAACCAAGCATCCTAGTGAAACTGGGCACATCATTACGGAACGAGGCTGAATTCGGTGCATTGGGGATTTATCTAGGGCAGATCTTGAAAGATGGAATCCCAGCAATCCAAGGGCTAGCTCATCCCTCAGATGCCGAGCTTAAACAGCTCGGTGCCGCTCTGGCAACAACAGGCATGGCCAGCTCATTCTGCATCAAAACTGCTCGAGAGATGAGCGGAATAGAAGATATGACAATTGACTCTCGAGTTATTGAGAAGACTGTTGACTCTCTAACCACAGCCGTAGATGCTAAACCTGATTTGGTGTTTATAGGATGCCCACACTGCTCATCAGAGGAGATTCGTCGAATTGCGCTTCTGATGGACGGAAAAAAAGTCAGGAAGGAGACTGAACTCTGGATTTGCACTTCGCGTCACGTCAAGAGAAGAGCTGAAGACTACGTGAAAGAGATTGAGAGAAGAGGAGGACATGTGCTTACAGATATGTGTACAATCGTGTCATGGACAGATGCTCTTGGAATAGAAACAATAATGACAAACTCTGCCAAAACGGCCTATTATGCTCCAACACTGAACAAGGCAGGGACAATCTTTGCCCCATTAACACAGTGCCTACAAAGAATCTTAGAAGGATAATGTTTATTCGGATGAAAGCATAATTTGCATGATGCTCCGGACAAAAAGGCTCCGGTAGAAGAGTGAAAACTCTGCCGAGTATAGTCCGGCCAAGTATTCCGGCCTTTCGAGCCGAAGACCCGGGTTCGAATCCCGGCCGGAGCATCAACTTCTCTCTGTCACAAAATCGAAGATATATGATTTATGCGGCGGCTGAGCAGTTCTTCTCTCCTTTCCACAATGCTGCTTCAGCCTAGCGATTCGGCGTTCTTGCCCACGATCGTAATTCTAGTCTTCTCCAATTTCATTACGTCAAAGTATTTCATGGCATTTCCGGTTAGATAAAGGAGCACTTTTTCATCTGAATCGACATCATCTTCCGTTTGCATTTTCCTCAAAGCTGCCAAAGTGGACGCTGCTTCTGGACAAGCATAGATGCCCATTCTAAAGAAAGCCTTCATCGAAGATATGATATCTTTATCGTCTACTGCAATAGCCATCCCCCCAGTTTCTCTAACAGCCCTCAGTACGAGATAGCTTGCATAAGGATAAGGAACTCTCAGACCTGCTGCAATAGTCTCAGCATTCTGCCAAGACTCACTAACCTCAACTTCGTTCTTTTCAAACGCTTCAACCAGCGGAGCACAGCCTCTTGATTGCACAACAGTGAGTTTGGGAACATTTCGAATCCAGCCCAGCTCATCCAGCTCCTTGAATCCTTTCCAAAGACCTATCACTCCTTCTCCGCCTCCGGTAGGAAAGAGAATTCTGTCCGGCAGATTCCAGCCGAATTGCTCAGCAACCTCGAACGCCGCCGCTTTGTATCCTTCAAACCTGTATGGCTGCCTATTCGTTGAAACGTCGAAACATTCGCAATCTTCCCTAAACTTTTTAAGAGCATTAGCTGCGTCGCCGATCAATCCATCAACCAGATACACTTTAGCTCCAAGATACAGACATTCTTTCAGGTTGCTTTCAGGCAAATCCTTCGGCATAAACGCATAAACTTTCATCCCGGCTTTCGTTCCATAGGCAGAAAGCGCCGCACCCGCGTTACCAGCGGAAGGAATGGCAACACTGACCACGCCCAACTCTTTGAGCGTTGAGACTGCCACAGCCATTCCTCTCGCCTTGAAAGTCCCTGTTGGGAGTCTACCATCATCCTTGGCGTAGATACTAGGCGAAGTCATGCTATGTTCAAGGGAGATGTCGAGAATCGGAGTGTAGGGCTCTCCCAGTGAAACTATGCTCTTAGACGATGAGAGAGGAAGCAACTCCATGAATTTCCAGAAAGTGTCCGCCCTCTTCTCCAAAACACCTCTTGAAACCGTTTCTGAAACCTTGGGTAAATCATATTTGAACAAGAGAGAACCGCCGCAAGATGGGCACACTGTCGAAAGCTCACCATGCGAATAGGTCTTACAACACCTACTACACTCTATGCTAACTGCGGTCATTCTCAATTACCGGATTCTCATATTCCAATCATTGTGTATTTAACATACCTGTAACTCTCAAGAGTTCTCACAAGAACTATAAGCAAGCTTACACAACGTAAGTCCTCCATTAGGTGTTGATGTTATGGCTCAGTCGGCAATATCAAATTACAATAAATTGATGGAAAAAGCGAAAGACTTGTTCATCTTACAATCAGCGGCGTCCATCGTCCACTGGGACATGGAAACGATGATGCCGCCTAGAGGGATCACACTGAGGAGCCTGCAGCTTGCCATGCTTAGTCGAGTTGGACACAAGATGAGCACAGATCCTGAGATTGGGAAGTTGCTGGAAGAGACTATGCAACACTCGCAATATGAAAGCCTGAATATTGTTCAAAAAAGAGATGTATACTTAATGAAGAAACACTATGATGAACAGACAAAACTCCCAGAAGAACTAGTAGCAGAGACCGCCAAACAGCAAGCCATAACGACCAATGTCTGGAAAAAGGCCAAGGCAGCCAAGGACTATTCCATGTTTAGGTTTGAACTCAAGAAGCTTCTGGATCTAAGAAAAAAGGCAGCGGAGATACTGATGGAAGTGAAAGAGACCGTAACACCATATGATGCGTTAGTAGACATCTTCGAACCAAAAACCACGTCAGAGACGATAAGCAGGGTATTCAAAGAACTGAAAGACGGCTTGCTATCAATACTGCGGAAGTGTGAAAACTCACCGAATCAGCCTGACCCGTCGATCTTGAAACGAAGAATCCCCATAGACGCACAGCGTAAGATCGCCCGATCTCTCTCTAAAGTCATCGGATATGATACAGAGTCTGAAAAAGCAGGAGGCAGAATCGACGAAACAGAGCATCCCTTCACAACGGGATATTATGATGACGTAAGGATAACAACGCACTATTATGAGGACAACTTCGCATCATCAATATTCTCCACGCTACACGAGGGAGGACACGCCCTTTATGAACAGAACTTGAATTCAGAGTGGATGTTCAGGCCAGTAGGTACGTCAAGCTCCTCAGGTTTTCATGAATCACAATCAAGATTCGTAGAGAATATTCTAGGAAGATCTATAGAATTCTGGAGCTATTACCTGCCGAAACTGAAAGAACTCACTGGCGACATTCTGTCTGATGTTGACTTGGACCAAGTCATCCACGCAGTAAATAGGGTCAAGCCATCCAAGATCCGAGTAGAAGCAGACGAAGTCACTTATTGCCTTCACATAATCATCAGGTTCAATCTTGAACGCGATCTATTCGCTGACAAGATAACAGTGGATGAACTGCCTCAAGTTTGGAACAGAAGCTACCAGCAATACCTAGGTGTCGACATTGAAAACGACTCTGAAGGCGTCATGCAGGATACACACTGGGCTAGTGGACTGTATGGCTATTTCCCCAGCTACGCACTAGGTAACATCTACAGCGGTCAGATACTCGCGGCCATGCGGAGAGAGCTACCAGACTGGAAGAACCAGATATCAGGCGGCAACTTCCAAAACATAACACGTTGGCTAGCGAGGAACATTCATGATCTAGGAAACCTCTATGATCCCGCAGACCTTATCAAGAAAACAACCGGCAACGAATTAAGCGTCAAACCATACCTTGACTACTTACACACGAAATATTCACAACTCTACGACTTCTAGTCATCATAATCCTTCTTCAATCTCTCCCAAATCGTCAAAACTATCGCCGCAACGACGCTGCCGATCATGATGTACACCCCAGTCCACCCAAACAGTACATTGTAGTAATTCCCGCCATACAAGAACAAAACCAAGCCTATTATCGCAAAGCCAACGCACACAAGACTTCTCCACAGCATTCATCCAACTCCTTCGACTGAACATCTAACCTTCGAAGAACACAGATATAGGATTTACCCCACCCTCAAGCAGACTCCAGGGCAAAACCCAAAAAGTGGCAAGCAAGGCAAAACACCACCGACACAAACGTCCAGTAATCGACGACGACCGGACATACGGAGACAGATTTCAGCGGCATGTATGTCGGTCATCTAAGTATAGAAAAACAGATTTGGGGCCAACCATCTCAGACGTATGTCGGTATACTCTATAATTGGCTAGCTCATGCCTACGCTATACGACATATTTATATACAGGTCTTCCTGACTACCTATTGAGTGTAGTTTATATGTCGGAGCGAGATTCAAAGAGGCCGAGAAGCAAGACAGAATTTACAAGAGCATTGACGGAAGCAGCCAAAAGAGTAGCTAAAGCCCGCAGTCTCCTGAAAGGAGAACCGTCAAAACCTACGATTTCCGGCACAGCCAAGGCCTTGAAAATTCATCGAGACACACTATACACTTGGCTCAAGGAGTTTGATGTCGATTTTGATGAAATAGCAGATGTCGTTTCGACAGAGCAAGCTATAGGCACTGTCGGAGCATTCGCAGGATACACGTACCTTATAGGCGAAGCTTTAGTGGGAGAAGGAAAAGAGGTTGCCCACGTAGATCTTCTGGTAGGTGACAAGGAAGGCCCTGTTGGGAAAGCTTTTGCCGCTGGTCTATCCCATCTTTCCACAGGTCACACGCCACTCTTAGCTGTTATTAGACCCAATTTACCCCCCAAGCCCCATACACTAGTAGTCCCCAAGGTCACGGTTAAGAACTTTGAAGATGCTGGCAAGATATTCGGTCCAGCGCAAGCAGCAGTGGCAAAGGCTGTAGCAGATGCGGTCGAAGAAGGATTGGTCCCGCAAGAGAAGGCGGACGATTGGGTTATTGTCTGCAGTGTCTTTCTACATCCACAGGCCAAAGATTACCGTAGAATATACCATTACAATTACGGAGCAACTAAGTTAGCTCTGACAAGAGCCCTAAAGAAATATCCGTCTATAGAAAAAATGCTCTACGACAAGGATAGAGCCAAGCACCCAATAATGGGGTTCAAGGTGCCGCGTTTATGGAGACCCCCATACTTACAGATTTCTCTTGACATACCGGATCTGAAGAGAAACCAGAAAATCATAAGCTTATTGCCTAGAAGTGACAGGATAATACTGGAAATCGGAACACCCTTAATAAAGAGATATGGAGCCAAAGTCATAGGTGAACTCAGAGAAATTGCCAGAGATCTTTTCTTTGTAGCAGATTTGAAGACCCTTGACGTTGGCAAAGTTGAGGTTGATCTAGCCTTCGAGGAAACTGCAGATGCTGTAGTGGCTGCTGGACTGGCACCTGTCGAAACATTGGATGCTTTCATTCATGAAGCGAAAAGGCTTGGGATATATTCTGCAGTGGACATGCTGAATGTGGAAGACCCTATACCGAAGCTTCAGACGCTCAAGGCTCTTCCTGAGATTGTGATTCTGCACAGAGGAATAGATCAGGAAACCGGAAGGACCCTTGGCCTAGACCGTGTCCAAGAGCTTCGGCAAATCTTCAGGGACAAGCGGTTCCTTATCGCCGTAGCAGGCGGAATAGTCCCTGAAACTGCAAGGGAGGCCTTGGAAAAAGGTGCAGACATACTAATCGTAGGAAGATATGTAACTCAATCGAAAGACATTGAACGTGCAGTGCGGGAACTCTTGAAGCTTACCCCTGAGATGCGTGAGGACGTAGACCTTTTCAGAGTACATGTAGAGTAGTTTGCCAGATTGCCTCATAAATCCTTAAAAGAGAGAGCCCCAACTTTCATAACACCGTCGGAGAGTCATACTTGGCGAAGTTTAGAGTGATAGTTTCAGATCCAGATGCGGGCACTTCCAAGACTTTTGAGTTGGAGGAGACTCGTGCAGTCCCTCTTGTTGGGAGGAAGATGGGCGAGGTCTTGGATGGAACAGTAGTCGGTTTGTCAGGCCATAAAGTGGAGATAACCGGAGGTTCAGACAAGGATGGATTTCCAATGAGACCTAATGTACACGGTGGAGTCCGCAGGAAAGTGATACTAGGCAGCGGTGTAGGCTTCAACCCCAAAGATAAGGGAGAAAGACGCAGAAAGATGGTTCGCGGAAACGTGATAACAGAAGAGATCGTGCAGATAAACATGACCATAGTGGAGAGGCCCAAGAAAAAGCAGAGCAAGAAGGATAGGAAAGCCGAGAAGACCGAAAAAGCCGAGGAAAAGAGTTGACGCCGACTAGCTTGCTGAATTCAATCTGTACATTTCTAGGTATTCTGTTCCGCAAATGACTCTTTAGCACGAGAGTTAAGCTTTGTCGGATGCTTTCAGCCAGGTTCATTTTTGAAAAAGACTTTTTAGTTGTCAAACATAGTTATATTCTGAGTGGGAGGAAAGAGGAATTGAGGAAGGGGCTGGTTTTTGTCTTTTCCAGTGCACTGATTTTTCTCCTTTCTACGCTTTCGACATTTTGCACTGAGACTCTTATGCATAGATACGGCACTTCTGAAGGCGTAAGGTTTGAGAAGTTTGGACCCAGAGCTGACAGGTTGCTCATTAAACTCTACGCAGATGACTCGGCTGAGTGGGACGCTTTGGCGAGAGGAGAAATCGACATGTCTGATTGGTCTTTGTCAAGAACATACTATGATCTATTCACGAGTAATGCGACAAACCCTGACACAGGATTACCATACAATGAAACAATCAACACTGTCAATTACGGTGGTGATTTCACGCTTTACACGTTGGACATGAACAACAATCCGAACGAGTATCTGGGCACTCCGCCGGACCCAGAATATCCTAACCCGGTGTATCCAAACCCGTGCAGTGAAGTGAGTATGAGACAGGCAATATCCTACCTCTTAGATAGAAGCTCGTTAGACACAATCATCGGAAAAGACCTTTACGAACCAGTATACACAGTTGTGCCGCCATGCGAAGGAGGATTCAGTCACCCACAGATGAAGCCCGGCGGCACTTATGAAAACTTAACTTACCCATATTCTAGGGTTGCAGCTGAGGCTCTTCTAGATGCAGGTGGCTTTCCAGTGAATGCATCGACAGGTTGGAGATTCTGGGATCGCAACGAAGACCAGGTTGAGCAGTCAGACGAATATCTTGAACTCAAATTCTACATAAGGACAGACCATTCTCCTCGACACGCTTTGGGCGACCTGATTGCAGACGAGCTAGATGCAGTTAAAGTCAGAGTTCACCGCATTTATTGCACAAGTGGCACTGCCTATGTAGAGGTCATGCTTAACAGAAACTTCCACCTTTACATAGGAGGTATAACCATACAGATCGTACCTGAACACTTGACGATCTGGTGTTCGAGCTGCTTCCATCCATGGATTCCAAATGATCTTAACTATCCAGGTGTCGATGATCCGGAGTTTGATGAGGCAATTGATATAATGTTCTATGCAGACACCTTGGATGAGGCTTTTCAGTATTGTTGGTTGGCTCAGTCGATATTTGCGGAGAAAGCTCATGTCGCGCCTTTATGGTCATGGGCTGGCAACAAAGCCATGAGCAGATTATACACAGGGGGCAACAAGTGGCAGAACGTAACGCCAGATGATGGAGAAAACAAATATCGAGGTCGATACTGGGAACACGTCGTGGGCGCAGGCGTATCTGAAGGTGGAATCGACAACTTCTGGAGTTTTCTTAACATGCACGCTGAAGGCTGTAAAAGAGGTGACGGGGAAAACATGATGATACGATGGGGCTTCAAGGTTCCGGAGATCAAGCAGTTCAACCCTGTCTACGCGAGTTGGCTTTTCGACTGGAACGCTCTAGACATGATTTACGAAAGCCTACTAATGCGGAACCCTCATAACATGGTAGAATTCGTGCCATGGCTTGCCGAGAACTATGAAATCGGCACGTACATCCACCCTATTCTAGGAGTCTGCACGAAAGTAAGGTTTGCCTTACGGTCTCGTGCAACCTGGCATGATGGGACACCCATCACGACAGCAGATGTTCACTACACATACGTTGAGATCAAAGAAGACTTGAATGCCGGAGGCTATCCGAGCCCGTCGTGGTGGAACAAAGCGCAGAACATACTGGCATTCTCAATCATCGACCCATACAATTTCGAGATACTGACTGAAGCTTGCTCTGCGTCGATGTTATACTGGATAGGCGACATACCAATCCTTCCAAAACATATATGGAAACCTATTATCGAGTCAGACGACCCCACGGCTTCCGCACCAGACTGTAACATGATTGGCTCCGGACCGTGGCGATTCACGGAATACGTGGAAGCCAGCCACATCCTAATGGTGGCAAATAGGCCCGGCTGCACGGTCACAACATCTCACCCAGACAGTACACCCATAACATCACCAAAAGGGTATTATAGATACTATCCTGTGACAATTGAGACAAGAGTAGACGGGACAACTACAGCAAAAATCGATTACTACACACAGCCGCACACATTAGACTATACTCTCTATAACTTATTCTCCAACGGATCGATAACGCTGGACATTTCCCTGACATATCCTAACGGAACAACTTACAACGAAAGAGCAGTTGTAATAGATGCAGAAGAAAACTGGACACACTCATGGATCGGAGAGATCGAATGCATGAAGTCAACAGGCCTCAAAGTTAACATAACTGCACCGCATGAGTTTGCAGGCACATATATCTGGAATCATGTCTTCTGGTCAACGATCAAAGAGGATATCGCCGGCAGCACTTTTTACGACGACATAGGTTTCCCACATCAATACAAGGATCAACTGCATTCACCTGATATCAAGGTTGACATGAAGGACATTGGTTACGCAGCCAGAGCCTTCGGAAGCCATCCCGGATATGGAAGATGGTCACCCATAGCGGACATAAACAATGACTATAGGGTCAACATGAGAGATATCGGCGCCATAGCCGAGAAATTCGGCTGGACTCTGTAAAAACCACTATTACCACATTCAGCATGGCACTCCAGCTTGGCTACCATGACAAGAGCGACCTAACAGCGCATGTGATTATATGTCTATAGGGACCCTGCACACCTTTCGACAAATACTTGCATTCTAGCACGCTAGAGAAAGCTTGACATGTTGCAATAGCATATTTAAGTAGGGAACCATACCTAGACAAAGCAAACATGGTCAAATAGGAGTCTCTAGATGAGCGGGGAAAACAAGGAAAAGGACGTTATTATCCCTCGTCAACCAGAATGTAACATTGGAACCATAGGTCATGTTGACCACGGCAAGACGACGTTAGTGCAAGCTTTGACCGGTACGTGGGCGGCAAAACACAGCGAGGAACTGAAGAGGGGCATAACGATAAGATTGGGCTATGCGGATATGCCTATCTATAAATGTTCAAAATGTGACCAGTCCCAAGCCTATACGACAAAACCGCTCTGTCCCAATTGTGGTTCAGAAGCAGATTTCGTTCGAGCCATAAGTTTCGTGGATGCACCGGGCCATGAAGCCTTGATGGCTACAATGCTCTCCGGGGCCGCCATAATGGATGGCGCAATACTTGTCATTGCTGCAGATGAGCCATGCCCTCAACCTCAAACGCGAGAGCATCTGGCTGCCGCCGAAATCGTGGGCATAAAGAACATTGTTGTTGTCCAGAACAAGATTGACATTGTTGAGGAAAAAAGAGCCCGAGAAAGCTATGAAGAGATCAAGAAGTTCACTGAGGGAACTATCGCTGAGAAAGCTCCCATAATTCCGGCTTCGGCACAGCGAGCAGTCAACACCGACATCTTAATTCGCGCAATGCAGGAGTTTATCCCTACGCCGGAAAGGGATGAGGGAAAACCACCGTTGATGTATGTGGTTCGCTCTTTCGATGTCAACAAGCCAGGCACTCCAATCAGAAACTTGGAGGGCGGAGTGATTGGGGGCACAATACTACAGGGCGAATTCGCAGTGGGGGATGAAATTGAGATTCGCCCAGGAATCAGTGGGCAGAAGAACAGAGTTCACAAACCTTTGTTCAGTGAGATTATCAGTTTACATGCAGGCGGAAAAAACACGAAAGAAGCGCATTGCGGCGGACTAGTCGGAGTGGGAACACTGCTCGATCCAGCATTATCGAAAGCCGATGGACTAACAGGTAATGTGGCAGGTAGAAAAGGTGTATTGCCACCAACACTCTCAGAACTAACTCTAGAGACCCATGTTCTAGAGAGAGCAGTAGGCACGAAAGAGCTTGTCAAAGTTCAAAAGGTAAGCTCAGGCGAATCACTGCTTCTACACGTCGGTGCTGCAATAACCGTTGGAAAGGTTATGTCAATGAAGAAAGACGTTATCACAGTTCAACTCACCAGGCCCATTTGCGCACAAAAAGGCTCCCGAGTTGCAATGAGCAGGAAAATAGCGGGTAGATGGAGATTAATAGGATACGGAATGACAAAATAGAATGTCGCATGAATCTCGGCCTACTAGAAAACTCTTGAGAATAATCTTAGACTCAAACGCTTTCTTCATCCCACTTCAATTCAAGATTGACATCTTTGAGGAGTTGAAGAGGCTTTTAAATGTGAGATACGAGGTGATCCTGCTTCCGCCAGTTCAGCGGGAGCTTCAGGCAATGGCACAAGAAGGTTCGCCTAAAAGGAAAAGATATGCTCTCTACGCTTTAGGACTAGCCGAGAAGTGTAAGCTGATAGAGCTAGACGAAGAATACGCCGATTCCACTCCAGATGATATCATTTTGAACATAGCTCACAAATGGAAGTGCATTGTTTTCACAAATGACAAAGAACTTAGAAAGAAGCTAAGAGATATAAATGTGCCAGTTGTTTATGTGAGGCAAAAATCACGCTTAGAGATTGAAGGGAGGATTTAGATTTTGTTCAAGCTTGTATCCCTTGAGGATACAATTCGTATTCCGCCTGAAACCTTTGGCAACCCCCTTGAGGCTGTCGGATATCAACAGGTTAAGGCAAGGTATGAGGGCATGGTTGATGAAGAAATGGGCTATGTCATAGCCGTGACCGATGTAAAGGTTAGTCAGGTTGGCAAAATAGTGCCTGGAGACGGTGCCACTTATCACAAGGTCAGTTTTTCGCTTTTGACCTTCTACCCTGAAGTTCAGGAAATAGTGGAAGGCGAAGTTGTAGAAATTGCTGATTTCGGCGCTTTTGTCCGGATAGGACCCGTTGACGCTCTGCTTCACGTCTCGCAGCTTATGGATGATTTCATCTCATACGATGAAAAGCAGGGAGTTCTAATAGGAAAGGAGACTCAAAGGAAGCTAACCAGCGGAGACCAAGTACGCGCCCGAATAACAGCGGTCTCCCTCGGCAGAGCAGGAAGCTCCGGCAAGATAGGTGTAACGGCTCGACAACCCTTCCTTGGAAAAATTAAGTGGATCGAACAGGAAATTCGAGAAATAGAGAGATCCGCAACGCCCCTGAAACCAGAAGCCCAGGCGAAAGGTGCATAAGATGACTGAAAAAGCCTGCTCAAAATGTCATCTCATAACTTCTAGAAACACCTGCCCGAAGTGCAAAACGCAAAGCTTGAGTGACGACTTCAGCGGATTTGTCATTGTGTTTGATCCGGAAGGTTCAGCTATAGCTAGTCTCATGAAAATCGATAAGAAAGGACGTTACGCCATAAAGGTCCGATAAGATGGCTATTGCGTACCGACTTACCCCCGACCTAAGAAAAAGGCTCAAGAATCCAATAGGCACACTGATCAAAGGTTCATTTAATGGGACTATGAACCGGCTAAAGAATCTGATTCAGAAAGAAAACCCGCCGATGATAATCTTCGTAGGCGACAGGGTTTCTCAAAATTCGATGAAAGCAGGCATACCATCTAACCTCTACATAATAGACAAACGAGTCATGAGAAGAAACATTCAACCAGTAGGGCTTTCAGCCGACAGAATTATCCACGTTGAGAACCCCCCGGGCACCATAACCGAAGAGGCGTTTACAGCTGTTCAAGAAGCATTGAAGCATGATCTTTCCGTCAAAATAGTAGTGGATGGAGAGGAGGATCTGCTTGCGCTTGTTGCTGTGTTTCACGCACCGGAAAACTCCCTTGTCGTCTATGGTCAGCCACGAGAGGGAATAGTCGTAATAAAATCTACACAACAGAAGAAAACAGAAGTAATCCAAGCTCTCAAGGCCATGGAAATCCTTCGAAAAACTAAATAATCGCGAAATGCATCACATGAGTGCTAACTTTGAGGAAAAACTATGGAAATCAACATTGATTCAGAGAAAGAAAACCCTTTGCTGAAACGCAGAGAAGTCCACTTCACCGTGAAACACAATCAAAGAGGTGCTACACCACCAAGACAGGAAGTCAGAAACGCTATTGCCAAGATCCTAAAGAAAAAGCCGGATTTGGTCTTCGTCGAAAGACTGGAAACCAGAACCGGCACCCGCGTAGCAACAGGATCTGCAAATATCTACGAAACAAAGAATCAAGCATTACTAGTTGAACGAGAGTATATTGTCAAAAGGAATGCGCCCCCTCAAGAGAATGTTGAAAAGGAGGAATAGTAAGGATGAGCAAGACTGAAGACTCCGAGGCAAGACCAGAAGGAAAAAAGACAAAGAGGGCGACCTCCTTCTACAAGATAGAAGATGATCAAATCGTAAGGATAAGACCCACTTGTGAACGTTGCGGACCTGGATATTTTATGGCTGATCACGGAGACAGATACACTTGCGGTCACTGCGGCTTCACACGGTACAAACCCGCCGAAAGCAGAAAATAAAGCTTTAAAGCCACCATTCAACATGATGACTTGATGGTTTAGATGGTAAGAGTGAATGTTGCCATAACGAACGTCTCCGCGGAAAGATTGTGGAACTCACGGAAACCAATTCCGCCAATCAAAATTAACACCAATATCAACATTGTCGAGATGGAAAAGAAGAAAGACGACATCCTAGAGGTCCCGTTCGTTTTGACAGTGAACTATAATCCTTCCATAGCTCAGATAAGCCTCAAAGGAAAAGCCTTTGTTACAGGCAGTGAAAACGAGATCAACGAGATTCAAAAAGGATACGAGGAGAAGAAGCCCCCGCCTCAGATTATAGTGCAATCGATATCGAATGTTGCTTTTGTAGAGTCGGTATTGATAACGAGAACACTCAATATTCCACCACCGATTCCTCTGCCCAGGATCCCGCCTAAACAACTCTCAAAAAAGGGACGAACAAGGCTGGACTATACGGCCTGAGAAACTGTTCTGCCTTCCTACTTCAAAGGCACATACATGGAGGAACGTGAAGCCCCAATTCCAGGCGTTCCATGCTTAACAGGTTTATTGGTTATCGCGAATTCACCTAAATAGTGTCCAATCATCTCTGGCTTTATTTCCACCGAAACAAACTCTTTACCATTGTGAACAAGAACTGTAAGACCGACCATCTCAGGGAGAACAATCATATCGCGTACATGAGTCCGGACAGTCAAGTTGCCTCCTTTCCTTGTCGCCTCTTTTGCCTCCCTCATCTTCTCAAGCAAATTTATCTGCCGTGATGTCAAACCACGATGAAGACTACGCCTTGACCTTGAAGGGAGCAGTTTGATGAATTCATCCATAGACATGCTCTGCAAGTGGTCAAGCGTGTTTCCGCGATATGCAAATTTCCTTGGCATCTTCCTCAACTAACCTTTTCCAGTATCAGAAGCTATAAACCTTCTGGGTTGCAGAGATCCTCATCGCCTTCTCTTTTTCTGCCCTGCAGCCTTCGCAGCTATCAAGCCAACTTTCTTTCCAGGTGAAGCCCGACGGGATACAGTGGTGACTTTTCGGGCACCTTTTTTGCTGCTACCATATGGGTGTACTGCCGCAACCATAGCCCTTCCACGAGTTCTTGGATACTTATGCCCTTTCGCCTTCATCAAATGGAATTTCGACCCTGCCTTCAAGAGAGGCTTTTCTGTCCTGCCGGCGCCCGAAACGACGCCGATTGTGCCTCTGCAAGAATCATTCAAGTACTTGGTTTTTCCTGATGGGAGCTTTACCATAGTTCCCTGTGAAGTATGTCCTACAATTGTTGCATATCCCCCAGAGGACCTTGCAAGTTTCCCACCGTCGCCAGGACTAAGCTCTAAGTTGCACACCATCATGCCTTCAGGAATTTCGCCTACTGGAAGGACATTTCCTACTTCAACTGAAGCTCTACCGCCCATCTGTATCCGTTGTTTGGCGTGGACTCCTTCTGCAACTATTGTGTAACATGTCTCACCATTCTCAAACTTTATCAGTGCCAGGGGCGTCCCTCGTCCAGAGTCATGAACAAGATCTTCGACGACCCCTTCTAACAGAGTCTCAACGTAATCCTTTATCTGCATCAAAGGGTAGTGGGCGGCGGCTACTCTTTTATGAGTTGAAGCTCTATACGTGGGTCCGCCTCGCCCACGTCTTTGAACACGTATTCTCTTCCCCAAACCGCTTCTCTCCATAATGCTTACAGTATTCCAAGTTTTATAGCGACGTCCACTGCCTTATAATTAGGGTGAAGTTTCACAAAAGCCTTCTTCTCCCCTTTGGCAGTGATGAGAATGTTGACTTTCTCAACCTCAACCTCGTACAGCTCTTCAACTGCCTTCTTAACATCAGCTTTGACAGCGTTGAGATCGACTATAAACACTAGCTTGTTTTCTTGTTCAACCATTAGACTTGCTGACTCTGTCATTAACGGGTATAGTATAACTTCGTAGGGCTCCATTATGTCCATGCCTCTCCATGGTAAAGCTCACTCAGTCTTTCGATTGCGCCTCTCGTCCAGATTGCAAGCCTTCCCGGGTGCGTACCTGGAGCCAAAGTCTCAGCGTCTAGGTTGTCCACTAAAGCTACGTCTATACCGGGTATGTTCCTAGCCGCCCTTACGATTCCTTTGTCTTCAGCCACAACTATTAACGGGCCCACTGCCTGCTTCATCCTTCTCCCTCTAAGCTTTCCTTTGCCAGCTCGCACTTTTCTGCTTTCCTTCACCCTATAAAGGTCAGAAAACAGCCCTAGGTTTATCAGGGCTTCTTCCACCGTCTTAGCCTTCCCTAGCTTCTCCAAATCATTGGAGACTACCAGTGGAATCTGCGGAACATCCTCGATATGATGGCCTCGTAAAGCCACAATTTCTTTAGAGGATGTAGCAGCTATTGTAGAAAAAAGCCCCAAGCGTTTCTCCTTCCTTGGAATCTTCTTCACGATCTTCTTCTTTGATTTAGGTGGATGAGCTGAGCGCCCGCCAACAGTTCCAGGAGCAAGTGCAGCTCTTTGGCCAGAACCTTTCACTCTCGGTACCCGTGATATTCCCAGACCTACTCCTCTAGATTCTGCTGTAGTCTTTTTTCCAGCTCTAGTATTCGTGCCTTGAGCTTGGAATCTACGAGACTGAATTGAGATGACTGCGCGCTTTATAACGTCTGGTCTCAAAGGTACATCGAAGATTTTCGGAAGTCTTATCTTGTCGACCGGTTTTCCTGTCAGGTCAAAGACTTTCCTGGTTTTGACCATGGCCCTTCAACCTTATTTTCCTTGTGGCGATTTCAGCGATAGGTATGTTGGCTTGGATGGTTCTGAAGATACTGAAGTTTCTCGTTTTGCCAGGCGTGTTGGATAACGTAATGTTATAGGTCTTTTCTCTGGACCAGGTATGCTGCCGTCAACTACGACGTAAGATCCCTGAACTACGCCGTATCGTACGAAGCCTCCTTCAGGTGTTACTTCTTCTCCATTTGTGCCTATCTTCATAATTCGTTTATTGCATTCTGTTCGTTGATGATAACCCATCTGCCCTGCTCTTGGAACACTCCGCCTTACACGGGGTGGCTTCCACGGACCAAGAGTCGCTACGCCTCTTTTGGTCTTCCTTGCCTTACGTTGGAGAATTCTCACTCCCCAGCGTTTTACTGGCCCTTGAAAGCCTTTTCCAGTCGTTACGGCGACAGCGTCTACGTATTGACCTTCTCTGAACACCTCACTGAGAGGTATTGGCTTTCCAAGCAGGGTCTTTGCGTATTCGAATTTCTGTTGAATTTCTCCTCCGCCAATCTCTATCTCCAGTATTTCCGGCTTCTTTTTTGACACACTAGCTTGCTTCGGATGGGTTATAGCAACAACACGCAGTTTTACCACCTGATCTAAGCTTTCTTCTATTCTTTTGAGGTTTGCTTCGGTATTGAACGTGCTAGGCGATGTCAATATTCGTTCTAGTTCTTGTGGTGGGTTTTCCATCCATGCCTCGGTAAGAGAATGAAGACCGCTAGAACTTCTGGAGTAAGCCCTAATGGCACATACATGCATTGGAGGGGTTTCCAAAATCGTGGCCGGGCGTATTACTTCTTTACCATAGTTAGGGGATCTCTTCCTGTCCTCTACTACAAAAAGATGGGTCATACCCGCTTTATAACCTACAAAACCTAGAAGTTTCGGAGCATCCGCAGACACATCTGGCCAGCGGCGGACTCTGCCCAACAGACTCTTAGCGCGTTTCCTAGGTGAATAAGCAAGAGAGCCATGTTTTGGCGCATGTTTTTTCCTGTGACCCATCGTCTTCTCGCTTCGCGTCTTTTAGCAATGAAAACATCAAGTTATAAATGTTTAGCCTAGGGCCCTCATTTACGTGAATGACTACCGTCTAAAATAGGCAATTGACCGAAAACCAAGCTCTTGTTTGGGTTATTCAGTTACATTCCAGATGACGATGCTGCAGTCTTTGTTACGGCTGAACCGACCAAACGCCCACTTCTGAGTACGTATCTTTAGCTAAACGAACTGGAAAGCACCCAATTGGAATAAATGACAGTATACATGAATACTGACAACTGTTATTTCCCACCGTCATGGGAGAACTCTTGATACTAGACCATTCTTCGGGCAGAGAGTAAGAACATTTAGGGAGCAAGTATTGGAAAATGCGCGAAACTTCGAAGAATGATTTGCAGAAGACAGCGACAAAACGATGAACATAAGAAGGGTGTACTGCAATGATACATGAAAAACGTAAACCTCTAGTATAGCCTTGCCCTAGCTGACCCCTCACAGGAAACATCTTGTCTTTCTTTTCATAGGGAAATAGGTAGAAGCAATAATTGACTTTCAGATTGAGTTGCTTTAAGTTGAATTCTGTCATCTTTGCCCTTTTGCAAACATTCGCCTTCACACTCTAACTTGGATGAAACAACAGATCTGCTAGTAGGTTGGCTTTCCGAAGCATTTCACTGCTTTTGCAGACAAGGTTATGAAAGCCTATTATAGGTCTGAACGGGAGTTCTTAGCAAGTGTTAAGTCTTGGAGCCCCCAATTGACTCTGATGCCTGGAATGTCTGATCTTGTCTCAGAGATTGCTGGAATTCTTTTCAGGTCTGGTTGTTTGAGTTTTGGTGATTTCCAGATTAAATCTGGAACGTTGAGCCCTTACTATATCGACCTCTCACGTTTACTCTCCTCTCCCGAAGATTTCCGACGCTTCGTTAACGCAGTCGCAGGAGAAGTCGAAAGAGTTACAATCTCCTGTGATGTGGACAAACTGGCTTCAATAGCGTTAAAGGGCGCTCTTCTATTGCCTAGCATAGCCTGTCGACTGGGCCTGCCGTGCGTGATTGTTAGGAAAGCAGAAAAGTCATATGGTGTGACTGGGAGAATTGCGGGAGGAACAGTCTGTGAAGATGAACATATTGTGTTTTTCGACGATGTAATCACGGATGGAGCCTCCAAGATTGAAGGCCTCAGACCGTTGGAAGAGCTTGGCGCGTGTGTGGAGACTCTGATAGTCGCGGTAGATAGAGAACAAGGGGGAAAAGAGAACATTGAAAGAATCGGTTATAAGTTTCACGCTATTGCTAAGGTTTCCGAGTTAGCCAAGTGCTTACTTAGCTCTTCTCATATCTCAAAAGAACAAACCGACGCCGTTCTGAAGTATATTGAGCGCAGACCATGAACCAAGATGAAAAGTTTCTTCCACTAGTGTTTCCACGTAATCCTCTGGTGCGCATGGTTACAGTATAGTTGAGGGCTTTGTTAAGAACCTACAGGGGTGCATGTTACAAGACTTCGTCAGTGCACTCTTAGCCAAGAAGCGTAAATACAGATGAAGTCAGTTGGAACATGAGTTTTGCCACAAGCCTTACTAACATCTTGGTGCAGATCCACATTCAATAGAAGTCATCAGTCTGTTCGTACAAAAGAGTAAAGTGCCTGCGATTCACATGACTTAAAGCGAAGTGACTTGTACGAACGGGGCACAGAATATCTTCATAAATAACACGTGTGAAATTCTAATAAGGGACTTGGAATCTTCCAGATATTTTTGAGAGAAGCGGCCCGTGAGTTCTTGAGACTATATATTGCAGGATATCGATCTTCGAGGTTTGACAATCGTAGACGCGAGTACTGGAGCAGCTAACACAACTCTCTGGTTGTGCGAGCAATTGCGGAAAGCTGGAGCAGGAAGAAGAGATAGAAAAGGCGCACACCTCAGTCTAATTAACCTGTTCCCCATATCGCACCTGTCAACAGGCTTGGCTAGATAAGGATTTCCGGTAAATATTCTATGAATAGAATCTCCATTCTCAACCTATTTACGAAGTGTCTTTCATAGATCTCTTAAGGAGTTCGGGATTATTGCTGTCTTTAGATCTGCTAACAATCAATGAAGACTTGAGAAATAGAGAGGACTTGGCCGAAATTTTCTGGAAAGCTTTTGAATACTTCCCAGACGGTGTTTGGAGAGAAACAAGCTTTGTCGGGAACCTGAATGTCCGATTCGATCTAGAAATTAGATTAGATGAGGTTTTTCATGGGGCTTTCATCTTCTCGCATCTGCTAAGAAGGATTAGGAAGATGAAGGATCTGTTAAGAATTGAGGATCTTTTGCTGGGTGTAACGCATGACCCTGTAATTGTGATGTATTATCGGTTTGACGTAGATAGGTTCCGACGGATAGTGGATATTGTTCATGATTATGTTTCAGACGATGTAGGTTTGATATCTTTGTTCGAAACAGATGAAGGTGTTTTCCCTAGGATTGCTGCTCATGGTCTTGGTCACAGCTTAGGTCTCAAGCATCACGCTCAACCTCTAGACCTGATGTATATAGGATTATTACACGGAAGCCCTATCAGTATAAACGGTTTTTGCGAAGAATGCAGAGGAAAACTGAATAGAAAGCGATCCCCCGAATAGTCCACGCAAAGGCCTAACTGTAGACCATTCTGAGGTGTACGACTATGGTTGTTTGGCTTCTTGCAGACTGGTTTGACCTGAATTGGATTCCATAGTTCTACTGCTCACGTCTTGATAAGATGAGGCATTTCTCCTGTTTTCCATTATCCTTTGTAGAGCTTCTTTGGCCTGTGACTCTTTGTGGACGTACAGAACCTTATGTCTTCTGAGTTTCATGCTCTTAACATAATTGCCGATATTATTGATAACATTCGCCTCGTTTCTCTTCAGTATCGTATTGGTTACCAAAATCTCTTGATTGTTCTCCGTTGGTTTCGTGACATTGCATGAGTTATCCGCCGTCTGTATGGTTTTACGGATGACTTCTAATTATTAGCTTGAGTATTTTTCGGGCGGCCTGTTCAGGTGTGTGCTTTGTGGTATCTATTGTTACTTCTGGGTTCTTTGGTCGTTGATAGGGCTGCCCTATTCCCGGAACAGTGGTGGCTTCTCCTTTCAGGGCCTTTTCGTAGATCTTTCTAGGGGCTAGACGGTTATCTTTGCGTTCTGCCTCACGTTCAATACAGACCTTTAGAGGGCATTCGAGATAGACTTCCATGAAGTTCGGAATCTGCTCTCTAGCACTGTCTCTGTAGCGCTCTAGGTTGCCAGTGGCATCTATGATGACGTTTACATCATTCTGAGCCAAGAGTTTTGCAACATAAACGAGAGTTGCATAGACTCTGTTACGTTCATCCAATGAATACTTCGGTTCAGGAGTCAGAATCTTCCTTAAAGCATCAGAAGCTAAGACTTGGGCTTGAATTCCCTTCTGAGCGAGGAACCTATGCAAAGCCTCGGCAACAACGGATTTGCCGCTTCCCGGTAAACCTGTAATCCAGATACACCAAGCAATCTGCAATATATGTCCTCTTTTAGTCTTCTTCCAAAAACTGCTTTTAAAGATCACCCTATTCCACAATGTTTATTAGCTCTTGACTTTCTGGTTGATCAGCGTGGAACCCAAATGTTCCTTGTTTGGATTTCTGACGTTCACTGTGGTCCTACGTTCAGTGAAGAAGCTTTTCAAACTATAGTGGAGGAGATAAATGACCTAGTGTCCTATGTTGTAATCCCAGACCTGACCAAGATAATGGTGAAGTACGTCACCGACAGAACATATGGTTAGAAGATAGCTTGACAAAATACAAGGACTACACCAAGATCGTAGCCATTCATCGCCACATGGTCCCGGTGCCAAGTACGGGAGCAGATCAGATCACCATTGTGGATACTTTCGATGTTTTTAAAAGCCTCACCGAAAACAAGGCTAACTTGATTCGCTGCGGTCATTGTCGTCGGCCATGGAAATGGCAAGAAGAAAAGATGCCGGTAATCCATGCTGGAAGCACTGGATGCGAAAGACTCCGGCTTCTGCACCTCACACAACGCCATAGAGATTAATAGAAGAAGAATCGAAGCCAAACTAAAGACCATCGGCTATATAGAATTCAGCGAGAGCATAATACACAGTGAAATCATAAGCCCTCAGACCATCACCCAACGTGGCTCATTCACATAGCAACAGCATAATTTTCAATGCCCAAGTTGACCTAATCTTGCATCATCATATTCTCAGGATCCGCCTAGCACTACTCCAGAATGTGCCTTCTTTATTGTTCTCGCTAAGCATGCAAGATTAGGACTCATGGATGCTTTCAGATCAGCCCAGATCTCTGCTCTTTTTCTATGCATCAAAAGCTAGATACTTCAAGTCTAGAGGTTTGAATTTATATCCTGCTCCGAGACTCACAAGAAATGATTCGAAATCACTCACGACTTGCCCCCACTCCAACGCATAACTCCGAATGAAATCCGAGTAACGTGGATAGTCCTTGTGCAGAGAAATCATGATGATATCCTTCCCGCCCAAGCCTTCACCATCCGCCGTAAAGATAACATTGTGATGCTTGCCCACCCATTCTGAAGCTACTTTCACAATCTTTTGAGCCTCTTCAACGGACGGGTAAGACCGCATCTTAATAAAAGTGAAAGCCAAGATCTGATAGCCCATCTTCGAGAAATCTGGAATAACTGTGTAGGACTTGACGTATTCCTGCTTCTCAAGCTCATTTCTAGCTCGAGTGATAGTCGGCTGTGAGACTCCTATGCGTCGCGCCATCTCTCTATCGCTAAAGCGAGAATTCTTAAGCATCTCCTTCAATACTTCGAGGAGTCTTTCCCTTTTCATATTCATCAGTATCTAAACCATTTCTTAAAAACCTTATCAAATAATACACAGATATGGCCAGTTCTACTTGGTAACGTTAAACCGTTATCACATCTTATTCAGAAGTTTATTAACAAGTTGCAGGAAAACTTCCTGAAGAAGACATGAATAACCATAGTTCTAATGTAACCCAAAGTGAAAGGTTTCTGCCTATAGTTCTGGCAGAGATCAATACAGAGATGCACCCTGCAGTCTGTCAGATCTGTCGACTGCAAGATCCGTCAAAGGCGGTCCCAACACAGAAAGGCGAAGCGCCCAAAAGATCAGGCAATGTAATATGCAAGAAACAAACGAGTCAGACAGGATATAGTTTATATCTGTAAGCCCGCCCCGCGAAAAACCAGACTAGATATAGGAGTTCACTTCAGTAAAATCTAGCCGTTCAAATTGCAGGACATTCCTCACAAAATTGAGCAGTTTAACCCGTACATTTCTTCTTAGATCTGGGTACCAAATAGGTGAAGCTAAAACAAGCCCACGCCATGCATAGAAAGGCTGCACAATCTCTAAGATCTCATCATCGATGGTTTTGCTGAGATAATTCTCCCAAAACATTCTGAACAGACGCTCAAAGACTCCGGCCAACGCTCCATGTTTTCGCAGAGAATAGAAGAGATAGTTTATCGTCATAGCTGCAACATCATCAGCCGCCTCCCCCCAATCGCCACGGCTACGATCCAAAACCAGAAAATCCACACCTTCACGAAATATAACATTCCAAGGATGGAAATCTCCATGAACTTGACAAAGCCTATTAGCCCTACGCTTCAACCGCCAACGCCAAACAACGCAATCGCGTTCGATATCAATCAAATACGACTCATCAACAAAATCCAGACCGTGAGGATAACTGTCCAATAGCCCCATAATACATTCACCATGACCCACAAGCTCTCGAGCCCGCCTCACGTAAAGCCAAGGCGCTTCTCGCTTGACCTTGTGGATATCCGCTAAATAGTCGGACAGAGCCAAGCATCGCTTTTCATCCAAATCATCCAACTGGCCGGTCTCCATAATACGATCCAAATCTACATGGTAGAGCTTACCATCTACAAACTCAGTAAGGATGAAAAACTCGCCGCAATCACCTAAAGATTTGAAACTATCCCCATCAGAAGAATAGGCGCCGACATCGACGGATCGCACATGCCGAGGCAACATATTGAAGGCTGAATGCTGCCAAAGAAGAATCTGAGCTCGATCAGAGAAATGATCATGCCCAAAACCTTCAGACTTCAAAGTCTCCAGAACCACTTTCTCAAGCTTACCCTCCACCTCAAACTCAATAACGTACGGAATCCCATAGCCAAAACCTTTCAGATTCTCCCCCTCCTTCACTTCTTTGCCCGCGCCCAAAGGGAAGACCTGCAACACGTTTACTGTCGCCCCATAAACAGATGAAAGATATTCCTGTAGACCTTCAATGTTCACACGCAACAACGAACCACAACAGGCAAAAATATACTTGGTATAGTTAAAAAGATAGTGGATATAAGAAGATGGATCTCTACGAAGGAGAGCAGTGATGGAAAAAAGGCAGTTTATTGGCGTGATATTGGTGTTGATGGGTCTGCTAATAATGTTACACCATTTCATCTTTTGGGAGAGAATAGCTGACTTAGACGACATATTGCATCATGAGTTCTTTGAGGCGGTTT
This sequence comes from uncultured Candidatus Bathyarchaeia archaeon, assembly GCA_964347765.1. GTDB lineage: Archaea > Thermoproteota > Bathyarchaeia > Bathyarchaeales > Bathycorpusculaceae > CAYGAG01. Next base: position 23,395 of record CAYGAG010000013.1, read on the forward strand.
TACTGACCGCAGGCATAACCCTGCTTATAAGCAACCGCTTCAACAAGAGGCGGAGTAAGCAACCATGAATATACTCATCCAGAACGGAACTATAATCATCATCCATAGGGGAAATATAATACGGCAAGGAGCCATCGCCATAGAAGACGGAACTATAGTCGAAATTGGAAAGACCTACAGACTGAAGAGGAAGTACGGAGAAGGATACGAAAAAATCGATGCTAGAGGCAAGGTAGTCATACCTGGCTTGATAAATACGCATCAACATGCTGCAATGAGCGTACTCAGAGGGTACGCAGACGACTTGCCTTTGCAGAAATGGCTAGAAGAATGGATATGGCCTATAGAAAAGCACATGACTCCCCATGACATTTACATCGGAGCCCTGCTGACTGCCATAGAATCGATAATGAGCGGAACTACCACCGTCAACACTATGTATCACTACATGCCTCATGAAAACGAAGCCAAAGCCTTCTCCAAGATCGGGCTGAGAGGAGTAGTAGGTCATGTATGTTTTTCGTGGAGAAAAGAAGATGACAGAATATCCCTAGAACATCTGGCAAGAGATTGGCACAACCGAGCTAACGGACTAATCCGCATCAGTGTTGACCCACACGCATCGTATACAGTGGATCCCGAGTATATGAGGGAGTTGAAGGAGATTAGACAAAGACTCAACACCAGATACGGGTCAGAAGAAAATCCAGTAATATGGCATACACACGTCGCTGAGACATATGGCGAACAGGAAAAAATCCGCAGGCATTTCAACGTAGAGATGAAGGGAGGAGTGGTAGAATATCTAGATTCACTCCAAGTTTTGGACAAACATGTTGTTGCAGCCCATTGCGTAGCATTGACAGACAGAGAGATAGAAATAATCAGACGTCGCAAAGTGAAAGTTTCCCACAATCCAGTCTCAAACCTTAAACTTGCCTCGGGTATAAGTCCCGTTCCAAAGATGATCAGAAAGGGGATAACGGTTTCACTAGGGACGGACAGCCCTTCCTCAAACAACGCCGCAGACATGTTTGAAACGATGAAGGTAACGGCCCTCATCCACAAGGGAATTGGTGGCGATCCCACATTGATACCTGCACGAAAAGTTCTGGAAATGGCAACAATAGAAGGAGCTAGATCACTTTCTTGGCAAGCTGAAATAGGATCAATAGAGAAAGGCAAGAAAGCAGACCTCGCAATTATTGATTTTGGGAAACCCCACCTCCGCCCAATCTACAACGAGATGAGCCATCTAGTCTACGCGGCGAGACCTTCAGATGTTGACACGGTACTAGTCAACGGGGAGATAGTAATGGAGAATAGAGAATTGACAACAATAGACGTCTGCAAGGCTATTGATGCTGCGGACAAGGTCAAGACAAGATTACTGGAACGATTGATGGATAATATTAAATAGCTTGGACCCTGAACCGCATAAGAGGAATAATATGGGAGAGTTCAAGATTAGGGATAGAAATCTATCCTCGAAGGGCTTGCTTCTGATAGAGTGGGCGTCAAGGCGTATGCCCGTTCTTAACCAGATCAAAGAGAGCTTCACCGAGAAGAGACCATTAGAATCCCTTACTCTAGGTGCTTGCCTACACGTAACCAAGGAGACGGCAGTACTCGTAGAGGTCCTCTTGGCTGGCGGTGCAAGAGTAGCCTTGTGTGGTTCGAACCCCCTATCCACACAAGATGACGTGGCTGCAGCCCTGGTAGAAAAGGGAGTTCACGTGTATGCTTGGCGGGGACAAACAACACAGCAATATTATTGGTGTCTAGAAAGAGTGGTAGATCAGAAGCCTGTAATAACGCTAGATGACGGAGCTGACCTTGTAGGCACGATTCATAGTAGAAGAACAGAAATGCTTCCAAACATAAGAGGCGGCACAGAAGAAACTACAACAGGCGTACAACGTTTAAGAGTCATGGAAACAGCAGGAGAACTCAAGTATCCAATAATCGCTGTCAACGACGCATATACAAAACACTTATTTGACAATCGTTATGGAACAGGACAGAGTACAATTGACGGAGTCCTAAGAGCAACAAATATACTTCTTGCAGGGAAGAACATTGTAGTCTGTGGATATGGATGGTGCGGCAGAGGAATAGCCATGAGAGCCCAAGGGATGGGCGCAAACGTGGTAGTCACAGAAGTCAATCCTCTCAGAGCACTAGAAGCTGCCATGAACGGTTTTCTCGTTATGCCCCTAGCCCAAGCCGCAAAGATAGGTGACATCTTTCTGACAGCAACTGGAGACATAAACGTCATAAGAAAAGAACACATGAAAAACATGAAGGATGGGGCCATACTCGCCAACAGTGGACACTTCAATGTTGAAATAGACATACAATCCCTCGAAGACTTTGCTGTCTCAAAACGGAACATCAAAGAAGGCCTAGATGAATACACGCTTTCAGATGGAAGACAGTTATATCTGCTGGCAGAGGGGAGACTCGTGAACCTTGCTGCTGCTGAAGGCCACCCCTCAGAGGTAATGGACACGTCGTTTGCCAATCAAGCCCTGTGCGTAGAACACATAGCTAAAATCGAGAAATTGCCTCCAAAGGTCCATCGAGTACCACAAGAAATAGACGAGACCGTGGCGAGGTTGAAGCTAAACGCTATGAAAATAATGATCGACACCCTTACGCAAGAACAAGAAAAGTACTTGACAACGTGGGAAAGGGGAACAGTCTAGTTCCAACTCACAACATGGCAAAACTTAAAAGGTGTAATGGACTAAAGATGGCTAACATGCGGAGGTATATAAATGGTAAGTAAAGATCAAGGGATAGGCGGAGCTATACTTATTGTGTGTGCACTAATCGCCATCTTGTACATCGTCACACTCTTCTATCCTGACTGGATCATACAGTTGGGATGGTCCAGTGATCCTGCTCCCATCCGATTTTGGGTCATAGCAGTACCTGTCTTTATTGCTTTCATCGCAATAATGGGAATAGGAATGTGGATTGGGTGGACAATGGCCACAACGCCACCTCCCAGACCGATTGAAGAAATCACAAGAGAACTTGAAGAGGAAGAAGAAACCAAAAAGCCAAAAGAAGAAGTAGAGAAAACACAAGAAGACTAAATGACAGATTCGCATTTTTGCCTAATCCTGACATTCTTTCGTTTAGTCGAATTTCTCTTCTAATATCAGGGAAGATTCAACGCCCAGATGATTTTCATCATCATTTTCTCTTTTGCCACAAGCGCCATGTATGGTGATTATGTTCTCACGATTTGCTGCAACCAAGACTCTTGTAGACGATACCATAAACCATTCAAGAAGACCTGATTTATCATGGCTTCCAAGCAGACAAGGAGGTACATGACTACGGTAATGCAGCTTTCATTAATGTTTGCTTGTTTCAATGGTACAAGCTGAGTTGAAAGTATTGCTTCAATCTTCCTGTAAGGCTGAACACGAAACTAGAGACTCTATACTCGCCTTTGGGGAGGCGACGAAAGTGAACAGCAAAGCTTCTAGGAAAGGCTTCACACAATTTTACTCTTCAGGCGAGATAGCAGTATGACTTAAGAATCTGCAGAATCTATTAATCCTCAATTCATCAAGAGATGATTGTTAAAGACCGACTATTTGAAAAACAAAACGTAGTGCGACATATGCTGCCGCAGAGATGCCAAGCATCATCGCGAGAATCTTGGGCGAAATCGAAGCAAACGGTTCTTCTTCCCCTTTTCGCTGGATCTCATACTCTTTGATCTCACGAGATTCCGCATCAACCCGAATTACAGCCAATAGTTTTCTCAGCTCCACCTCAACAATGAAGGACCCTTCCTCCAAAGTCACCCGTCTAGGTCTGACGCCACTCTTGTGACCAATCCTCGCAAGAAAGTTCAAAGCAAGGGCCGTCACAGCCTCAGCATCCAATTCCTTCGACTTGAGAGAAGAAGAAGGTGTAATAGCGGCACGGGGTCTTCCCTGCAGACTCACTGACAATCAAGTCCCCTCCAAGACTCCTCAAACTCTCCTGCTAGTTCCAGCAGCTCCTTCATGCTTCATCGTTATCATTCTAGCTAGTCACATTCTTCAGCATACATTGAACTATCCTGTCGCAGGTCATACATTCCTCAGGAATGCCCTCACTCTTGGAACGTTCACTCAAATATCCAAAATGGTGCGAACATCCATGATCCGTCAGACTTTCAGGAGTCAGCTTCAATTCACGCTTCTCTATCCTTTCACTAGCCTGAGTTTTCGCTGCTTTTTCCAGCTCTTCGTCTTCAGCTTCAGCTTCAACTATTCCTTCTACTGCCAACTCAGTCAGGCAATATGGACAGGCCTGATATGGACCGGTCTCATTCAGGCTAAAATCCTCAACGATTATTGGATTGGCAAAGACCCTTCTACATTTGGGATTCGCACATGTAAGACTCTGGCTTTCCACTTTTGCCTTTCTCATGCAAGTGAACCTTCTGAAAGAGTATTGGATTCCAGGTTTATAGTATTGATGAAACCATTCTCCTTATTCATAATACATACCGAGAGAAGCCTGAATCTCAGTCTGAGTCATGGAAGGATGTTCAAGTTCTGACGAACTGCTTCCGCTTCGACGCACAAGACGAGATTATCTCAGACTTGTTTCTAGCTATAACACATTGATGCAGCATCAGACAAAAATGTGAACCAAGGTCTTGATAAACCATTAATCATCTGCAGCTTTTGGCGACGCTAGGTTCCGTAAGTCTTCTTCCCCTTCAGAGTACCCCGAGGCTATTAGAATGTCACCCGCCTCTATCCTAGTGTATGCCTTTGGTCTTATGTATCTTCCATTTCTTGTTATGGCCAGAACCCATCTGCCAGTTTCCTCTGGGATTCTGGACTCCCGTAGAGTCTTGCCCACTAGCGAGGAATCCTCAGCAACTATCACATATGCGACAGTCTCTTCAGCCTCTTCAATGGCAAGCTTTAACACTGGATGCGGCTCTATGCCCCTTAAGACAACGTCTGCTATCTCTGCAGCAGCATCGGCTATTTCCTCAGTTACAACTCCAAGCCTGATCAGCCCTAGAAACCCTTTGCTTTCTTCTGGCTTGAAGCCGCTGGACAAGACAAGTAGTTCGAAATCCGTGTGCAACTTGTCCATGTGCTCCTCCAGCTTTTGCACGTCCTCGGCTAGTTCTTTACTGTTCAAAAGTAGGGACGAATAAGCCAAATTCATCATCAGCTCTGACGTGTCTTTCAGCTCTACGAAACGTTCTACGATCTCCTCGAATTTTCTGCGACGTTCAGCTGTCATTTTAGTCGCCCAGCTTCCGCAGTTTCCCCTCCACTAGTGACTTAAACTCTTTTACTCCAGCAGGTGCCCCCCGAGCAACCAGAACGTCTCCCTTTCTGAGAGATTCCGTATGCTCAGGATCGATTATCCAATGTCTGTCTCTGCAGATGGCAATTACATCCACACCCATCCTCGCCGCCAAATCCAGTTCGCCTAGCTTTTTTGTCATGAGTATTGACCCTCGACTGACTTTAGCTCTCATCAAACGCTCTTCTACTTTCTCGAAGACTTCACTTACTATTTGGTGAATGCCAATGCCCCGTGTTACTATAGTTGCGATGTCTGCAGCCGCATCGGAAATCTTGTCAGCGGCAGAGGCGACCTTAGAGACTCCAGCTAACTTCTCAGCGTCTTCAGCATCCCTTGCGGCAATCATAAGCTCCATTTCCAATAGATATGCCAGAGTGTCGACCCGTCTTTCAAGCTCCAAGACATCATCTGCCAATTCCACATCATTAAACAGTGCAGCACAATAGGCTAAATCAACCATCAATTCAGAGAGGTTTTTCATCTCCACGAGAAGTTCTCTGACAGGCACAGGTTTGTATTCGATCCTTTCTAAGGAAGGCATCTCCCCTGGATCGCTCCTGTCTAAGACATATGAAAAGAAGAATATTTTAACTCTATCGCTTCAGATCCCCATTATCAGAGACATCGCGACAAATAACGCGACAGCTGTTATACTATCCGCCAAGGCGCTTTCAATAGGAATCACAAAATTATCAGGATCCAGACCCTTCTGGAAGGTGATAACAGCTATAGCGTAGGAAATGAGAATTATGGCCAACGCTGAAATCACGTTGGCTGCAAAGAGTAGAAAAGTTAAATCCAGAAATGATCTAGTCGAAAGCCCTCCCTCAACACTTAGTGACAGAAAAGAGAAACACACAAACATGACTAACGAAGCGGTCCATGCTGACAAAATCTCCTTTAGGTGATTTTTCATCCCTGAAAAGGATGTGTCAAGTAAACCTACCGCAAGTTTTGTAGTAGCTGTGGATCCCACAACAGCACCTACGTTTCCCATAGTGGCCAGTAAAGCTGGAAATACTATGTATATCTCATTCCTCCCGGTGATTGTTGAGCTTATCATATTCAATACTCCACCAGTGACGTTAACAACTGCAGCCACAATCAAGAGAGTGAACATTGACTCTTCCAGTGTCCTGACGTACTCTCTTTCACCTATATTCCTTGCAAGGCTAAGCAAAGCCAGAAGGGGTAGAACGCAACTCAGTGAAACGACCAGCAATCTGCCTTCGAGAGTCCCGGAAAAGAACAGCGACAAGACTGAGATGTAGGAAAGAGTAATGAATATGTCCGACATGGCGGATACAGCTGGGTACAAGAACACATCTGGATCTAGACCATGTCTGAAAGAGATGAAAGACACACCGACAGTAATCAGAGCTACGAGTAACCCTAAGGTCATCGTCGCCAAGATCACAGCTAAGATGCTTGCAAAACCCACAAAGGTAGTGCCCCACACGAATATGCCAACAATCGTAGAGATAGCGCTCATCATTATGCTCACTCCACAGGTCAAAGCAATAACGGCACCAAACAACCTGCGGAAGGCTTCTGTGTTTCCAAGGACTTTGGGATAGACGATGCCCAAGTGTAATGCGGTACTCAAACGGCCACTGAAGAGTCCTCCGATTATGCCTCTTGCACTCAGAACCGCAGGGTAAGCTGCAACACTCCATGGAGCAATCGAGAAGATCTCAATTCTAAAGGCGACAATCGTCCCGGCGATTATTCCGGCGATACTGAAGGCATATCCCGCCAAAGCTTCCCTGAACACACGAAAGGATCCTCCTCCGCCAACAGTAGAAGCGGTCACAGATCCGCCTCCTTCTCTAGGAACGTACAGGCAACCAGCAAATTATAGAGGGAAGGACTATTGTCAAACAAGGGGTAATGTGACGAACTTTGTCGATGCAAAGCGCTTGATTGATGTAGGGAATTGTTGGTTTGCCTCGTCTTCACCTTCTGATCCTCCCACGTCCTTACCCATTAACAGACACCTTTTGAGTGGAGCATATTTCAGCGAGCACTCAAGCTCCACCTTCACGTTCGCTCCTAAGCCTTACAAAATGATCTAATACCTCTTAAATAAGTTTCCAGGCCAAGTTTTATCTGCAATACATATTCAAGCTTCATAACCGTTTTAGTGGACGCGCACTCACTTCCCATCCGTTGAACGGTGAGCACCTTGTATATCCTATGGATAAGAATCGACGACATGTTGCCATGGATCGAGTTGAAAGGTGAATACAGGACTAGAAAGGAAGCGTTAAAAGCGGCGAGAGAAGCTCTAGACAACGCTGTCATCGATATCGTGGAAATACCAATGAAGAACGAACAAGCCGAACCGTTAATAGCAAAACATTAAGCGCGGATTGACCAGCGCGGCAACATAGCCAATTCCAGTTTTGGCCTTTCTAGTGTCTCTTCTTAGCAATCAGGACAATCTTTGCGCTATCTTCACGGTATTCTGACTTCTCAAAATCGCCGTATGTCTTGTCCACCGTGAAACCGTTGCCTTCAAGCAACTCGACCACTTCTTCCATAGATACGACTCCTACCTCGCCGTATTCGTGATACCCTTCGAAGTGTCTGCCGTCTTGGTAGACATCATAGAATAGATCAAGGTTCAACGTTCGCTTTGATTTATTCATCACCGTGAATACTCTTCTTACAACCATTTTTCCATCTTCGACTTCTGCTCTATCAACCCACCACAATTTTCTGGGCCTATCCACTCCTGGCTGCTCTAGGTCAAATGCGAAAAGTCCGTTCTTTTCCAAATGCTTATGCACACAGCTTAGTGCTCTTTTTCTATCTTCAGCTGAAACGTTATGGTCAAACGTTGAAGCTGGGATGTAAACGAAGGGAAATCTCTGCCCCAAACTGAAATCTCTCATATCCCCCTTCTTCAAGATCACTCGGCTTCTGACAGATTGAATCTCTTTGGCAAGTTTCTCTTTTGCTATACTAAGCATATCGTCGGAATTGTCAAGCCCTACAACCATGATACCGGCTTTCGCAAGATCGATGGCCACTCTTGCTGTTCCCACCCCCAATTCCAAAGCCCTGTCTCCACACTCAAGGGCTAGATTCCTATAGAAATTCAGATCGTTTTTTGATCCGAAAAGATCGTAGAATCTCGCAGCTGATCTATACGTCAAGTCCTACACCTTCTCAGAATAGATGCTTATGGCTTAAGAAAGGTTCCCCTCCTACTCTGCTTTCAATGACTTCAGGAATGCCTAACTCCTCAAGTCTATCTGCAATCTCTCTAGTATTTTCTCTGAAAGTGTTGACAAATACAGAAGGCCCTGTATCAATGGAATACCACGCAGGCACACCCTCACTTCGCATCTGCTGAACCTCCCTAATTATTCGAACAGTTTTGGGCTCCCAAAGAAACATGCGTGCTTTACCAGTCATTGTGCTCGCATGCAAGCTGAGAGTATCTTCCTCCGCAAGGCGTCCTATAGTAGTGACATCACCAACTCGAATGGCTTCCTCCATCTTCCCAAGGATTTTAGGCACGTGATCTAACCTAGCTCTAAACAGTGGAGAACTGGTAACCTCAGCGTGAGCATCATCCGTCTTGACTTTTGAGTAGATAGGCACAACTACCATACCGAAATCCACGGAGTCCGGTTCGACAAGTTGTTCAGCGTAAGATCTACCTTTCTTATCAGCAAACCACCTGGCAAAGCTCCCCGCCAAACTTCTAGTAGCAGATCCAGCCCCTAACCTTACCAGTTCTGAAAGCGATACGTAATCGATCTCTAATCCCAACGCTGCGCAGGTTGCTTTCCCAAGAGCTGCAAAACCTGAAGCTGAAAAGCCCAGCCCTTTTCCTGACGCAATATCGTTTCGGGAAATTACTTTAAAATGCCCCGGAAAATGAGTCATCTCTCTCAACTGGTTGAAAACCAACTCGACCCTTTTCAATTCTGAACCAACAATCTTTCTTTCGTTAACCACCACCAGATCCTTCTCCAACGATTCTATTGTTTCTACCGTCGTTGTAGTGTGTAGAGCATTGACACACACGGATATGCTGTCGTGAAATGGAATTCTCCTTTCTGAGTTTTTCAATCCGTGATATTTGATTAAGCCTTGAATTGGATGGGCAATCGCAGTGTGCTTCATGTCTCTTCTCACCTCCTTTCTTTAACATGAACAGATAAATAATCTACTACTAATACGGAAGCTAATCGCTTCAAAGGGACCAAGCTCTGGTACAAGATTTCACATATCTATTCAGCACTATCTCCATCCTTGGCTCAGACGCAGGTTTAGCTGGCGGGATCCAATGTTATAACGAATTGAGAGTAGGCAAGAGTGTCTCCCTGTGCAAGGCGTTACAGAAAGGAGAGAAGCTTCTCTCTAAATCTTCTTAGGCATCACCAAGTCTGCTATGTCCACGCTATGCTCATAGATCCGTCTTAGACTGGAAATCACAGCAAGAATAGTGGGCAGTATATCAAACGACTTGTCCCTAGCAACGCGTTCAACTTCAGCGAATATTCTTTCAACCTCTTCCCGTGCCTCCTTAACACCTTCAGCTGCTTGAACGTCGCCTACAAGAAAGGCTTCCAGTGCACTCCGATGTGTTCGAAAACAAGTACTCTGAAAATCCAGAGATAACTTCTTAAGGCTCTCAGGCATTTCAGCGTCTTCCAAGTCAACTATCTTTGAAGCTGCACGTGCACACTCATCTCCAATGGCTTCCACCAAGCTTGCCACAAGACGATAATCAAGGCACTCTATTGGACGAACCCCTAGGTTCTCACTCAAACTCGGATTCTGAATTATTGTACGCAAAATGCGGACCAGTAGAAAGTAAAGTCTGTTCACCTCATCGTCACGGGATATGACGCTCTTTGCCAAATGTGCGTCACCGCTTATTAGGGCATTTATGACGTCACGGTGCATACCAGAGGCAATAGCATATCCGCGACGAAGAATCTTTGCAGGAGGGAAACCTGACGGATCCAACAGACACTGCAAAACAATTCTTGAGTAGTCTTCTTCAACAATCTCTAACCCAATCAACCGACTGACGGTCTTCTTCACAACATCACGCATCTCAAAACTGATTCTCTTCTTAGTCTCAACCCTAATAATGTCGAAGCCCAAAAGATACTTACCCATGATCTCGCGACTCAAATAGGACTTGGGCTCCAGGACGATGGTACGCGGAGAAGAGATAACATCGTACTTCGGATCTACAAGAAGTCGACCGTCACTAGCCTTGCTAAGGGAGACTATGGATCCCCTCTGCAAACCATACTCCTCAGCCCAAGACTTCGGCACGGTAATAAAGAAAGTGCCGCCCGGAGTCCTTTGAACCTTTCGCATCTCGCCCATATACTTCACCAATCTAGATTGCCATGCACACACATCTATGTCTATACGGATTTACACAAGAGCCCGATATATAAATTTCAACATAGAATGACCCTGAAGTTTAAAGCTTGAAAAGTCTGCAGCAAAGGAGGGAAAAAATAGAAATCGAGCAAAGTGTTAGTGATATCGAGAGTGGGGAGTTCTTCCAGATTTGAGGGAAACGGAGAAACTTCGACAGGCTGTAGAGCTCACGTTGGACGCGGGATATCAGCTTGCTAAAGGCGCCTTCGAATTCCTGACTCTATTCTCTGAAACAGGAGACCCAGCAGAAATCGTGGGCAAAGCAATAAGGAAGATAGAGAGTTCTAATCAGAAGTCATTCTTCATTGAGAGGAGTCTGCTGGAAGAACTCGTAGAGAACAGTCAAATTAAAGAAGAGTTCTATCCTTCACCAGAAGATTCTGTTCAGAAGGAGGCTGTACCCCGGAGGACAGAAGGAAAGAGGAGATTCGATCCTTACGCAGAGGGAGTTGAAGCAGATCTTGAAGTGATCAGAGATCCCAGTAATGAACTAAGCTCAAGTGGCGCAGTCGAAGATTACGTAAAATATTTTCGAGATCGGTTCAAACGCATGGAGAGGTTGTTGCGACAGAGGATAGACGTGAGGACTGCAATATCTGTTAGGGACGCATTGAGGGCGCCGGCAAACGCCAGATTAAAGATACTGGCAATGATAACCAGTAAGAGGGAATCAAGAAACAGAATCCTGCTAGCGGTTGAAGATTTGGATGCCATCGCTACAGTATTGGTTCCTCAAAACGCTCCTCTCAAGCTCCTAAAGAAGGCGCAATCGCTCTTGCCTGACCAAGTCGTCTGCTTTGAGGTTAGAAAGGCAAAAGGTACGCTCCTAATCGCAGAGGACGTCATCCTTCCCGATCTGGCTAGGAGAGCTCAACATATGGCCCCGTTCCCTGTGTATGCCGTACTCACATCAGATCTGCACGTAGGCAGCACAAAATTCCAGAAAGACGCCTTCAACCGATTCGTCCTGTGGCTCAATGGCAAATACGGCAACGACAAGATGAGAGAGATAGCTGGCCATGTGAAATATGTGCTGATAGCTGGAGACATTGTTGATGGAATAGGAGTCTATCCAAACCAGATTGAGGAGTTGACTATCAAAGATGTCTTTGAACAATATAGGTTCGCTGGAAAGCTTATGGAGCAGATCCCTGACTATATAGAGGTAGTGATCACGCCTGGAAATCACGACGCTTCTAGGAAAGCGCTACCCCAGCCAGCCATCCCAAATAGATTCCTAGAACCCCTGCAAGAATCAAGGAAGATCTGTTCTCTTGGAAATCCATGCCTTCTAAGTCTACATGGAGTTGAGATCCTGCTACATCATGGCCGTAGTTTGGAAGACGTTTTGTCGACAGTGCCAAAAATGGAACATGGTCACCCAGAAGAAGCTATGACGCTGCTACTAAGGAGCCGCCATCTTGCGCCTATATATGGTGGAAAGACACCTGTGTTCCCGGAACGCAGGGACTTTCTGGTTATTGAAGAAGTCCCGGACGTCTATCACTCTGGCCACATACATAAGCTTGAACACACGAAGTACCGAGGAGTTTTGATCGTGAATTCAGGGTGTTGGCAAGAACAAACCGATTATATGAGAAGACATGGATTTGTTCCAACACCTGGGCAGGTTCCAGTTGTGAACCTGCAAACAATGGACCTAACGACCATTCGATTCAGCTAAGCTATCACACTTTGAGAGCCCCATCTGTCATGCGACATCTTGACTCACTCCTTGCGCAAGCATTTGGGTTCATGATCTACCAAACGATGTAGTCTTCTGTCGCTGCTTAGCACCTCTCTGATAAGAGGCCATGGCACTTCAAGACGAATCTTCTTCGTTCGCCCATATCTTCCCATACTAACAACTTGGGCATTCAACAGTCCAATCGCGTCAAGTTCATTAATCAAAGTGCTGACACGACGCTGCGTCAAAGGGGTGACGCCTACTTCCCTACAGATGTCGGTGTAGACCTCGTAGATCTCACCTGTAATTGCACGACGGACATCGGCTTTGTTCAATTGAAGAAGACTTAGAACGACAAGTTTTGAGTGTAATGTTAGATTCGTCAAGGCCTCCACAATTCTGTTATGTTCGATTCGTCTCTCTGCTTCTCGAACATTTTCTTCAGTTACAGCATTACGACCATTTCGTTCGGCAACCTCGCCAGCAACACGAAGAAGATCCAATGCCCTTCGAGCATCCCCGTGCTCGGCTGCAGCCAAAGCTGCACATAGACTCACAGCTCCATCGCTGAGAACACTGTCGTGAAAAGCTGATTGGGCACGCTCAGATAGGATATTCCTCAATTCATCTGCGTTGTACGGACGAAACACGATTTCCTCCTCGCTAAGGGAGCTAACAACTCTTGGATCCAGAAACTCCTTTAGTCGTAGATCGTTTGATATCCCAGAAAGCGAAACTCTGGCATAAGTGAGCGTCTCATTAATCCGTGTGAGTTCATACAGTAAGTCATCATCATGATTCTTCACTAAGGCGTCAACCTCATCCAGAATAGCGATAAAGATCATCTTCGTTGGATCTAAGCCAGTCTTGAACCTATCAAAGACTTCGCCCACTGAGAGCCCAGTAAATGGAATGGCAATTCCTAGGCTCTGGCATAGCCTTGCAAAGACACGATATTCAGTTCCCGCCATACGGCAATTAACATAACAGAACTTCACTGGAGCACTTGACTTCTTTGCCCTTCTTTCCAAGTACGCTAACACATATTTCGCGACAGCTGTCTTGCCCGTTCCTGGTTTCCCATAGAGGAAAATGTTTGAGCATCTCGCGCCTTTCAGAACAGGTGCCACCATCTGCCCGAGTTGGCGAATCTGTTCCGCACGATGTGGTAGTCTATCAGGAATATAGTCATGACGAAGAACTTCACGGTCTTTAAAAATATTGGAGTTTCCCATAAATTCGTCAAAGACTTCGTCCAATATGTCAGTGCTTCTCATATGTCTCTCCTCAAGTGGATGTTGTGTCCTACTCCGCTTTGAGAAAATAAGCTCTGCCGTACACAAAGCTGAATTGACACTCCAAATTTCTCAAAATAAAGGAGAAAACAAGTCTGAAACTTTCAGGAACAGAGGCCCCCCATCACTTCCACTAGAAGTCAAGGTATTTGCAAGACAATTTTGTCATAAAATATTTGATAGATATTGTATTACAAAGAATATACTCTTAAAGTTAAGGTTTAATGAATCTCAAATAACTATTATTATTCATTATTTTAGATATTTAAAACAAGTTTCTGTTCAGCAACTTCTTAGTTTGAATG
>CAYGAG010000014.1:0-37391 GCA_964347765.1 uncultured Candidatus Bathyarchaeia archaeon
TGTGTATGGGTGACAGAGGCTCAGCCCTTGAACAAGCAAACAAAGTATTGAGGAAATATAGAAGAACCATTGGCAAATATCTGGGCTGGATTGCGGAAAAACCTGGGAGAATGGAAGAACTGGAAAGCATTTACGTAGTGCACGGAGAAGACTTCCTAGAAGACAAGATAGTAGGGGCTATCTCATCAATCCTTTCTATAAGCCTTCCGAACCCTGATAAACCATTGATAATGTACGCAAGCGTGAAAGACGAGGAAATAGCCAAGTTCTCTGCCAGAACAGTTGACACCATTGTCAAGAAAGGAGTGAATTTGGGAGAAATTATGCAAGTCGCCGCTGAAAAATATCAAGGAAAAGGAGGAGGTCACGACGTTGCAGCAGGAGCCCAAGTACCCCTTGAAAACATCCACGAATTTATGAGACTTGTCAATGGATTAGTTCAGAAGCAACTCAAAGGTGAGAAGATTGAAGGCTCAAATCACCCTGAGATATGAAGAAGAAAAGGAAGCAGAGGCGATTGCCAACGCGGTTTCCCCTGACAACAAAAAGCCCCCTCCTAGCCTATCTATCAAAACCGCCACCAGAGGCAACCAAGTGACTACTTACATAGAATGCAGCGAAAAGATTCCAACACTCATTGCCACAATCGACGATCTCCTCTCTTGTGTTTCAGTAGCAGAAAAAGCGCTGAGAACGGTAAGATTTGGATGAAATCAGTCTTTTTCCAAGCCTTATCACAAAATTAAATAGAAGTTCCATGTTTACATAGATAGCTCGCAAAGCTTGTAGTGTATGTGAGAAAATGCTCGACATCAAGCTCATCCGTTCTGATCCTGAACTTGTGAAAAGGAATCTGGAGAAGAGAGGGAATCCCGAAAACCTAAGAATGTTAGACAAACTTTCAAGGTACGATCAGAAATGGAGACGGCTTCAGACAAAACTGAATGAACTAAGACATAAGAGAAAACTTTTGACCACCAAAATCGCGGCTTTGAAAAAGAAGGGGCAAGACACAACCGATGAGATTACAAAGGCAAGGAAGATTGACGTAGAAATAGAGGCTTTGAAGGAAGATGTTGAAGAGAGCAAAGCAAAGACGCGCCACTATCTTATGCGGCTGCCTAATCTTCTGCATGATTCTGTTCCGAAAGGTGAGGATGAGCAAGAGAACGTGCCTGTGAGAAAATGGGGTCAAGTTCCTGAGTTCAGCTTTCCCGCCAAAGACCACATCGACTTGGGATTAGAGCTGGACATAATGGATATCGAAAGAGCTGGAAAAGTCGCAGGAGCCAGATTCTTCTATCTGAAGAATGAAGGTGTCCTTCTCGATATGGCTGTGATGAACTTTGCACTAAAAGAAATGATCAAGAAAGGTTTCGTACCCGTGCAGCCGCCTTTCCTTATGAGGCGCAAGCCGTATGAAGGTGTCGTAGCACTGAGCGACTTTGAGAACGACCTCTACAAGATCGAGGATGAAGACTTGTATCTGATTGCCACTTCAGAGCATCCAATGGCAGCCATGTTCATGGACGAAGTGTTGAACGCATCTGACCTACCCATAAAACTTGTAGGAGTGAGCTCTCAATTCAGAAAGGAAGCTGGAGCCCATGGAAAGGACACACGGGGCATCTTTCGTACACATCAATTCAACAAGATTGAGCAATTTGTCTTCTGCGAGCCTGAAGAGTCATGGACGATCCATGAGGAACTGATAAGAAACGCAGAAGAACTAGTTCAGAGACTTGGCTTACCTTATCGTGTCGTGAATGTCTGCACTGGTGACATTGGAACAGTAGCAGCGAAGAAATATGACCTGGAAGCTTGGATGCCCGCTCAAGACGCCTACAGAGAGATAATCTCTTGCAGCAACTGCACATCATATCAGGCTAGAAGGCTTAAAATGAGGTACAGAGAGAAGGAAGGTGCACCAACAAAAGGTTTTGTGCACACATTGAATTCCACTGCTTTAGCCACAGGAAGAACAATCGTAGCTATCCTTGAAAACTATCAGAGTGAAGATGGCTCTGTCACCATTCCGGAAGCCCTAAAAGAATACGTGGGAGATATAGAGAAGATAGAGCCAGTGGAGTAAACCTTTTAATATTGTGACGTGAATTTTCAAGCTACATTGGAGGAAAAGCTTGTCTCGGAGAAGACGTGTAAGGGATAAATGGCGAAACAAATCGTGGTATACAGTGCTGGCCCCATCATATTTTGGAAATGTAAATTTAGGGCCTATTCCGGCTGCTGAGCCAGATCAGTTGATTGGAAGAGTGATTGACTCCACTTTGTATGATGTCACAAACGATTTCGCCCACCAGTATCTGAAGATGCGGTTCCAAGTAACAGAAGTTGATGGCAAGACTGCCCACACCCTGTTTAAGGGTCATGAATACTCACGGGACTACCTGCGAAGCCTAGTTCGGCGAAGAACTACAAAAGTGGAAGGACTATTCAATATCACTACTAAGGATGGATATAGGGTATTAATGGCAGTATGCGCTTTTACACTTTCAAGGATAAGAACGTCCCAAGAAAGAGCCATACGCACTCTAATGGAGACGATCGTCAAAGAGAAAGCGTCTACACTCACGTTAGACCAATATGCACAGGAAATGGTTCTGGGCAAGATAGCATCAGACATTTATAACCAAGCCAAGAAGATAGCTCCCCTGCGCCACGTAGGAGTTAGGAAATCGAAGCTTTTGAACACTCTATCTCAATTATTGGAGTTACGAGGCCAGCCGCAGCCTCAGGATGCCTGAAAAACTCTAATTATTGCCCGTGTTTTGTAGTACTCATTTTTCTGCGAAGGCAGCAAGATTCACAAGACCTTCCAAGTCAAGAAGACCTTCGGTTCTCGAAGACCCCAGAAGGCAATGAAGTCCATTGCCTAGAACATGCAATCTTCAATTCCGAGAGCACCATCGATTCCACGGTCACATTCGCAGAAATTGGTGATGAAACTTGTGAGCTGTTGGAAGCAGATCTCAGGTACGCAAACATTACTGGCCATGAAAAAAAGATCATCCGAACATGGAACTGACTCTGAACTTAAATCTCTGCTCCAGAGTAGAAGCACACATTTTGGAACAGGGGTTTACATTTGTAAACCTTTATATCTGGGAGTCAGCCCTATTTTAGAGAGGCCTCACAGGTTGCAGGCAGCGAAAACCATAGTATCCAAAGAAGTCCTCCGGAGACTTTTGAATAGTGAAAAACTCAAATATTGCTATGAATGTGGCATCTGTACAGCCAGTTGTCCAATGGCAGAGCTTATGGGTGAGCACTACAATCCAAGGACGCTTCTTGAAAAGACTGTTTTGAATCCCGAGAATGTCCCGACCCCATGTGCTCTTTGGATGTGCGCATGGTGCTACCAATGCTATAGACGATGTCCCCAAGCTCTAAAACTACCTGACATCTTTCATCAAATGAGAATAGCTGCTGTGAAAAAAGGATATACACAATCTTTTGAAAAGGCTGTTCAGAGGATTGTGCAAAACATCCCGCTACCGCTCGTGACCACGCTAGTCTGCTTCCATCCTGAACGTGCAGGACTGAAGACGAAGGAGGTTTTGGACAAAATCGAACAGTTACGGGAAAAACAGTCAAAAGCAAAGCCTGCACTCAGAACCTCTGACGGGAAGGTTGCAGTTATAGGTTCCGGCCCCGCCGGCCTTACAGCTGCTCAGGAATTAAGTCTAGAGGGCTATGCCGTCACGATTTTTGAAGCCCTTCCAGTAATGGGCGGAATGCTGGGAAAATGTGTGCCTGATTATCGTTTACCCAAAAAGCTTTTGACAAAGGAAACTCAGTTCGTCAAAGACTTAGGTGTGGATGTAAGAACAGGCGTAACTGTCGGCAAAGATGTCAGTTTTGATGATCTTCGAAAAGAAGGATATGAAGCCTTCTTTATAGGCGTGGGTGCTCATAAAAGCCGAAAACTGAGAATTCCAGGCATGGATATGAGAGGTGTCGTTCAGGCTCTCAGCTTCTTATGGGATGTGAACTCGGATAAGAGAGCAAAAATTGGAAAGAATGTTGTTGTGGTTGGTGGTGGAAACGTTGCGATGGATACGTCGAGGACCATCTTAAGACTTGGAGCTGACAAGGTGACTGTGCTCTATCGCAGATCCAGAGAGGAGATGCCTGCAAATCCGTGGGAGGTTGAGGAGGCAATAAGCAGAGGCGTGGAGATCGAGTTCTTGACTGCGCCGAAGAAGATTCTGGGTGATAGCGGAAAGGTCTCGACCATCGAATGTATTCGCACGGAATTAGGCGAACTAGATGATACTGGAAGAAGAAGACCTATTGAAATAGAAGGCTCTGAGTTTATGCGAGAGACGGATATGGTTGTCCTTGCAGTAAGTGAAGCCCCTAACCTTGAGTTCCTGCCGGAAGAAATAGAGTTGAATGACAATGGCACGATCTGGGTCGATCCAATAACCATGGAAACCAGTCTAAGAGGTGTCTTCGCAGGGGGAGATGCAGTCACGGGTCCAGCAACAGTGATTGAAGCAATCCAGGATGGAAAGCGCGCTGCACAGTCAATCGGAAAATACTTGAGATCTCAAGGGGAATAGCATTATGGCAGAAGAACAAGAGCCACCACAAGAAGATGACGAAGAGGAAATTCGTGTCGGAGTCTATGTCTGCCACTGTGGATTGAACATCGCCGGTTCTGTAGACTGTGAAGAAGTAGCAGAATTCGCCGCAACCCTTCCCTATGTAGTATTGACCAAAGACAACCGATACGCATGCTCAGACCAAGGACAAGAATTGATCAAAGACGACATCAGAGAACAGAAACTTAACAGAGTGGTCGTGGCCTCCTGTTCTCCACGCCTTCATGAATCAACATTCAGAAAGGCATGCGAAGAGGCTGGATTGAACAAGTATCTCTTCGAGATGGCTAACATAAGGGAACAATGCAGCTGGGTCCATTTGCATGATCGAGACGCAGCCACTGAAAAAGCGAAAGACCTTGTTAAGATGGCCGTCGCAAAAGCAACTTTGCTCCAACCGGCAGAAGAAGTAGAAATCCCAGTGACCCAAAAAGCATTAGTCATAGGCGGAGGAGTAGCAGGCATCGAAACCGCTCTAGACCTTGCCAACACTGGATATAGAGTGTATTTGGTTGAGAAAGAACCCAGCATTGGCGGAACAATGGCTCAAATAGACAAGACATTTCCAACAATGGACTGTTCCATCTGCATCCTTGCTCCCAAAATGTCTGAAGCCGGCCATCACAAGAACATTGACCTACTAACCAACAGTGAAGTCGTAGATGTGAAAGGATACATCGGCAATTTCCATGTCAAAGTATTGAAGAAACCTCGTTACGTTACTGATGAATGCAAGGCCTGCGGAGAATGTGTAGAAGCATGTCCAGTCATCGCCCCGAACAAGTTTGACGTAGGTCTAGCAGTAAGACACGCTATCTACACACCTTTCCCGCAAACCGTACCGTCCACATACATAATTGACATAAACCAATGTCTTAACAAAGAAAACATGATTGTCTGCAACAAATGCATAAAGGCATGCGAAGCAGAAGCCATAGTCTTCGAGATGAAACCGGAAATCATGGAACTCCAAGTAGGCACAATTATAGTAGCAACAGGCGCTGATGTATTCGACCCATCATCAATACCGAAGTATGCATATGGAAAATATCCCAACGTGATAACTTCACTCGAATTCGAAAGATTAATCAACGCAGGCGGACCTTCAGCCGGTCATCTGATAAGACCTAGTGACTTGCAAATTCCCAAACAAGTAGCATTCATCCAATGTGTAGGCTCACGTTCAGAAAAGAGTGGAAGACTATATTGTAGCAATGTCTGTTGTATGAATACAATTAAAGACAGCCTGTTGATTAAGGAGCACTGGCCGGAAACTGAGATCTACATCTTCTATGTTGATATACGGGCCTACGGAAAAGGCTTCGAAGACCTATATCAACGAGCGAGGAAAGAAGGCATCCGGTTCATCCGAGGTCTTCCAGCCAAGATAGTAGAAGATAAGAGGACTGACAATCTTTGGCTCACTGGAGAGAACACTCTGCAGAAAGAATTGTACAAGGTCAATGCAGACTTGGTAATTCTCTCCATAGGTTTGGAGCCTAGAAAAGACTGCGACAAGATACAGGGTCTGCTAAAGCTTTCCAGAACTCAAGACGGTTTTTTCATGGAAGCTCATCCGAAACTGAGACCTGTGGATGCAGCCACAGGCGGAATATTTTTCGCTGGATGCGCCGAAGGCCCGAAGGACATAAAGGACAGTGTAACTCAGGCGAGCGCAGCAGCAGCCCGTGCCGGCATATTAATGGCCAAGGGAAAAGTCACAGTAGAAGCTATCACACCTATCGTCAACATTGGAGACTGTAAGGCTTGTGGGCTTTGCGTAGAAGTCTGCCCGTACAATGCCATAACTCTAAACAAAGAATTAGGGCGAATCGAGATCATAGAGGCAGCATGTGGTGGATGTGGAACATGTGCCGCAGAATGCCCTACGGGCGCCTTAACACAGAATCATTTCACTGACAAACAGATCTTGGCAGAGATAGACGTTATAACAGAGTGTGATGCGGAGAAGAAGATAGTTGCCTTCTGCTGCAACTGGTGCGCTTATGCTGGGGCAGACTTTGCGGGAGTGAATAGAATGCAGTATCCTCCAAGCGTGCGCATAATAAGAACCATGTGTTCTGGACGTGTAGCTCCAAAATTCATTGAAAGGGCATTTGCAAGGGGAGCCGCAGCTGTCTTAGTAGCTGGCTGTCATCCAGGAGACTGCCATTACATAGACGCAAACGATCACACACAGACCCGTGTCGCACGCCTCCGGAAGAAGATGGAACAGCAGGAACTGAACAAGGAAAGATTACAGCTGCTGTGGGCTTCAGCTGCAGAAGGTGAAAGATTTGCCTCCAGGATCCGGGAAATGCAAACGACAGTAGAAAATGTCACATCAGAAGAGATAGAGAAAGCGAAAAAGGTCTTCAAAAAAACTTTAAGTGGAGTTTGACCATGCCCGTCAGAATTTGGCGCACACCACTTGACATTGAAAAGGCAAAACGTCCACAGGTCAAGATTCATATAATCAAAGATCAATGCAAAGGATGCGGGTTCTGCATACAATTCTGTCCAAGAGATGTCCTCGAAAAGTCGCAAGAAATCAACCGAAAGGGTATTCATCCTCCAAAGATTACAGACGAAGCCAGATGTGTTGCCTGCAGTTTCTGCACTTCTATATGTCCAGACCTTGCAATATTTGTCGTTGAAAAGTCATGCAAGGAGGATGTTGATCACGACTGAAGAAAGGAAAGTTCTCTCTGGGACACATTTCATGAGCGGTGATGTTGCGTGTGCAGAGGGGGCAATAGCCGCTGGCTGCCGATTTTTCGCTGGATATCCGATAACACCAGCAACAGAAATCGCTGAAAGAATGGCAAGAAGGCTTGTTGAAGTCAGTGGAACATACATTCAGATGGAGGATGAGATAGCCTCGATGGCTGCAATAATTGGGGCGAGCTGGGCTGGAACAAAATCTATGACAGCGACCTCTGGACCTGGATTCAGCTTGATGCAAGAAAACATTGGATTGGCAGTTATGACTGAAACACCATGCGTTGTGGTAAACGTCATGCGAGGAGCTCCAAGTACAGGTCAGCCAACAAAAGGATCGCAGCAAGATGTCATGCAGTCCAAGTGGGGTTCTCACGGCGATTACAGCATAATTGCATTGGCTCCAGCTTCTGTTCAAGAAATGTTCAACCTGACAATTGAATGTTTCAACCTGTCAGAGATGTACCGCGTTCCAACTTTCCTCTTGGCAGATGGTTTTACAGGCCACCTGTGGGAACGTGTCGTAATTCCGCCACCGGAAGAGATCAAGACTACTGAACGCAAAAAACCCTCAGGCCCTCCAGACGAGTATATACCTTTCAAACCTAACGACCAATTGATCCCTCCTATGGCAAGCTTCGGTGAAGGCTATAATATCCATGTTACAGGCCTGACTCATGATGAACAGGGATATCCAAGAACTGTAGATCCTGAGGCTCAATTCAAGCTTGTGAGAAGACTCTGTGACAAGATAAAGAAAAACTCCGAAAAAATAATCAAAGCCAATGAGTTCAGACTTGACGGCGCAGACATAGTAGTTATCGCCTACGGAATCCCCTCGAGAGCTTCACTCAGAGCAGTGAGAGAAGCACGGGAATCCGGGATAAAGGCAGGATTACTCAAACTGACAACTGTCTGGCCCTTTCCTGAAAAGCAGGTTCAAGACCTAGCCAATCATGTACGGGCAATGGTTGTTCCAGAAATGAATTGTGGACAGATTCTGAGAGAAGTTGAGAGAGCGGCAAAAGAGACGCCTGTGCATTTCGTGCCTAAACTTGGTGGAGAACTGCACAGACCCTCTGAAATCCTAGAGGGAATAAAACGAGTAGCGAAGTCGTGATAGGCATGCAAGACTTGGATAAACACCCCTTAATAAAGTACCTCCGTGAAGAGAGACTCCCCCACATATGGTGTGAAGGTTGCGGAAACGGAATCATCCTCAACTGTTTCGCTCAAGCTCTTGACGATTTGAACATAGACATGGACAAGCTTACTGTCGTTTCCGGAATAGGATGCATAGGACGTATCGCAGGATACATAAAATGTGACTCTTTCCACACAACTCATGGACGCCCCATAGCCTTGGCTACGGGGATAAAACTTGCCAACCCAAAACTGACTATCACCGTTATCAGTGGTGATGGAGACCTATTCGCAATTGGTGGAAACCACTTCATCCACGCTGCAAGGCGAAATGTGGATATGACAGTAATATGTGCCAACAACTTCAACTATGGAATGACTGGGGGTCAGTTTGGACCAACAACTCCATTAGATTCTTACACAACAACAACACCATACGGAAGTATTGAACATCCCTTCAATCTTGTCCACTTGGCAGCTGCTGCTGGCGCAGTATATGTGGCAAGATGGACTGCACTGCACGTCAGAAGACTCACAGAATCTGTTAAAAAAGCACTACAGAAGAAAGGTTTCAAATTCATAGAAGTTATCTCCCCCTGTCCAGAAATATTTGGAAGACGCAACAGACTTGGAAGTGCGACCGATATCATGGATCGATATAGAAAAACCTCACAAGTAAGACACAGATTTGATCCATCAGAGGCAGGAATTACTGAAGACAGAATAGTAGTAGGTGAATTCATAGACATTGACAAGCCAGCCTATGATCAACTACTTGAGAAACAATTCATGAAAGTTCAAGAGAAACTAAAGGAGACCTGAGGCTATGCGTGTAGAAATCCGCATAGGAGGATTTGGAGGACAGGGAGTGATAAGAACAGGCTTAATCATGGCAACGGCTTCATGTGTTTATGGAGACAGAAACGCGATCCAGACAGCATCATATGGTCCAGAATCCCGAGGAGGACACTGCAGATCCGAAGTAATAATCTCAGAGGAGGACATAGACTTTCCAAGCGTAGAGCAGCCGGACATCCTTATTGCCATGTCTCAAGAGGCGTATCTGGAATATGTGGACGACCTAAAGGAAAACGGTATACTCATCGTAGATCCAGATCTGATTTCGAACCAAAAAACGAATTTGCCAGCCAAGGTCTATGAGGTTCCGGCAACTCGAATTGCAGAAGAGCTGGGCATGAAGATCGCTGGAAATGTTGTCATGATAGGGGCTTTAGCAGCAATAACAAACCTTCTGAACGCGGAACATGTGAGAGAATCAATTAAGCGAAATGTTCCAAATAAATTCATAGAAGTGAATCTGGACGCCTTCCAACAAGGTTATGAATATGGAAAAAAGCTTTTGGAAAGCTAGGCTCTCTAATCCTTAACAGCGCGCCCATCGACCTGTAGCAATGAATCTTGCGGTAGCCAAGTCAGAACCGCAGTCTTTGAGAGACTCCGACACTGCGCAGGGGTACATCCTCCCTCATTCATCCTTAAACGTGGAATCCAGAACCATTGTAGAGTGCTAGAAAAGCTAAAATGTGGTTTCCTCGCGAATTAAATGCAGACATAGGATTGTGCGAAAATGGAAGAGGTGAAGATTGTTTTATATGGGATTGGCGCAGTCGGCAGTCTGATCGCGAAAAACCTTTTACAGAAAGAAGGAATCGAGATTGTAGGCGCGATCGATATCGCAAACAATAAGGTTGGCAGGGATCTGGGCGAAGTACTGGGACTGAACAGAGGGTTAGGTAGAAAGATATCGCCTGACCTTGATTCAGTGCTTTCTAAGACGCATGCAGATATCGCAGTTCATACCACAGCATCCTTCCTCAGAGACACATATTCACAGATAACTTCCATCGTAAAACATGGTGTAAACGTACTCTCCACTTGCGAAGAACTAACATACCCACATCTCGTTGACTCTGAACTTTCAAAGGAATTGGACACCCTCGCCCAGAAGAAAGGCGTGACAGTTCTCGGAACCGGAATAAACCCTGGTTTCTTGATGGACACATTGGTGATCACACTTACAGCAGTTTGCCTGGAAATCGAGAAGATCACTGCAGTTAGAGTCATGGATGCGGGCACCAGACGTCTACCCTTCCAGAAGAAGATAGGTGCCGGCTTGAGCATTGAAGAATTCGAACAGAAAATTCGGAATGGACAGATCACCGGACACGTTGGACTTGAACAATCCATCGCCATGATCGCCGCAGCTTTGAAGTGGAAACCCGCAGAAATTCAAGCAGGACGTGTCGAACCCGTAATCGCACAGCAACCTGTGGAAAGTGACACCATGAAAATCAAGATTGGAGAAGTCAGCGGGTTAAAGCAGAAAGCTAAAGGAAAGACGAAAAATCAAGAGATAATCCTGCTAGATTTTCAAGCATACGTCGGGGCAGAAGAGGAATACGACGCCGTGACAATCGAAGGTACACCAAACGTCAATCAGCGGATTCAGCCTTGCGTTCATGGTGACAAAGGCACGGTCGCAATGATCGTTAATTCGATTCCAAAAGTAATAAATGCACCGGCAGGGCTACTCACCATGAAGGATTTGCCGATTCCATCAGCCGTCACACAAGATATTCGCAAATATATCAAAACCTGAAAACATTCATGTGGCGTGCCAGCTATTGACGAAATATAGAGTGGCCATAGACATCGGCGGAACCTTCACAGATCTTGTTGCCTTGAACGATGCAACGGGAGAACTTCTGAATATAAAGGTGTCTTCAACACCAAAAGAGCCTGAAGAAGCCGTCATCAAAGCCTTTCAAGAATTCCTTAAAAAGACGGATGACCCAGAAGCATCAGTCATCCTTCACGCCACAACTATAGCGACAAACGCTCTACTCGGCCAGCTAAACCTAGAGTTGCCAAGAACAGCTCTCATAACAACAGAAGGATTTCGTGACATTCTTGAGATCGGTAGACAATCCCGACGGGAACTCTACAATCTCTTCGTTCAAAGACCTTCTCCACTAGTCCCCCGCAGACTTCGCTTTGAGGTAAGCGAGCGGATAGGGCCAAAAGGCAAGGTCCTCAAGCGCGTTAGCAGAAAAGAAGTAAATAGACTGTTCAAGCTTTTGAGAAAGGAAGAGGTCAGATCCGTTGCTGTTGCGCTTCTCTTTTCTCACATAAACCCGTTACATGAGAGACAAGTTGGCCAGATCCTCAGAAAGTCTTTACCAGAGACTCACGTTTCTCTCTCATCAGAAATCGCACCAGAATACAGAGAGTATGAACGGACAAGTACAACAGTCGTCAACGCAGTGTTGACGCCTATAGTATCAAATTATCTTGACGCTTTGCTGATGAAAATCCGTAAACTCAAAATTGAAGCTCCCTTGTGCATTATGAAGTCAGATGGAGGAATAGCCACAAAGACAATCATGTCGAACAAGCCTGTGAGTATGGTAGAATCCGGACCAGCCGCAGGAGTCATAGCCTCAAGCTTCTATGGAACGCGTCTCGGGTTGGAAAACGTTTTGAGCTTCGACATGGGTGGAACCACAGCCAAGGCAGGAGCCATAAAGCAAGGCACACCCGAAGTGGTGACCGAATACGAGGTTGCAGGAGAGGTCCATAAAGGAAGAATCATCAGGGGAAGCGGCTATCCAGTTAGGTATCCATTCATAGACCTAGCAGAATGTAGCGCCGGTGGAGGAACAATTGCATGGGTAGATGAAGGGCAAGCATTGAGAGTTGGACCTATAAGCGCCGGAGCAGACCCTGGCCCAGCATGCTACAACAAAGGTGGCGAGAAACCTACCATAACAGATGCAAACCTCATTCTTGGCAGGCTCAATCCAAAACATATTCTTGGTGGCAAGATGAAGATTTATCCGAGACTTTCAGAGAAGGCCATCGCAGAGGAGATCTGCAGCAAAATCTCCTTAGAAGTAATAGAAGCAGCATCAGGAATCGTTGCAATTGCGAATTCGATCATGGCAAAAATCCTGCGAATCGTCTCTGCTGAACGAGGACATGACCCAAGAAGTTTTGCTTTGATATGTTTCGGTGGAGCAGGCCCAATGCACGCCTGCGAGCTAGCTGAAGAGTTGGGGATCGAAAAAATAGTCGTTCCTTACAGTCCTGGTCTCTTCTCTGCCTATGGTCTACTGACTGCTGACTTCAGAAAAAACCTCACCAAAGCAATTGTGAAGCTGATTGACAAAGTCAATGTGCAGACAGTAGAATCCAAGTTTCAGAAGCTGGAGCAGCTGGGAATTGAAATCCTCGTGAATCAGCAAGTCTCAAGAACGAACATGAAGCTTGTCCGCCAGATGGACTTGAGATATAAGGGTCAGAGCTACGAACTGACTGTTCCCACAGACAACCCGCTAACAAGAAGAAATCTCCAGCAAACCACAAGACGATTCCACCTAAAACATAAGTCCATCTACGGATATGCAGTTCAGAGTGAACCAGTAGAACTAGTGAATATCAGGCTTATCGCAACAGGTCTGGTTGAGAAGCCAAAGTTCAAAAAAATGCCTTTCCATCAAAAGCGGCCTACAAGGAGAGCAACGATCACCAAACGTCCAGTCTTCTTTGAACAAGCCGGCGACTATCTTGACACACCAATCTATAGTCGAGGAGAACTGAAAGCCGGAAATGTAGTTGAAGGACCCGCAGTCATCGAGCAGTATGACGCCACAATTGTAGTTCATCCAGAATGGACAGCTTCCGTAGATGGATTTCTAAACATAGTCATCTCAGCAGCTACCAGAGAAGGCAGGAATCGTTGATGGACCCAATAACGGTTGAAGTCCTAAAAGGAGCATTGACATACACGACGGAAGAGATGGGGATAGCCCTGCGCAATTCAGCTTATTCGCCCAATATTAAGGAAAGAATGGATTTCTCATGCACTCTCTTTGACCACAAGAGACGTCTAGCTGCCCAAGCAGAACACATTCCAGTGCATCTGGGTTCTATGCAACTTGCGGTTCAAAACGGACTGCAAGGATTCGAAGGGAAGATGGATGAGGGAGATATGATCTTGCTAAACGATCCATATATCAGTGGAACCCATTTACCAGACTTGACTCTCATTTGCCCAATCTTCTTCGGAAACGAAATCGTCGCCTACTCAGCAAACAAAGCCCACCATTCAGATGTAGGTGGAAAGGCCCCTGGAAGCATGGCTGGCGACGCCACAGAGATTTACCAGGAAGGCATCATCATTCCCCCTGTGAAGTTCGTCAAGAACAACGTTATTGACAGAGAGATCGCCGATATAGTGCTCAGCAATGTGCGGACTCCTGAAGTGAGATTGGGTGATCTGAGGGCGCAGATGGCAGCAAACCTTCTAGGTAAGAGACGCATTCTGGAGGTAATTGACAGATATGATGCGAGAACCCTATGCAGAGCTGTTGAAGAGATTATGGATTACTCAGAACAGCGCGTGAAAGCCAAGATAAAAGAGATGCCTAAGAGAACCTACACGGCACAGGATTGCCTCGAAAATACAGGAACAAGCAATCGACGAGTCAAAATAAAAGTAGCAGTAACAATCGAACCAGACTCGTTGCTAATTGACTACACGGGGACAGATGAACAAGTAGAGGGCCCTGTAAACGCAGTGCTAGGCGTAACCCTGTCGGGCGTATATTATGTTCTAAGATGTCTGACAGATCCCAGTATACCCATGAACGAAGGATCTACCAGACCTATCAGAGTTCATGTGCCTGAGGGATCATTGATGAATCCGGTTCCTCCGGCGCCTGTGGCTGGAGGGAATGTAGAGACTTCTCAAAGGAATGTAGATGTATTGCTGAAGGTTTTTGCCCAGCTAATTCCAGAGAAGGTATGTGCAGCATGCCAAGGAACGATGAACAACGTCGCCGTTGGCGGAACAGATCTTATGACTGGCAAGCAATGGACTTTCTACGAGACAATTGCTGGTGGATTTGGCGGCAGAAGAGATATGGACGGTGTAAACGCAGTGCATTCCCATATGACAAACACTATGAACACGCCAATTGAAGCCATTGAAACGACCTATCCAATACGCTTCCTTAAGTATGAGTTGCGTCCAGACAGCGGAGGACCAGGAAGATGGAGAGGTGGAGTGGGCTTGGAGAGGAGTTGGAAGCTGCTCGCCCCATCCGCCGTTCTTTCAGTGTTAGGCGAGAGAACGAAAACCCCTCCATGGGGATTGTATGGCGGCAAGTCAGGAGCTAAAGGTGAATACTTCATTATGAAGCCCAATGGAAAACGTCTGCGTCTGAAATCGAAATGCACTGTAAATATTGAGAAAGGAGATGTTTTCATAGTGAGAACGCCAGGTGGGGGAGGGTATGGGAACCCGTTGAAGCGAAAGACAGATCTTGTGCTTCGTGACGTCTCAGACGGGCTGGTTTCGTTAGAATCCGCTAAGAAAGACTACAAAGTAATAGTAGATCCGCACAGAACAAAGATCATCCAGAGATCTGATGAGAAACTCTGATCAAGAAGAAGTAACGTTTAAAACGCTCTTTCGAACACGAAGATTCTAGGTAAGTGTATAATGACTGAGACGAGGATTCATGAGAAGGGAGCCTTTTCCTTGTCAAATCTGATCAAACACATGAAAGAAGGGCCAGACTTCTGGAAGGCAGGGGCGGTTGCTCTATTTGTAGGTGTAGTTCGAGGAGGGGGGTTGGATGAAGAAAAGGTTGAGAAGTTAGAGTTGGAAGCCTATGAAGAGAAGGCGAATGAGGTGCTGGGGAATATTTGCCAAGACTTGAAGAGTAGAGAAGGCATTGTGGATGTTCGAATTCACCACCTGCTAGGAGAATTTGGCGTCAGTGAAGAACTTGTCTATGTCTTGGTTGCGGCCTCCCATCGTAGATATGCTTTTCCGGTTCTTGAAGAGGCAGTAGAGAGGTATAAAAAGGAAGCCCCAATCTTCAAGAAGGAATATGTGACCACTAGAGAAGGAGAGACGAAAGCTTATTGGATTTCAAATCTTGAGACAGAAAAGTAAATCTTTGCTGTTGGGCTTAGAACGAGTTTGAAGCGCGATGCTTTTTGCTTGTGGCTTACGTCGTCTTGAAGACTGACTTCCCGATTGACTTCACTGGAATTTCCGTTTTTCGACATATTTTTATTGATGTTTAGCTTTTTTCAGGGAGCGTTGAGTCGAGATACAAGTTGATCAGCGTTAAGGCAGTTCTCTTTGACCTGGATGGAACAATTTTCGATATGAGTGAGAGGGATGCCTTTTCACGTTTTGAGGCCCTAGGTCGCTTGGGTTACGACATTTCATTACATGATGTTAGGCATTGTTATAGTTGGGGGATTGGGCGGTTAGGAGTGATTAGAGCGTTAGGAATCAAGCTTTCAGATGAAGAGATAGAGAAGTACTTGAGGTTGAGGTTTACGTTTTTCATGGACAGAAAGAATGCGTTAAGCTTGACTCGGATTCACAAAGGAGCGCATGATGTGCTCTCTTCCCTTTCTGTAAGATATAAGTTGGCTCTAGTGACTTCTAGGGATGGACTTATGTCCACTGAGGAAGAACTGCAATGGTTCAACATAAGAGAGTTCTTCGATTGGGTGGTCACTCGAGAAGTTGCAGCAGCATACCATGGAATCAGAGAAATCCCCCTGTATCCTTTCAAAGAACAGAGAACAAAACTGTACGAATGCGTAATCGGTCTAACTAGGATAGAACCTGAAGACATGTTGTTTATAGGCGATTCGCTGGGGGAGTTAGAACCAGCAAGGAGGTTAAACATTAAAGCCGTAGGCGTGTTGACAGGATGGGGCAGTAAGGCAGAGATGAATGATGCCGACATTCCGACTATCAGGAATATCACCGAAATCTTCAAGATCCTGACTTGAATAGACTTCATCCGTTCTAGGTTATTTTTCCTGAGGCTTTGACAACCGGTAAGATTTGAAATGTGACAAATAGGACGTACAACGCCGAGAAATATAATGGTCAAGTTATAGTTGATGATGAGCGATCTCCAGTATGCCATGCCTTAGCTTTCTACTGCTACTCTGCTGGCTTCCATGTAGAGATTCGAGAATTTCCTCTTCAAATCTCGTAAGGTGTAGACTAGGCAATGGTTTCTGAAGTAGAGTTGGACTCGTCGACTTCTGGCTCCGACTCCGATCACGGCTACACGGGCTTTCCGCAATGTATCTAAAGCTTCCGCCAACTCTTCATCGATGCTTTCATAACCAAGAGGCCATCCGTCACTAATAATCATGATCAACCGCAAATTCTCGTTTCTCTTCTTGATGATATTTCCTGCAACCTTCAAAGCATCTGGCATAAACGTAAAACCTTCAAACCTTATCCCACCGATCCGAGACTTGACACGAACATTATACCTTTCATTCAGATCTTTAACAACAAGAAATCTGTCATTAAACGCATAGGCACCCCAAGAACCTGGGTCCAACAACAGTTGATTAGCAGATTCCAAAGCCATTATGAAGAGCTGCAAGGCGAAATCGCCAATCACGCCCATACTCCGACTAGCGTCTAACAAGACAATCCACGCATAGCTCTTGCTGATATTTTCATCCAGCATAAAAACGTCCATCCTCGGGCTCTTGCTGGCCACAACTTGAATCACCTCTTGCAAATCCAAAACCCCATATCGCTTCCGAGGATCTTCATCAATTGCATCCCTAGCCACAAGCAGACTCTCAATTAGCCTATGTGCCTCACTCTTACACGCAGCCTTAATCTTCAAAAACTCGGTATAACCTGCGGGCGGAATCTCTACATCCTTAAATCGCGTAGAGCCCATATACTCCCTGTACCTCCCCAAAACCTTCTCACTTCTCTGCTTCTCGTGTAGCCACGAATTAAAAACCTGTATTCCTTCAGCCTCAGCTGTCTTCAACCACGTTTCGTCATGACATTCGGAGCAAGAAGAAACACCGCTCAAGAAACATAAACACTCTCCATGAGCATCCTCGTGCAAGACATCCCAACCCACAAGGAGAGACTTGGATAGACAAGAACACCTGCCTAAATTCTCAGTATGAGGCAAAAACGGAATTTCCAATAAAGGCCCCATGTCCTCCACTACAGAATAGATCCTATCAACAACGTTCAACTTGGTGTCCTCCAAATCCACGTCTTCACCTCTGAATGACCGAAAAACCCTTTGTCTAAATTCCCCAATCATCCTTAGAAGAGGATCAGTCAACCCACGCACTCTTTTTCCCTTGACCTGTGGAACACCCGTGTTTACCCTAACCAGAAGATCAGCCATCACCTTTGTCGCAGGATTCATCAGACCATCCAGAGGGAGCAGCCTCTTTAGTGCCAAAGCATTCGCAAGGGCTAAATCCACGAGTTTGCCTTTGTGTTTCACGGCAACATATGCGTTAGCGACTACATCCTCTGCCATTGTAACCGCGAAATCCGCCAACCTCCGATCCTTGCCTTTCCTCCAACTGCAGAATTCCTCCCGACTAGACGTCATTACGTGAGCACCTAAATGAAACACTGAGGCGCGGAAGAGACTTGCCAGCTGTCTCTTACCCAGAGTATCTTGAATGAATCGGTAGCCCATCAAGGAAGCATATTTTTCATTCTCTCCATCCTCGTACGACGTGGGCTCAGGAAAAATACACTGGAAACCCTTACCGTTCCACAAAAGCTGGGGATACTTGACTCTTGGAAGCACTAATATGTCAGCTTTCAACTCATCTTTCTCAAAGAAGAGAGATCTAGCATACTCCAAGAACCCCAACTATATCCACCGCAAAGAAGAGATGCTAGCCTGTAAGCGCCAACTTAATCAGCCTACGGACGTCAGCTTGCACCTCAGCACTATCACTCGTTAACGCCACAATAGTCTCCTCAGCCGCTTTGCTTGGATCTGCCCCATCTACAATCAACACTGCCCAGTGACTCAAATCGCCCACGGAGGGCCCATAAGGCAGATCACCCGACAAATATTGTCGACGCATTTCAGCTCCTACCCGAACAATTTTATACGCAGTGTCACGATCAATCTTTGACCGTTTGATCAAAAGTTCTACTTCTCTCTCCGAAACTTTCTCTCCAATACTTTCATATTCGAAATTTATCCAGACGCTCATTCTCCGCCTGAACGCCGCGTTCAATGGCTTAGTCCCCGCAAACTCTGCCGAAAAGGGGTTCATACTAATAACAACGTAGGCGAAACGATGCCTAGGAACAATATCATTATCTTTTTCTGTCAGAACCAGGTGACCTCGAGTATCTAAGACTGGATTCAACCTTGTCGCAACATCTTGCTTCATCATATTTGCCTCATCAAGATACAACAGTCCTCCGTATTTCAACCAAGACGTGACCTGTCCGTCAATCCAATTCTCCTTTCCCAAGCCTATAAACCGTCCAATCAGATCATAAGAAGAAGTCTGCAAACCACAATTCACTTCCCAAACGGGCAACCCTGTCAATTCCGCAATCAAATAGGTGATATGTGTCTTCCCTGTCCCGGAAGGGCCGATCAACGCACACTGCTTGAAATAAAAAAGCGCTCGTATGATCCTCTCTACATAACGTTGACCACTATCGATATACTCAGGGGTCCCTTGAGGAATCATAGGTTCTAACGATTCTGGAAAGACATAACCAGGATGTAAATCGTATTTGCCAATGTCGTATTTCTCCAACTGTGGAGATCGAGACATCCTACGTCTTTTAGTAATATCCAAAGTCACTCGAAAGTTGCTCCGCTTGACCGACACGGATTCTGTCTTAGTACCATATTCACCTTTCCGTATAGAATCCGTTTTATACCCTACCCCGCCCAACTCCTGCTTATCATCCATAACGATCCTCAACAGAAGTATTTGGCGGGCACGATAAAAATATTGTGTCTTACGATGCATGATTACCTTAACATATTTCAGCATTGTATGTAAAGTCCCAGACAGACTAATTCTTATTATGAATGGTGACACGATAGCTTCCTTGTTCATTCGAACTAGGAGTAGGACTAGATGACCGAGGAACCCATTGCTTCGACAGATCAGGAATCCATCCCGAGAATTACATTGAACGCAACATCTCCACAAGAAAACGGAATGACAGACAAGGATCAGGTGGAGGATTTTCTGAGAGATGTGCAGGAAAAAGCTGGGCAGATATCTGAAATCGAGATGGAAGAAGAAAATCTGGTAAGTGAGTTTTTTGATTCTCTGCTCAAGATTCTGAAACCTTTCAGCGAGACTTTGAAGATTTCGGCTTCGTCCATTCCTGAAAAATACGGAGAGATAAACAATGCTCACATATGTCTCACTGGGCAGTTAGTTATAGTTCACAGAGATGAGAAAATCAGAATACTTGACCTATCAGAAAAGCAAAACCACGAACTCCTAGTAGAGATCACAGGAGAAATAATGGCTCAACTGAAGACCATAATCGACTCTTATAGATTAAGAATCGAAAAAAGAATAAAGTTCCTACTGCCAATCACGAGAGAACTGCAGAAAGTCGCTAAAGTCTTTTCGGAGAAGTAATCTCGCAACTGGTTTTTCTGCGCGCAGCTCACATATCGAAGATTATGAAAGAAGAGCCAACAGAACCTTCCTTAACTCCTCTTTGCTCTCAAAGTCTCTGAAGATCGCCTTTCCTGTTTTGTAAAGGCGGAACGAAACATTCTCAAAAACCAGTTCGAAGACTATTCCAGAGATAGACTTTTCCGTCTTAGCACGTTTCAGAATCTTTTCGATCGCCTCTTTTCTCTTATCATACTTAAACGTTACAACGAAGTCTTTTTCTTTGCCACAGGTTTCTTCGACCCTGGCTACAAGATCGTGGACACTATTCATTGAAGCTGGTCAATCTCCTCCAGAACTTCGATAAATCGGTCTATCTCTTCACATGTGTTGTAGATATAGAAGCTGGCTCTAGCCGTAGACTTCAGCCCGAATCGCTCATGTAGTGGCTGAGCACAGTGTAGACCACTTCTGACCATTATCCCATAGTTGTCAAGGAATAGTGCGAGGTCATGAGAGCTCATGCCTTCGAAATTAAAGGGAATTATGCCGCATTTGTTCGAGGGATCCTTTGGACCGTGGACCTGGACTTTCCCGATTTCCTCCATACGATGCATTGCATGTTTTGTCAAGGTTTCCTCGTGTGTTTTCACATTGTCCATGCCAATTTGTTTCAAGTATTTGAGGGCTGCGGTCAAACCTACAGCCCCACAGATGTTTGGGGTCCCAGCTTCGAATCTCCAAGGTAGATCACTGAATGTAATGGTACATCGCCGTGTAGTGTCGTCGAAATTGACCTCTCTTATCATTGAGCCGCCACCTTGAAAGGGTTCCATTTTCTCCAAGATCTCACGTTTACCGTAAAGAACCCCGATACCTGTTGGACCCAGCATTTTGTGAGCAGAAAAAGCCAAAAAGTCTATGTCCAAGTGTCTAACATCAACCGGCAGATGAGGGACGGATTGTGCTCCATCTACAAGGACCAAGGCTTCATGCTCATGTGCTAAATCTGCAACCCTCTTCACGTCATTTATGACTCCTGTAACGTTGGAAACATGAGATAGACAGACAATCTTTGTTTGATTGGAAATCGTCTTCTCAAGAGATTCATAGTTCAAAGTTCCATCAGGGTTCACTTCTACATATTTGACTTGACATCCGGTTATCTTAGAGATGAATTCCCAGGGCACTATGTTGCTGTGATGCTCCATCAGAGTGATCAAAATCTCATCACCCCTCGCAAGGTTGTGGAGGCCTGATGCGTAGGCAACAAGATTTATTGCTTCAGTAGTACCTCTGACAAGGATTATCTCATCTCCATCTTCAGCATTCACGAATTCGGCTACTTCTTCGTGAGCTGTTTCATAAAGCTCTGATGCCTCTTGAGAAAGAGTATGAACAGCTCTGTGAACGTTTGCGTTACAACCTTCGTAGAATTCCCTCATCGCGGCGATCACTTGTTTTGGCTTCTGGGTAGTGGCTGCATTATCGAAGTAGATAATAGGGCAATCATTGACCTTTCGCTTTAAGATCGGAAAATCAGTCCTAATCTTACATGGATCCAAGCTCATTGGTATCTCCTTCCTTCATCCTTTCGGAAAGGATTTTTGCCAGTTCCTCCTCTTCTAAGGCTTGTTTTTCCTCGAAAGTCGGCTCTTCGGGCAGCCAGTTTGGAGAATTGTCCTTGATTCTGTAGTACGTCCTTATAGCCCTCTTCAATGCTCCCACGGCCAAGATGCCACAGTGAAACTTGACCTTTGGTAGCCCACCTACCGCTTCAATGACGCTCTTCCAAGAGATGCTCCACGCATCTCGTAGGTTTACTCCTTTAACCATTTCGGTGAGAATACTAGATATTGCTATGTTTGCGACACAACCATAGCTTTCGAAGGACGCATCTTCTATAGCCTCGTCATCACCTATTCTCAGATAGAAAACAATCATGTCTCCGCACGAAGGGTTTCCAGCTGTTGCACTAACAGTTGGGTTTTCCATCTTGCCAAGGTTTTTCGGGTTCCTAAAGAGCTCCAATATTCTGGGGTTGTAGGGAAGAGGGGACCTAGACACAGCTAATTCAGCTCCATGGAACCAGTGATTCCCCTGATTCTTTCTACAGCTTTCGGGATGACTTCTAGAACGTATTCTATATCCTCTTCCACATGAGATATGGCGACTTTCATCAGAATGCTACCATGGGCTTCAGCGAAGCTTCTGCCCAAAGCAACGAGGACATGACTAGGTTGAAGCAGTCTTCTTGAGCACGCACTTCCACTAGATACATAGACTCCATTCAGACTCAGCTCGATTGTTAATGCCTCACCCTCGCATCTCAGAAAGCTTAGATTCACATTGTCAGGAGCCCTTTTGTCTCCTTTGGGTCCATTAAGCTTGATATCTGCCACCTCTTCTGTTATTCCGTTAATCAGTCTATCTCTGAGGCTTCGCATATGCTGGATATTCTCTTCAAAGTTTTGGATCGCTAGCTCAGATGCCTTGGCAAAACCGACGATTAAAGGTGTGTTCTCAACTCCTGGCCAGAGTCTCTGTGTTCCTATCTGTCCTTCTATTATTCTCTCCACGTTGACGCCTTCTTTAACATAAAGGGCGCCTATTCCTCTCGGCCCGAGAATTTTGTAACTGCTGATAGTCGCCATATCCACATCCAAGCTCTTTACGTCTAATGGGATTTTTCCGTAGGCATCCGAAGCTTCCGCGTGAAATATGCTACGAGGGTTTCTATCCTTTACTGTTTCAACTGATTCCTTAAGAGGTTCAATCGTTCCAACCTCATGATTTACAGCAGACAGGCTTACAAGAGCTGTTTCCCTATCAATAGCGTCCTCCAGTTTCTCGAGGTCTATAAAGCCATAGGAGTTGACTGGGATTTTCACCACGGTAAACCCGTACCTAACAAGAAGCTCAGTTGTGTGGAGTATGTTTAATGGTGCAGTCTCAGAGATCACGATTTTCCTGCCTTGGTCCTTCATTGAAGATGCCAAACCCAAAAGAGCTAAGTTGTTGGCTTCTGTCTCTCCTGGAGTGATATTGATTTGCTCAGGGGTTCCACAACCTAGTGAGTGCGCTATGCTCTTGATGGATTTCATTATTATTTCGAAGGCTTCCCAGCCTGGTTTATGCGTCAATGTAGGGTTGCCATATGCAAGTTGATTGAAGTAGGGCAACATCTCTTCGACGACTTCCTCCAGAACCATGCTCGAGTTTTCAATGTCTAGATAGACCTCACGCTTCAGGCCTTCATGAGCGTTGAGAAGTTCCCTTATGTTTTCACTCATCGCTGTCCAAGCCTTCTATCATGCTTTAATGTTTGCATCTAATAGAAAAGGGTAACTCAAGGGAAAAGGAAATGACACACAACACTTAAACCAATCACGCTTAATTACTGTGTAAAAGGAGATGGACGCTCTCCGGTGAAGGTCTCCGATTTATCAATTCCAGAATCCGTCAAACAGATATTGGCTACTTCCGGGATTGATAAGCTCTATCCTCCACAGGAAGAAGCGGTAAGAGCCGGGGCTTTGCAGGGACATAATCTGGTGCTGGCCAGCCCTACTGCTTCTGGCAAGACTTTGATCGCCGAGTTTTGCGCCCTTAAACATGTGCTAGAAGAGAGTACGAAGATCATTTACTTGACGCCACTAAGGGCTCTAGCAAGTGAGAAGTATCAAGAATTCAAGAAATACTCTTCAATACATAAGCCAAATGGGAGTCGGATAAGGATTGGCATCAGCACTGGTGACTATGACAGCAACGATCCATGGTTGGAACGATACGACATAATCGTAACCACTAATGAGAAAGCAGATTCACTTCTAAGACATAGAGCCAAATGGATGGATGAGATCTCACTTGTAATCGCTGATGAAGTACATCTTCTCAATGATGGTGAGAGAGGACCAACCTTAGAGGTTGTTCTGGCTAGACTGATGCAGGTTAATCCGAGCGTACAGGTTTTGGCTTTGAGCGCCACCATAAATAACGTGAAGGAGATTGCCGACTGGCTTAAAGGCGAGTATGTCACAACCGAATGGCGCCCGATCCCGCTGAAAGAAGGCGTAGTTCTCCATGAGGAGATTCAGTTTAAGGACGGGGATGCCAGAAGAATAGAAGCAAGGTCAAGGAACGCTGTGATAAACTTAGCTCTGAACACTGTAAGATCCGGTGGACAGGCTTTGATCTTCGCTAACACAAGAAGGAGGGCTGCTGCAGCTGCAAAGAAAACCGCAAGTGAGCTTAGGCAACTCCTCACAAAATCGGCAAAGCGTGCGTTGGGGCGAGAGGCTGAAAGGATTTTGGCTACTGGGGAAAGGACTAGAATGAGTGCGTTGTTGGCTGGATTGGTTGAGCAGGGAGCAGCTTTTCATCATGCCGGCTTGGGAAGCGCCCATCGCAAGGTAATTGAGGATTCTTTCAGACAAGGGAAAATCAAGGTAGTGGCAGCTACCCCTACATTGGCGTTTGGGGTAAATCTGCCGGCGAGAACCGTTGTGATTCAGGATTATAGGCGATATGAACCTGGCTATGGCTACTACCCGATCACTGTCCTTGAATACAAGCAGATGGCCGGTAGAGCTGGAAGACCTAAGTACGACAAGATTGGAGAAGCTATACTCACAGCGAAGACTGGTGACGAAGCAGATTACCTGATGGAAACCTACATACTCTCTAAACCAGAGAGAATATGGTCAAGACTGGCTGTTGAGAGGATCTTGAGATCTCACGTATTGTCAACCATAGCGGCAGACTTCGCCCACACTGAACGAGGGATCTACGAGTTCTTTGGCAGGACCTTTTACGCGCACCAATATGATGTTACAGCAATCAAGAGCGTAATAGCAAAGATTCTGAAGTATCTCTACAATGAAGAGATGATAAATGTTGCCGGAGATGATATTCTCGCAACAGAGTTTGGGAAGAGAGTGAGTGAGCTCTACATAGATCCGGTCTCAGCAGTCATAATTCGGAATGCATTGAGATCTGAACCAGCCTACTTGACGGACTTGAGTCTTCTTCACCTGATTGCCCATACGCCTGATATGTCGCCGAAGTTAAGGCCTTACACGCAAGAACTGGATAAGATTGGAGTTTTCATGGAAGAGCATAGAGAAGAGTTTCTTGCGGATATAACTGAGGAGTGGGAGGACAGAATGGCCTACGAGGAACTCTTAGGAGAGGTTAAGACAGCCATGGTTCTGAAAGGTTGGATTGAAGAGCTGAGTGAAGATAAGATGATTGAAAGATTCCAGGTGCAACCGGGAGATCTTTACAGAACAATACACAATGCTAAATGGTTGCTCCATGCTACCCATGAGTTGGCTCGGCTTTTTGACAATAGGAAAGCACGACCGCGAACTCTTCGACTTATGGAAAGGATAGAGAAGGGAGTAACGAAAGAGTTGCTGCCGATTGTCAGGTTGGAAGGAATTGGCAGAGTTAGGGGAAGAGTCCTTTACAGTGCAGGTTTCAAAACTATAAAGGACATTAAACATGCAGACGTCAAAGATTTGATGGCTTTGCCACTTATAGGGCCAAAACTGGCGAAGAAGATAAAAGAACAGGTAGGTGGCTTCCTCAAAAAAAGGGAGTGGCAAAGATTGAAGGATGAAGAGGACTGGGAACAGAGGGCATTAACAGAATACTAGGTGATTGCCCTCACATTGCGTTGTTTCCTAGTCTTTTCTATCATCTGCTCCACTTGTTCTATGGCTGTGCCCAGATAGTTACTTGGATTCAAGGCTTCATCGATCTGTTCTTCGTTCAGTTTTTCACTCACGGTCCCGTTCTGCAAGAGCACTTTTCTGAAGTCTCTCCTCTTTCTCTTGCTTTTGACAGCCAGTTTTCTGAGTAGTTCATGGGCCTCCTGGCGACTCATGTTCTTTCTTGTCAAGGCAATCATGACGGCTTCTGACATGCTGCGTCCTTGAGTTAACTCCATGTTTTTCCTCATGCGTTCTTCATCTACGTGTAGATTAGTTACCACGTCATTCATCGAAAGGAGCATATGGTCGATGAGAATACATCCCTCTGGAAGGATAAAACGCTCAGCCGCTGATTGTGTCATATCTCTCTCATGCCATGTTATCATATTTTCAAGGGCTGGAACGACCAGACTTCTCATGATTTTGGCCAGACTGCAAATTGTTTCACAAGTTTCCGGGTCTTGTTTGTGGGGCATTGTAGAGCTGCCAACTCGCTTCTCCAGTTTGAAGGCCTCAAAGACCTCGGCGATCTCAGGCCTCTGTAGTTGACGAATTTCAGTTGCAAAATTGTCAAGGGTGGATGCTATCATGGCCAGCAGACAGAGAAACTCGGCGTGACGATCCCTCTGGATGATTTGTGTTGAGATCTCAGCAGGCGAAATGCCTAGTCTTTGCATGACCAATGTTTGGATTTTTTGGGCATGTGGTCCGAGACCGGCTTGAACTCCAACGGCTCCTGTCATTTTGCCTACGAGAAGACGCTTGCTACATTGTCTTAGTCTCTCGATATGTCTTGAAATCTCACGCATCCAGACCGAAAACTTGAATCCAAGCGTTATCGGAAGAGCATGCTGACCGTGAGTTCTCCCCATCATCAGCGTGCCCTTATACTTCAAGGATTTGTTCATCAGGGTTTTTTCAAGTCTACTTAGCTTTTCTTCAATTATCTTGAGGGCTTGTTTGAACTGAAGAGCTCTAGCCGTATCAACAATGTCGTAACTCGTTGCTCCAAGATGAACATAAGCACCGCTTGTGCCGCACGCTTCGGTCAAGGCTCTGACTATCGAAGCAATATCATGTTTTATTTCGTGTTCGATCTCTTTGATGCGGTCTATCTTGACATATCTTGCAGAAGCCCTTAGGACTATCCTTTCAGCGTCCTCTCTTGGAATGTTACCAACTTCAGCATGGGCCCAAGCCAATGCAGATTCCACATCCAACATTTTCTGGAGAAGTGTCTCCTCCTGAAAAATTCTTTTCATCTCGAGAGTCCCATAACGGCCGGTGTCGATAGGAAGAATAGACAAATATTGTTCACCAACCCACAAAACTAGATAAGGTGACTGGAATTAATGCTTTACCATAGAGCGGCTACATCAGATGGGAGCTATAATTGCCATTCTAAGTAGAAAGATGGAAGACGTGAGAAGAGAAGCAGTGAGCATGCTTAAGATGTTGGGGCATGGAAAAGCTGACGGTTTTGGACTGGCCTCACCAACCAAGGTCATTATGGATGGTTCCATCGAAAACTTGGAGAGAAAGGAATTTGATTCTCATATTTTGATTGGGCAGGTCGTCTCAAAAACACTGGAGTCGGACATCCCGCAACCAGTGCAGTTCGATCATGGAACACTTGTTTTTCAAGGCAGAATATTCGCTTCTATAGAAAATCCAGCCAAGGCGAATCTGGTGGCACAGAGATTCAATCAGAGGGACAGAAATGCAGAGACCTTCGTTGAAGAGTTTGATGGAAACTATGCCTTTGGTTTGGCTGAGCATGGAAGACTAATAGTTGGAAGAGACTCCTTAGGATTGCGTCCCCTCTACTACGGCGAGAATAACCGTCTGACTGTTTTCGCCTCAGAGCGGAAGGCATTGTGGGAAATTGGAATAAGACAAACGTCTTCTTTTCCACCAGGAAACGTTGCGTACGTTGATGAACGCAGTTTCAAGCTCAAACCTGTGAGAACACTTATCAAACAAAGAGTGAAGGAAGTAACGTTGGAAAACGCGGTTGCGGATCTACGGAGGCTTTTGCAGAGTTCAGTCAGACAGACGATCTCAGGTCTGAAGGAGGCTGCGTTGGCCTTTTCAGGAGGTTTGGACAGCAGCATTATCGCTTTGTTGGCCAAATGCTGTCAAGCAGACATTCATTTGATCTTTGTAGGTCTCAAGAACATTTCGGAAACGGACCATGCAGAGAAGGCTGCAGAAGCCTTGGAGCTGCCCTTGCACATTTATCAATATGGCAAAACATCCGTGGAAAAACATCTTCCTCAGGTTTTATGGTTGATCGAAGAAGCAAACCCGGTTCAAGTTGGCATAGGCCTTCCAGTCTTCTGGACTGCCGAGAATGCCTCAAAGATGGGGTTAAAGGTTCTATTTACTGGACAAGGAGCAGACGAGCTTTTCGCAGGCTACAGACGACATTTGGATCACTACATCACATATGGGAAAGAAAATGCCGAAGAGACCATCTTCCGCGACATTTTGGAGATGCATAAAAGCAATCTTGAAAGGGACGCCAAGATCTGTAATTTTCACGATGTCGAACTTCGACTACCATTCGTCACACACCAGATGAGAGAATTTGCAGTCAGCCTGCCCCTGAAACTGAAGATATCACCAAATGGGAAGGTTAGAAAATATGTGTTGCGTAGATTAGCGGAGGACATGGGACTGCCGAAATTTATCGCTAGAAGACCTAAGAGG
This sequence comes from uncultured Candidatus Bathyarchaeia archaeon, assembly GCA_964347765.1. Classification (GTDB taxonomy): domain Archaea; phylum Thermoproteota; class Bathyarchaeia; order Bathyarchaeales; family Bathycorpusculaceae; genus CAYGAG01. The sequence continues at coordinate 28,385 of CAYGAG010000014.1, forward strand.
GCGGTTCAATACTCTACTGGGGTGACCAAAGCTTTGCGAAGATTGAGCAAGCAAAAGAGACAGTCTGTGAAGGAGTACACAGAGAATATGTTCGCTGACATTATGAAAAGGATGATTTGACATGGTAACCGGCCTAGTCTTCTCACCTATCTATTATCGACACGATCCTGGCAGAGGTCATCCAGAGTCGGCGAGTCGTCTTCGTTCTATTGTTGGAGAATTGAGATTAGGCAAAGCTCGCGGCATTCAAGATTGGCAGTTTATTAAGCCGGAAAAGGCAACGTTGGAAGAAGTAGAGCGGGTTCATGACGTGGATTATATTGAATACGTGAAGAAAGTGTGCGAGGCAGGAGGTGGAATCGTGGACTTGGAGGAGAATACAGTTGTTTCCTCCTCAAGTTTTGAAGTTGCACTTCATGCTGTGGGAGGAACTCTGAGAGCCGTCACCTTCACGATGCAGGAGAAAAATCGAAACGCTTTTGCTCTAGTGCGGCCTCCTGGACATCATGCGACCAGATGCAGCGCTGGAGGCTTCTGTCTCTTTAATAACGTAGCCATAGCGGCCAAACATTTGCTTGAAGAATTCAAGCTAGATAGAATAGCAATATTGGACATTGATTCTCATCACGGGAATGGGACACAGGAGATCTTTTATGAAACCGATAGCGTCCTGTATATTAGTCTGCACGAAGATCCTCAAGACTTCCCTAAAAGAGGTTTCATATCCGAGATCGGAGAAGAAGACGGATTCGGCTTCAATGTAAATGTTCCCCTACCATTTGAGACGACTGACTCATTGTATTTAAAGGCAGTTTATGAAGTTGTAAAGCCCATCTTACAACAGTATAGGCCTAAATTGGTCTTAGTGTCCGCTGGGCTGGACGCCCACTATGCGGATCCGGTGGGAAGACTCCGCTTGTCTATTCCCTGTTATCAAAAGGTCTATGAAATGGTAATTGACTTGGCTGCAGAAGCTTGTAATGGAAAAATCGTCTCAGTGCTTGAAGGGGGATACAGCATACGTTTTGCTGGAAAGATAGCTACAGCGATTACTGCAGAGATGAGTGGCGTGCCCTATAATGTATATGACAAGAGTCCTGAGACCTGTAAACACGTCCATGAGCAAGGTAAAAAAATCATAGAAGAGGTGAAGCGAACTCAGAACGTTTTCTGGGTTTTGTGAGATAAAGATGTTGAAGAGGACAAAAAAGGTGGAGTGCGAGATCATTCAATTACTTGGATAGCTGCTTCAGGACATTGGGCTTCACATGCACGGCAGACTAAACATTCTTCGACTTTCACGGGAACAGATTTGTCTTCTTGAATCTCGAAAACTTCTACAGGACAAATCTCTACACATGTGCCGCATCCAGTGCATTTCTCCTTGTCAACTATGATCTTCACCATATCTCATCCCTTTTTGATCAGAGTCTGTTGAATTTTGAAAGGGAGAATAAAAGCATTTGGGTTTTCTAGCGTATTTCCTCACGTAATCTTATCAAAATTTCACTGATCGTTGTTTCGGCCTTCTCTTTCCTTTGTTCATAATCTGCTAGCAGCTTCCGGTAAGCCCCCAGCGAAAGATCTCCTCGACGGTGTTGTGTTTCAATGCTGTCAATGTTGCTTTCAACCTCGTTGATCTCAGTTTCTGCAATCTCAAGTCGATTCATCAGATCTCTGTATCGTCCACCAGCCACTCGGAACTTTTGCCTCAAATCATCTATTTTCCTTGAAAAAGTGTTTAGACGTGTCTCCAAGGTCTTTCTTTGAACTTTGTACCTGCGCCTTGAGATTTTTCCCTTTCTGGCTCTTTCCTCTAGAGACTTGATCCTTGAACGAGTCTTTGTTCTCCTCCCATAGATGTCCGCAAAGGATCTTATCTCTTCAGGGCGAATGCGCACTGTCACTTCAGGCGCCTCAAGTGGAAGAGGAGCCTTAGGTCTCTTCCAAACGAAGGCCACTACACATGCCACGGCTGTAATTGCCAGAATCCAGAATGTTGGACGAAATGAAAGCCACAATATGTCGTGCTTGTAGGTGATTCCGATGTCAATACTATCTAGGGAGAATGCGCCTTGCCGACTTATCGTTAGAGCCTCTTGGAAAACTCCTTTGGACACGCTATAATGAACAGCGCCAGAAACGTCTGTGAAACTCAGTATTCTAGCACCTTCAGGCAAAACAAAAGTTGTGAATGAGCTGTTAACGTAACAGTCTGGATTTTCGAACACTGGAAACTCAACGTGGAAGCTTCTGGGTTCTTCTTGTTTGATGTATTGGGAGCTAGGCAGAGAGTATCTCACGATAAAAATACTTGATGTCCCGGGTTCTAATGGAGACCTGTGAACGATTTCATATGTGTTTTCTATTGCTTCGAGCACTTCTACTTCTCTACCCAGTTGTTCATAGAAAGCTGGATTGGACGCGTTCTGAGGCAGCGTCATCCTGATCGAGCTCATTCGAGTGGAAGCCTTGTTTGTCACGTGATAAGTGTCAGATATCTCGAAGTTACCTGTACCGATTATTCTGACTTCACGGTTCAGTTTTCTAATGTCAAAGAGCTGTATTGCCTTTTCAGGCGACAGAAGAGTAACTGTTGCAGGTGAATATGTGAAGGCTGGCAGATTCTCTTTTGAGAATACAAGAGAATCTATTGTTCCGTCTAGGTAGGTGGAACCAGGGGGCAGAAAGACGGAAACGTTGCATTGGGCTATGCTTTTGGTCAGGCTGGGAAGTTCGGGGAAGTCTAGCGTGTATTGGGTTGTATTAGAAGGGTTCTGCGTGATGAGGGAGTTCGAGAGCACAAACGTCACTGAGAAAGTTAAGGGGGTGCCCTTCGGAAAGCCAATCTCTACGCCATAGAATTGGATACGATTTCCTAAAGGCACATCGAGAGTGACGGGCAGGAGATCGGTGGAGTTGTATGCTATGCATCGAACAACTTTCGAGGAATACTTGTGTGGAAACCCTATAAGGAAAACATCGGAAGGCGTCCCGTCTGTTTGTATGGTATCATTGATGACTATGTAACCATTAGACATTACATGAATTTCGTGGTTTATGCTTTCTATTCTTAAGCCGTTGTCTGTGGCTTCAACTTCCTTAAGCACTAATGAAGTATAGAGCGTTGAGACTAATGTGGCCATAATTAAAGTCAAGGTCAAGATTTTTGTCTTCATCCGTTTCTCCGCCCGGTCTGCGACTTTTCTTGGCTTCTTATCTATCTATTAGCCCATTTATTTACTTTTGTTTGCATACGTGCTGAGGAAAAGAGACATGTGAGGGTGTTGCACGAGCATTGTTAGAAGGGGATTATTGATCCCCATATTTCAGGTAGTAGTCTTCTTCCTTTTTAGGGCCAAAGCTCCTGACGCCCTGATCTTTGAGTTGTTTTCTGAGCTTTTCTGCGTATCCCCTCGGAATCTCTTCTCTTTCCTCCATGTAGTCGATTATTTCTCTTGCTTGGTCCTCTGTGTCGCACCGGCGAAGAAAGTCTATTATGTCAGGCGTGTAGTGACTGAACCTTGCACACGCTGCTTTTTCACCGGTCTCTGAGTTGGTTCTGACGGAGTCTATGGAGACCTTGTAGTCGACATTTTTAATTTCTTTTGATAGATTTGGAAAGAGTTTCTTCAAGGTCTTTTCGTCAAGCTCCATGTTGACATCCTCGGGTCCCATGGCGTTTTGTCTTCATTTATTTGACAGCGTGTATTTAAACATCTGTGGTTCTGTTCTTATTCTAGAAAGGCACGAATCTTCTTGTTGGTTCTTCTTCAAGCATCCTCTCCAGGTCGTGTATATGAAGCCCTGTCACTGTGTCAAGGTATACTTCACATCTTCTTTTGATATTGAACTCTTCGGGCTTCCGAACAACTATCTCGGCTTTCTCCCCTGCAGGGAGTCCCAATTCGATATGAAGGGAGGTTTTTACGGTTCCATGCTTAGTCGTTGTCATCCATTCTGTTCGCTTGATCTTCAGCTTGTTTCGCTTCATCAACATCAGAAGCTGATGAGGGTCATGACTGTATGCATCGATGTCGATGTCGCTTCCATGGTTTATCGTTCCCCGCCAAACGCTTCCCACCAAGACTGGAGTATAGGCTTCCAGAAGTTTCATTAGTCTTAGAGCTTGCTTGCGCATCTGGATCAAACGTTCCTTTCTTGTTGCGCCTTCCTTTTCCTCCGCTATCCTGTCAAGTTCTATTGCGACTTCAAGATTTGAAGGCAGAATGGTGACTCTGAACGTCTCCGCCGCCTTTAGTTTGGCCTGCCTATATTCCTTCTCGATTCCAAGGTAAAGAAGGTTAGCTGCTTCTCTTGCAACCTTTTTTCTGATGTTTAGGTAAGGCAGATTCAAATGTGTATCCCATATGAATGGCAGCTTGACCATTCTAGTGTTCCATCATCTCTTCATATAAAGCAACTGTTCTCTCAGCTATCTTGTCCCAAGTAAATTCGTTGAGAACTCTTCGTCTACCATTCTTTCCTAGCCAGTTCGTCTTCTCAGGATTCTCCAAGGCACTACTTATCCCCCAAGCGATATCTGTTGGATTGCCTGGGTCAACGTGATAGCCGCATTGCTCGTCTCCAGTGGGGATAACTATCTCCCTCATCCCGCTGACTCCTGCAGCGCCAACGACCACTGGACGTTCCATGCTTAGCGCTTCTAGAACGACTATCCCAAAAGGCTCATATAGGCTGGGGAAGACTGCGACATTGCAGGCCGCATAGTGAAGGATGCGTTCTTCCTCAGGAATGAATTGGAAGCGGAATTTTACTGAGGTCTCCAGCCTTATCGTCTTAACTAGATTTGTTATGTAGTCTTGAAGGTCGCCGAGGCCCACTATGACCAGTTTCGCGTTGGGAATCTTCTCGAGAACGTGGGGCATTGCCATTATGAGCCTGTCGACTCCTTTGACACCTACAAGTCTGCCTACAAATAGGATCATTGAGTCCTCATCTTTGATCCCATATGATTCTCTCAGTTTCTTGATCTCTTCGGGCTTCACAGCTTCCGGCGAGTATTTCTCTTCATCAACACCATTATAGCACACACGTATCTTGTCTCGAGGAAAACCCAGCTTAGTAAGCTCATCTTTCATGGCATATGAAACCGTGACGATTAGATCTGCTGCTTCTGCTCCATGGAGTTCGATGTTGCTGACAACCTCTGAGCCATTTCCAAGTGTTCTACCTTTCTCTGTGGAGTGAACGTGAAAGGCGAAGGGAAGCCCGAGTTCTTTCTTTATGGTGATTCCTGAGATGGCTGAAAGCCAGTCGTGGGCCACCGTGATGTCATATTTGAACTCTTCTTTTCTGATCAGATCATTCACAAGTTTTGAGGCGCTCAGATAGTTGTAGACAAGGATCTTGGAGAACAGGTTTATGCCTCGACCCCATTTTTTTATGTCTTCTGCGATGACGTCTGGAAGTGACCCAGAAATGTCGATATGTAGGGGACGGTGGATCTCTATACCTCGCCAGATCTCTCGCGTTGGAAGACTGCGGGTATCATCGTTCATGGTGAAGACAGTAACATCATGATCCAGTAAGACAAACTTGCGGGTGATCTCAGCTGCGTACGTTCCTAGACCACCGACAATCTTGGGCGGATACTCATAAACCAATACAGCCATTTTCATAGGAAATCCTCGTCTAGATGTATCTGTGGGCTTATTAACCTATAGTATCACTATTTACGTTTTCGGAACGGATACATATCTTTCGTAGAGACATTCATCTATGCTGCACATGCGACCTATTTTCGCCGCAAATTTCCTTTTTTTCCCAAAAGTAATAGAAAGTTTGAAAAATGGATTAGGTGTATAGTAATTGTGAGGATGTAACAGTATGCGGCTGTCACCAGTTAAGAGGTTGGTTCTTGAGACTATGTGGGTGCTTTCCAAGCCGACTAGAGCTGTTGATATAGCTAGGGAAGTGGGGCTGGGGTTCCCTTCTGTTATGATGCATATTATAGGACTCAACAAGATGGGCTACGTGGAAAGACCTGAGAAAGGGTGCTATGTGATAACGGATCAGGGCAAGAGAGCCCTCGGTTTCCCAGAAGTTGATGGGACGATGGCCACGCAGATTTTGGGTTATCTGCCTGCAGAGAAGACTTTCCACTTTTATGCTGATGTTGGGAAGCCTCTAAATGTCTTTGCTGCAAGTCTTCAGGATTTCTGCGATAAGATCCAAGAGATTGACACTGGCTCCATAGAGTTCCATGTCAGGCGTGGAGATTTCCAGGCGTGGTTTACTGAGTTAGGTGACGTGGAATTGGCCCGAAAGACATTGCTGATAAAGGAGAGGCAGATTTCAGGAGAGGATCTGCGTAAGAAACTCTATGAGACTATCAAGAATCGGCATGAAGATCTTTTGAAGAGAAGAAAGTACGAGATGGAGTTGGCTGATCAGAACAGCGGCTAGAATGGTTTGAACCGTTCTTTCAGATTTTCTAGAGTATGTGGCAGAGTCGTATATTCCATCTCTCCTGCACCTAGGCGCGCTGGTTCAAATTCGCCCATTCGCCTGAGCATAGAAGCATAATCCATGGCCTCCTGCCTACTCATGTCGAAAGCTGGGTCATCGAAAAGATCTGCTATCATGGGTTTTCCATTGTCATCGTTTGCTATCTTTCCGTTTGAAACTTGGAGGCCAAGAGCGACTATTCTAGGTGGACCATCGAAGACTGTACATTTTGCATCTTTTACTCCTACAGGCATTATTGGTCCCCAATGGCTGCCTCGCATCCATCCGGCCACTAAATAGGTGTGCATGAAGGGAACAAGTATCTCGCCTAATGCTGGTAGTCCATGTTGGGCACGGACAAGCAGGACTGGATCATCTTTTCCAACGTATTTTCCTGCAATCTGGGAAAGTTTTGTTACACTGCTCACGGCACATATCAGATCGTCTCGAGCTCTCCATACCCGAGATATTACGTATTGACTTACGGTTCCAATAAGTCCAACCAAATCATACATTTCTTCGGGGCATTTGAGGACGACGGCCTTGTTTTCCAGAATATCGAGTACTTCGAATTTGAAGCCGCCTCTCATCTCAGGATCAATGACCAACCCTGCTGTATTCATTGGATTGGCGAACATTTGGAAGAGGGGAAGGTTGAAGGCTCCGGCTGATGTCTTGTCGGCTGCTATAGCCACAATAGGGTCTGATCTTCTCTCTTCTATCTCTATCTCGGCCACGCCTGGGCCCATACCTCTTATGTTTCCGCTGAAGGCGTTCTTCAGCAGGTCCTGACCGGCGCCGTACAGTTTCAGTTTTGAGGCTTTTCCAGCGGCTGCCTGGAAGATGTGCCAAGCCAGTTTGTGGATTTCTGGGTTTGACAGGCCCTTGTCATGGATAATTAGAAGTTGAAGGTCATCTCCTACGTGGAAGGTGTAGTGACTGTTGATAAGCCCTTCTTGTTCTGCGTTGGTCAGATTTTCCTCAGCGATTCTCAATAGAGGTTGCGGGACAACGTGGTGTCCTGATAGTGAACCTACATCGCATTTGATTAGAGAGATCGTAGTCTTTCCGGGCATGTTTTTCACTTCAGGAAAGTTTCGATTTAAGGTTGTGTTGCATATCTAAAAAGATTTCCTGAGGGAAATCTGAAGTATGTGTAGGATAATTATTAGATCTGATAGCTGCAGGACAGAGTGAGTTATGCAGAAGTTACACGTTATATCGGCGAAGATACCTGAAGAAGTCTACAAGGAGATGGTTCTGCGTGTGCCGAAGGGAGAGAGAAGCAGCTTTATTCGGGACGCGATAATGGAGAAGCTGGAGAAGACGCCCAGACCTGACAGGATCTTTGAGTTGGAGCAAAGACTTGGCAGGATGGAGATGGAGTTTGCCCAAATAAGAAAGTACTTGGGAGATCTGGAGCTACTTACTCACGGATCAGGAAGAATAAATCCACATGCATTCTGTATAGATGAGCTGGATCATAAGATAGTTGACTATCTTGTCCATTACAAAGGGGCAACCACACCAGAGTTGGCAGAGTATCTGGAGACGAACAGATGGCTCATGCTGAACAGATTGAGGAGATTGAAGAAAAGGTCGAAGAAACAGTTGGGAAAATCAGTTGTGGATTACTATGCAGGAGAAAGATCAGGTAAGAAAAAGGCTTGGTGGATAAACGAAGAGTTAATTGAGACATAATTCTCTTGAAGTTGCTTGAACGTGAACCAGTATGATTCTGTCTCGGAGGGCCCGTAGCCCAGTATGGATTAAGGCGCCGAATCGGAGACGATGCGCAAGCCTCCGGACGTCTCTGGCGAGAGAAAGCCGGAGAACAGGGGTTCAAATCCCCTCGGGCCCGCCACATTTTCGTAGCGAGTCCTCTATATCTGAGTACAATCTAACGCTATACAGAGCATTGAGATGAGCAAGAAAGCAGGATTATTAGAGAATCCTGATGTTGCGCGCTGGCACGCTAATGTGACCCGTGGAAGCTCTACCACATCAGAGGTCTACCTCAGAAGATTAACCATATTGTGATTGATGCAACATATTGAATATTATCTAAAGTTATCTGTCAGCAAATCGTATAATTGGTTGAGCATCTTTCTTTTATTTTCTATTCAACGTGTCTTCTGATATCCCCCGTTGTTGGCGCATCAGGCGCTGTGTTCGGTGTTCTGGCTGCCTTTTTCGTATTCTTTCCAGAAAGAGAAATATATCTTTCTATAGGATTCACACGGCATAGAGTACCAGCTATCGAAGGAATAACGCTGATCTTTTTCGTGGAGACTGCTTTTGCAGTGATTACGGCTCTAGCTGTCTTGCTGGACGCCCTCATTCCGAGTCCCAGAATTTCCCCATGAAAGCAGAGAGAATTCGTAGCGTCGTTAGCTTCAAAAGCAGAATTGGACATGCGCCCTAATACAAAAATAGCTGCATGCTCATCTCATGGCTAGTCATGTGTATCGTGTGAAATATTAGCCTAAAGCTATTTAGTCAATGTTGACCTATCATCGAAACGCTAGTGGATGCA
>CAYGAG010000015.1:0-8748 GCA_964347765.1 uncultured Candidatus Bathyarchaeia archaeon
ATGTTGATCAAATCCTAGTAGTCATTACAAGCATTATAGTCGGTGCATTCATCTTAGTTCTACTTCTGAAGAAAGGCTTGCGCTCTCGACCTTAACAAGAAGACAAGAGCGCGAGAGAGTCTGGAAAGGAGAGCAGAGAGCGGAGATACCGTCCCTGACTTTCATTTTTTCCTTGCGGTTTGGCAGTATTCCTAGGACTTTTGGCGCAGGTGTTTCTTTTCTTTTTTCATCTTATTGTTTTCGCTATTGGTTGTTGAGGGGGATGATGGATGAGAGGATTGATCGTTGTCTCAAGTTCAGTGTGTGTTGAGTCGTGGCGAGGCCGCAGAATGGCTCTTTTGATTTCAGATAGAAATCCTGATTCGTTGATTTCTTCTTTTGTCCTGTATTCATCTTGGAGTGATAAGATCAGTGCCTTTGCGACTTTGATCAGAGCTGCTTTCTGTCTTTCTTGTAGTTCTCCGCTCTCTTCTCTGTTTATCTCCTCGATATAGTCATGAAGCGCTTTGATCGCTTCTTCACCGTGCAGAACTTTGAATTTGGGCATCTTGATATATTGCGTCTTCATCACCCAACTAGGAATAGAGCAATTTTCTATAAATCTCGTACTTCAAGCGTGAGAATATTTCTGTTCTTGACACATCGTTTTGATGGATTTCTGTATTGTTCAATTCACGTTTCTCAGGAGTGAACCATGAGCATTCAGCTAGTGTGTATCATATGACATTTTCGAACGCTTCAGGAAAATGATTCACAAAATCCTAAAGGTCAAGCTTCATGAGGTTGTTCCAGCTCAGAGGCCAAGAGGATAGCGACCGACCGAGTCGCGGGCATTGATAGTCAGGCCGTGGGCTTTAGTCTTTTTTCTGCCTCCTTGAGCATGTTGATTATTGGAAGAGTGTAAGGACATTTTTTCTCGCATTCACCACATTCTGTGCAGCTGTTTACTCTTGTTCGCAGTTTTGGATATTGTTCTCGAGTCCATTTTCTTATGTTGAAAAAGCTGTGGTAGGTGTCCCACTTCAGAATTGTTGGTATCTCTACACCATCTGGGCATGGCATGCACAGCTGGCATTCTCGACAGAAGGGTTCAGGAGGCAGCTTCCCAAATCTGTAAGTTTCTTCTTCCTCACTGGTGAGACCCGAAAAATCTTCCGCGACATCAACAGCGTAGTCTACGTGTTCCGTGGAGCGCAAGCCCGGTATGGTCGTATCTATCTTATGAGCTAATACAAATCTCAGTGACCGTTTGGCTCTCTCTAAACCTTCTCTTCCGAAATGAGCAACGAACTCTGATGAATCAGGCCAGTCTTCTTCGGGTTTGCCTAGCATTCGGGCACCCCATTGAGGATATACCAATGGACCCCCGCATCCTCCCATTGGCTTCATGATGACAATGCCTGCATCAAGTTCATTTGCAGCAGGAACAAGCTTCTCAGCAGCTCTTCTATCCAAAACGTTCAAGGGCACAAGAACTGTATCGAATCTGCCTGTTTTTAGAGCCTTCTCCAACACATATGGATTGTGACCGGTGATTCCTACATAGTCAATCTTTCCCTGATCTTTAGCGTCCTCAAGAGCAGCCAAAGATCCTTGAGAATCCAATGCCTTGTTCAGAGTCTCTTCGGTGTCAATTCCATGAATCTGAACAAGGTCTATTCGATCAATTTGGAGGTTCCTGAGACTCTGTTTGAGACCAGCTCTGGTAGCGGCTTCTTTTGTTCTCTGATGGCTCTTCGTAGCTATTATTACTTCATCTCTCACATCCTTCAACGCCGCTCCAATCTTTTCTTCACTGTCTCCATAGGCTCTAGCCGTATCGAAATAGTTGATACCCTTCTCATAGGCGTACCTCACCACTTTCGCTGCTTGAACTCTAGAAAGAGCGATTATGGGAATGCCTCCAAACCCAACAACCGAAACCTGTAAATCTGTTCTGCCAAGTCTTCTCTTCTGCAAAGCTATTGCCACTACCCATCAAAGAGATGAATAACTAGTGCGCATGAATATTTCAATCTTCCCGAGTCCTGACGCGCGCTGACCGCAGCCTTCTTCCGAACGATTCTACCTGTATATGTACCTGAAATTTCTGCAGATCGCCCTAGATAATAACAGCTCTAGGCTGCTTCTACATTTCTGAAAAGTATGAACGGAGTGCATCTCCGTCGGTTGCCGAAGCAATTGATATTCTAGGTTCATAGTAAGGCTTCACAGATTTTTTAATTGCAGGTCCTGAATGGTTAGTCGGAGGGTCATAGGCTTGCTGAGAACTGAAGACGTTGTTCAAATCGAATCGGGTGTTGACTGGAACGAGATGAAAAGCGAGATTGTCAATAGAGTGAGAACAATGTTCCACGAATATCCAGACTACTTCTTCACCGGACGAGACATACTTTCACTTCTCTGCGACATCTCAAATGAAGAACTAAGGCTAAAAGGAGTAGAACCGACGAACACTGCTGATGGCTACGTGGTCAATCTGGTTCACCAAGAATATCCAATGCCGTTCAGATGCAACATGAAGGAAGATGGCTTCACAAAGAAGGATGCACGATCATACAGAAGGGGATACTACGATCTCATTATTCTCAATCCAGCATTTGTCCAGACGAATAGCCTAGACGTAGTCTGCGCCAAAGACATTGAGAAACATGAGGCTGCAATCAAATATACCAGCATCACTCCGTTGATATGGGCTTGCGAGGTTCTCTTCTTTCCCAGAGTGAACTCATTTCCCACAGATGGAATTCCGCAGATTAGGCAGGATGCCCTGAAAGTGAAGGATGCTCTGAATCATAAGATTGACTCAGAAACACTCTTCTGCAAGAGTGGTTCAGTTCTTGTCTTCACTAGTCATACTGCTGAAGAGGCTGCAGACTTGTCAAGACAGATCAAAGGGCTTGCAGACACGCTCAGACTCGAAGTCATATTGTCAACATCATAGCCGGTCTTCTCTAGGCGTCTGCGAATGTGAAGAGGACCGAGAGAGAAATTCAGGTTTAAAATGAACTCAGTCGACTTTGAATGTTATGATGTATTGGGCATGAGTTGTCACGCTTGGAGTACGAACTTCTAGATATGCAAACACGTATGATGTTCCCGTGCTTGTTACTTCTACTGTCATAGCTATGTAGATGGTTTCTGAGTCAAGTAGATCATACCATGATCCAGTTTGGTTGATGTAAGCTCCGTTCTGGATGTAGATTTGGCGTGCAGCGCCATCTGACGAGTTGTGGAAGTAGATGGTGCAGTTTCGCAAGCGGTTAACGTTGCTGTCAGAGTATTTCTTCAGTCTGATCTGCCACGAATCTGTCTTGGTGTTGTTTACTCTAAGGACGTAGTCGTAGGTTGTCTCATCATACGTGTGAATCTTGATGGAAGCTTCATCAGCCTGTCCGCCGCAATACAATGAATCTTTGTGTTCTCCCATCCCAAGCTGAATCCCCACCGTTCTTGTTCCTATGGGTACGGTGTAATTGTAACATCCAAACTGTTTCAGTTGTCCTTGAGTGAAGTGAGTGTAACCCATTCCCAACATCCAGGCTTTTGGGTAGTATGCTATGCCTTCACCGTATTCGCCGGTCGTGTTCCATGCACTTATGAAACCTCCACTTGAGTTGTAGAATCTGACGATCAGTGCAGCATCATCCCAGTCCCACTCAGATGGGTACAGCCAAGCGCTCGCATTTATCTTGGCGTTACCGGCGTCAATTGCACTTGCATATGCAGCGAGGCTTACGTTTTGCCATACCCCGCTATCATCGTTTGTGCCCGGCTCGTCTTTTGTACATACGCCATAATTGCCAATCCTAAGAGACCTATTTGTGTAGGTGTCACCACCAGATGTGGCGTTGAAAACTTCTACACTTGCTGCGGCTGGTCCCTTTACAGTCCATCCTGTTAGATTGCCTGTTTCAAAACCGGGATTCGTCAACAGCTCATCTGACCAAGCTGCTGTTGAATCAACACTGGCTTTTGCACTAGTACCGTTCGCGTAGATCGTGCTATTGGCAACTGTACCGTTTTGAAGAATAACTTCAGGTGAACCAACGGTTGTTCGAGGTTCCAAGGCCAACGAATGATAGGCGGAACCTTCTGTCGTCGCTATCAAACCAAGCAAAATCGTTATGAAAACTACTAGCAAAGCCGATCGAGAAGCAACCCTAGGATTAGGTATATGCCTCAGCACAGCAATCGCCGACCTTTGGCTAACAATCGAAAAACTCTATTCAAGAACTAATTAAGAAGTATGAATTCAGAATCCAAATGCAGACTCTATGAAAATGACTTTTTCATTCCGGAATAACAAGACCAAGAAGACAGATTTCTCAGGATTCTTTTCCTTTTGATGAAAAAGAGGATCCAATCTTCCTGCACCAAAACAGCTAAGACCAGCTAAATCGTATATCAAATCCTTTTTTTGACTAGTCTTTTCTCGAACCTTCCTTGGGCAAGGTTCTCCCTGATCAATATGAGAAAAAGAGAATGAGTTTTATTGCACGTCAACCGCTATTTCTATTTGTACCTGAGCTGCTGCAGCGTTGTCTTTTGCCTTCGTTATGATTGTGATGGCATACTCTGTACCGGCAGGTATCTGTACCCATCCGGTGGCGGGTGGAATAGTCCAATCGGCTCCATCGCATGTGTAGTTCAATGATGCGAGAGTTGCATTCTCTTCGTATGTTCCATTGCGTAGTAAGAATCTAACATAGACAAACTCCGTGTCATTGCCGCTGAGCAAGACTGGATTGAGTCGAATCTGATATGTGCTACTGGTATGATTGTTTTTCACTCTGAGGGGATCAGTGTATGTGAAGCTTGCATTTGGATAGGCTTTAAGGTCGGTAAGAGTAGCAGACGTATTCTGCGGACTCAGCGAAACTCCTGCGGTCGCATTGTCCACACCTTTCACGAACCAGACATCAGTTGTTGCAGTCGTAACTGTGGATGTCATCCCTAATGAGTAATAGACGGCAGCCGTTGCCACAACTACTAACAGAGATATCATCAATAATGCTAGAAAGTCCAACCATTTTGTTCTGTTCAATGTTTCACCTCCCTCCAATCCAATTCATTCCCTTCTCTCGCCCTACCAGAAACGCGATGCCTACTCCAAGCACCATTGCACTAGAAAGCAGGGCAGCCGTCAAAATCTGCGACATGTCTTTGCCGTAAATCGAGAAGAAGAAAGTGGATATCAGTAGTGTTGGGAAAGTGATGCAGCAAGCAAAGACTTTTGCCCCACCCCACGACTTTTTCGAGATCAGCAGGTGAACGTTGACGCCTGTGATGTTAGCTAAAGCGAGCGCGAGATATAGGAAGCAATAGGAAAAGCGCATGTACTCTCCAAAATCCGCCATGAATTCTCTGCTCATCAACAGGTTTACGTACCCGAATATAGCCGCTGCCTCATAGAGATATGGAATTGTTCTGCGGAAGTGGTCCATGACACATGTAATCAGTGCTAAGGCTACGAAGAAGTCTACACCTAGGAACAGAAAGAACTCTGGCAAGAGATCAGTCGCCAATCTGGACCTCAGCTTTCAAGTGATTCGGGCTTGAGTCACGGTTAATTCAGAATTTAGTGTAAAAGTTTATGAAAGGTGAATATGAATCAGGGATTCAAATCGTTAGTTCTTAATGTATAAAACGGCTAAGACGAGACTTAGTTTGAGGGGCATGTCGCTTAAAGTTCAGGAAATCATGATTAAAGACGTCATAACACTTGGAGTGAAAGCATCAGTAAATGAAGCAGTCAAGATCATGGACGAGTATCAGATTGGCTGTCTGGTTGTTGTTGAAAACGGAAATGCAATAGGGATAGTAACTGAAAGAGACATGCTGAAGAGAGTATTGCTTGAAGCCAAAGACCCAGAAGCCACAAAGATATCTCAAATCATGACGGCCCCTTTAGTGGTCGGCAATCCACAGATGACTGTTCAAGAAGCCGTAGAACTAATGACTCACAAAAAAATCAAGAAACTACCTATAGCAGAAAACGGAAATATAGTCGGCATGGTAACCCTGACGGATCTAGTACGTTCCGTAGCCTACTTGGAACACGTCTTCTCCAAAGTGTACGACAATATGCCAACATGAGGAAGTGCGATGTTTCCCCTAGACCCGAACCTTGTAATCGGCATTCTAATTGCCACGGTCATAGTGGCTTATGTCACAATCCTGAAGAAATTGAGACCTAGTTCCTATCCTGCAGATATGAAAACCAAGAAAGATACGAGTCTTCAGGAAGGACTCGTAAAAAAGAAGAAAGAACCGAGCAAAGACACAAAAACTTCAAAACCGAAAAAGCCTTCATCTGCATGTCTCCATGAGTTTGGATATTTAGGCACCTTGCCCAAAAATGCTTCTATACCGGATGAATGTCTTGGCTGTCCAGAAATCGTGAAGTGCTTGACGAGAACATGAATACTTAAGCCCCGAGAGTCATGGAAAAACAAGTCAAAATCCAGGTTTAGAAGAGCTGGTGGAGATATCTCCCGAAGTACCCTATCTATGGTGTGCCTTCCACTTTTTACAATGTACTTCGCAGATATAAGTAGATAACGAGTTGTTTTCTAGAAGTTTCTTATAGCTAGATGTAATTGCATTTCATCTCAAGAGCTTATTGGTCTTTCAGCTCTTTGTTCATAATGTTGGTGAACCGTTTATTGCTGATTGGAGTTTCAGCTACAACTTTTCCGTTATATACTATACAGGTGGTTCCAAATGCGCATGGACTATTTTGTGCATCCTCGCAATTTTTTAGTTCAATTGCTTTCGCTTTATGCCGAATACCTTCTCTGCAGTCTCATTTATGTCTTTGATAGAATTTGCCAGGGGTGCACACTGGTCTGATCGAAATATAGTTAAGCCTTTGCCATATTGACTCAGCTTCTTTTCCCAGTCTCCTTTAAATTTCGGTGTAGGTGCGTTCTCGTCAAATTTTTTTACAAGTAATTCGAAATCAGGTGGAGCTTTGTCAACAACTTCAAAACCTTTTTTAACGAACAATTCCTTCCCTGCCATCCACCCGCCTTTACGAGTTACTATAGCTACTCCACGCATGTTTTGCTTTCTGGCATCTTCTATAACTTCATCCACCAAAAGTGAGCCATAGCCTTTTCCTTTGTAAGCACGTTTGAAGCCAACGAAGATGCAGTGAATGAACATGTATTCTCTTGCTTCAACTGGTCTCCAGCTGTATTCCCCTGGAATGTATTCGATCATTCCCTGAGTTCCATCTCTGTGTGAGTACAGTGTTTTGATTTTCATACCTTCTGGAAAGCGGTCTTTTAGCCACTCAATTTTTCGTCTCAAACCTTCTTGCTTAATACTTTTGTAGCCACAGATTCCATATTCAAGAATATTATCTAAATTCGTGTCAATTATCTCTACAGCCATCTTTGGATCTCTCCTTCGTATCAATCACATCTGTTTTCGTTTATGTCTTCTGCGTCATCTTATGACTTGTGGAAAGGTTGTACAAATTATGCTTCTTCCCTTTTCGCCCTATCTCGTCTGTCTTTTTCGAATAGTCAAGTAACGTCTTGTGTATCTTCTTAACTACGCTACTGGTTTTTCCATCTGGTGTTGATCTCAGGTAGTAAAACTTGAATGGTTTTCCATATGGAGATTCTTTCTCTGTTTTCTCTACAAGTTTGTCTGAAAGCAGACTATCTCTTGTTTCTCGGAGATTTCTGAAAGATTCGAAAGATATATCGTGTTCATTGTAAGCTCTATCGTTAATCTCATGAGCGATACATGCAGTGTGTGTTGTCAGGATCTCGATGAGAACATCCCTGAGATCATAGGACTTCATTCTCGAAACCTACGCCAAAAAAAGAGGATTTCGGCTTCTTCCCTGAAGCTTTCTATTATTCAGTTCTTCTTTCCAGATACTCTTTGTGTAATACGATGGCAAATCCTACCACCTTTCCACCTTTCTCAGCTACAAATACACCATCTGGTTGCTCCTCTAAAGCATCAGTAATCATTCTCTCAACAAGTTGATTGCTCCAAACTCTACCAGTGAGACTAGAGTAATCAGACAAGATCTTCTTTATAGCCCCCAAGTCCTCAGAACGATAAAATCTTGCGCCGATATCTTGGCTCATGCTGGTTCAACTCGTCCTCAATCCCAGTTCTTATGACTTCTGGAAGGAATTTCAACTTTTTTTGGACAGGTCTATGTAGAAATGTAACTGCTTTGAGCCTAGGCTGAAGTCATGCTCTACATAGCCACATGGTTCAAAACCACAAGCAAGATAAAATTTGATAGCATAATCCATGAAGGTTCCTGTATCAGTTCGGAGAACATGAATACCTTGTGATTTGGCATATTCCTTTGCCTTTTCAACAAGCTTTCTGCCTACACCTTTTCTTTGATAGCTTCTGCCAACAATAATGGAATCTATCATTAGAGCAAAGATCCTTCTACCTAATGAAATGTAACCAACAATTCGACCCCTTGTCGTTGCAACAAAGGCTTTGCCTAAACCTAGTGTGGTGTTCTTTTTGATATTCAGAAGCTAGTTTCTAAGAATGGCTCACCAAAATTCTCAGCATCTAATATCAGCTTCTTAACCTGAGGAAGGTCAGAAGAAGTATACTCTCTGATCAGAATCTTCATTAGCTTCTCCCACGTTCTAGGCAATTCTTTCAGTATTATGACTTGTGGAAGAAACTTTGACTTACCATTTAGACTGGACACTCAAACCTTAGAACTTGAAAGCTTTTCTCCATTACCGA